>JAIXTK010000318.1 GCA_027483995.1 Acetobacteraceae bacterium
CCAGCCGCTCCTGCAGCCATTTCGGGCTCGGCCCGTTCTTCACGCCGCGAATGGTCCGGCCCAGCACCCAGGGGCAGGCCAGCGGCATCTCGATCGCCCAATCCACCGCGCTCGGCCCATGGCCCTGCACGCGGGCAGGCGCAAACGGCACCAGCGTGCCCAGCCCGGCCGCCGCCAGGTCCCGCGCCACGCCACGCACCGAAAGCGCATCGCCCCGGTTCGGCGTCACCGCGATCTCGATCACGGGGTCATCCAGCCCGGCCCATTCGGCATAGGCCATGCCGACGGGGGCGGACTCATCCAGTTCCACGATCCCCGAATGGTCCTCGCCCAGCCCCATCTCCCGGTAGGAGAGCAGCATCCCGGCACTTTCCACGCCGCGAATCTCGCCCACCTTCAGCGTGACCGCCGTACCCGGGATGTAGCTGCCCGGCGGCGCGAACACGCCCTTCATGCCGGTGCGCGCATTCGGCGCCCCGCACACCACGGAAACGATGCCGTTGCCGGTATCCACCTTGCAGGCCCGCAGCCGATCGGCATTCGGGTGCTGCACCGCTTCCACCACATGCGCCACCACGAACGGCGCCAGCGCCGCGCCGCGATTCTCCACGCCCTCCAGCTCCAACCCGATATTGGTCAGCGCCGTGGTGATCTCATCCAAGGAGGCATCCGTCTCCAGATGCGTCTTCAGCCAGGAAAGGGGGAACTTCATGGTCTCACACCCCCTCGTGGAGCATCGCCGGCGCCAGGGCACTGAACCCGTAGTGCCTGAGCCAGCGGATATCGCTTTCGTAGAACGGCCGCAGATCGGGGATGCCGTGCTTCAGCATCGTCACCCGCTCGATCCCCATGCCGAACGCAAACCCCTGCCATTCGCGCGGATCGATCCCGCAATTGGCCAGCACCTTCGGGTGCACCATCCCGCTGCCCAGGATCTCCAGCCAGTCCCCGCCGCCGCCCAACTCGCCGGTCTTGCGGTTCCAGCCGATATCCACCTCCATCGAAGGCTCGGTGAACGGGAAATAGCTGGAGCGAAACCGCACCGGCAGCGTGGTGATGCCAAAGAACGCCCGCAGGAAATCGATCAGGCAGCCCTTGAGGTGCCCCAGCGTGATCCCGCGATCAATCACCAGCCCCTCCACCTGGTGGAACATCGGCGAGTGCGTGGCATCGTGGTCGGCGCGATAGGTGCGCCCGGGCACGATCACCCGGATCGGCGGCGCCTGGTTCAGCATCGTGCGCACCTGCACCGGCGAGGTATGCGTGCGCAGCACCCGCTGGCGCCCATCGGCATCAATGCCGGGCACGTAGAACGTATCCATGTCCTGCCGCGCCGGATGATGCGCCGGAATGTTCAGCGCGCCGAAATTGCGCCAGTCATCCTCGATATCCGGCCCCTCGGCGATGGCGAAGCCCATGGCGCCGAAGATCGCCGCCATCTCCTCCATCGTCCGGCTGATCGGATGGATCAGCCCGGTGGGGGCAAGTCGCGGCGGCAGCGTCACGTCCAGCCGCTCGCTCGCCAGCCGCGCCTCCAGCGCCGCTTCCTCCAGCGAGGCGCGCCGCGCGTCGATCGCCGCCGTCAGCGCCTCCTTCAGCTCGTTCAGCGCCGCCCCGCGCGCACGCCGCTCCTCGGGCGCCACCTTGCCCAGTTCCTTGAGCAACCCCGTCAGCGAACCGCTGCGGCCCAGCACGGCCACGCGCACCGCATCCCAGGCGCGCAGATCGCCGGCGGCGGCCAGGGCGGCATCGGTTTCGGTCTTGAGGGCGAGAAGATCGTCGGTCATGAGCCTCGTCCGGAGCTGAAGCGTGATCGTCGAAGGCGGAATCGCCGGAGGCGTGAATCACGCGATCAAACAAAGACCTAGACCATGATCCGCGCGTCTGTCAGCGCGGATCATGGTCTAGTCGCACACGAAAAAGGGCCGCCCCGCGCGGGCAGCCCTTCACGTCACGATCGGTATCCCTTGCGGGACGCGATCAGGCCAGGGCGGCCTGCGCCTTCTTCACGATCTCACCAAAGCTGGTGGGATCGTCATAGGCGATGGCGGCCAGAACCTTGCGGTCCATCTCGATCCCGCTCGCCTTCAGCGCCGCGATGAACTTCGAATAGGTCATGCCGTGCTCACGCACCGCGGCGTTGATGCGCTGGATCCACAGGCTGCGGAAATCGCGCTTCTTCACCTTGCGATCGCGGTAGGCATACTGAAGGGACTTCTCCAGCCGCTCCAGCGCAATGCGATAATTGGTGGACGAACGGCCCACGAAGCCCTTGGAGGCATCGAGAACCTTCTTGTGGCGGGCGTGCGTTGTTACGCCCCGCTTGACGCGTGCCATGTGCTAGCGCTCCCTCAACCCAGACCGTACGGCGCCCACTGCTTGACGGTCAGCCCGTCAGCATGGGTCAGCGTCTGGCTGCCGCGCCCCTGGCGCTTCATCTTCTGCGGACGGTTGATCAGCCCGTGGCGCTTGTTGCCGGGGCCCGCCAGCACCTTGCCGGTGGCGGTGATCTTGAAGCGCTTCTTCACAGAAGACTTCGTCTTCATCTTGGGCATTTGCATCTCCTTCTATCGTCGCTGCCGAACGCAGCCGTCGCGGCCGGGCATGCCCACACAGGCCCGGACCCACAGACGAAGGCGGGCATATACCGATCCGCCCCCCGCCATGCAAGCCGCGCGCTTTGCCGCACACGCGCAGCCCCATATAACCCCGCGCATGGAAACACCCTTCCTGAAGATGCACGGTGCCGGGAACGACTTCGTCGTGTTCGATGAACGCGCCCGCACGCTCGGCCTCACCCCCACCCGGGCCGCCGCCATCGCCAACCGCCGCACCGGAATCGGCTGCGACCAGTTCATCGTCATCGAACCCCCGCCCCCGGGCTCCAGCGCGGATGCCTTCATGCGCATCCGCAACCCCGACGGCTCGGAGGCCGGCGCCTGCGGCAACGCCACGCGCTGCGTCGTCTCCCTCCTCGCCGCCGAAACCGGCCGCCCGGAGATCACCATCCAAACCATCTCCGGCCTCCTCCCCAGCCGCCTCCTCCAAGATGGCCGCGTGCAGGTCGACATGGGCCCCGCCCGCCTGTCCTGGCAGGACATCCCCCTGGCCCACGAAACCGACACCCTCCACCTCCCGCTGTCCCTCGGCCCGGTGGCAGACCCCGCCGCCTGCTCCATGGGCAACCCCCACGCTACCTTCTTCGTGCCGGATGTGATGGCCCTGCCCATCGAATCCCTCGGCCCCGCCCTCGAAACCGCCCCCATCTTCCCCGCCCGCGCGAACATTGGCTTCGCGGAAATCCAATCCCCCACCCGCATCCGCCTGCGCGTCTGGGAACGCGCCGCCGGCCTCACCCTCGCCTGCGGCTCCGGCGCCTGCGCCACCATCGTCAACGCCGCCCGCCGCGGCCTCACCGGCCGCCGCGCCACCATCGAGGCCGATGGCGGCCTGCTCGACATGGAATGGCGCGAAGACGGCCACGTGCTGATGACCGGCCCCGTCACCACCAGCTTCCGCGGCACCATCGACCTCGCCAGCTACCCCGGATGACCGTCGACATCCTCACCTTCGGCTGCCGCCTCAACACCTACGAATCCGAGGTGATGCG
>JAIXTK010000284.1 GCA_027483995.1 Acetobacteraceae bacterium
ACGCTCACCGGCACGGCCAATGGCCGCCCGGGCAGCGACAGCAGCTTCGACCTGTTCGGCAGCGGCTTCATCGAAGGCGCAAGCACCATCACGGTGGGTGGCAGCACGATCGCCGACACGCGCGTGGACGCGACCGCCTACTACTACTACGCCGCCGGCGACGGTGCGGAGGTGGTGGGCAACAAGAACGGCCAGTACACCCTGACCGCGCCGCTGGCGCTCGACGGGCCGATCCGCATCACCACCGCCGGCGGCTACGCGGAGATTCCCTCCACCACCATGTCCGCCGCAACGCCGGTGCAGTTTTCCGGGCTGCTTGGCTCCGCGCCCGGCTACGGCGTTGCCACCGGCACGGCCGGCGCTGCGGCCAATGCCGGCCAAACCATTACGCTGGTGGGCAACGGCTTCACCAGCAATACGCTGGTGCAGTTCGAGGCGGTGAGCGCCACCGGCGTGGTCGGCACCGTCACCCGCCAGGGGCAGGCGGACGGCACGGGCACGCGGCTTTCGGTGCGGGTGCCGGCGCAGGCCCGCAGCGGCCTTGTCCGTGTGATCGGCGCGGCCGAAAGCCATGCGCTGCAGGTGGTGCCCTGGGTGCGAGGCGTCGGCGGCAGTGTCGATGAGGGCGCCACGCTGGTGATCGACGGCTCCGGCTTTGTTCCCGGCGAGGTCGCCGTCACGATCGACGGCATGCCGGCCACCATCCAGGGCATCACCCTGGTGGCCGACGGTACCAGCCCGGGCGCCTCCATGGGCTCGGCGGCCTTGCTCACCACCCAGCAACTGCTGCGCGTGACCGTGCCGGCCGGCGCCAGCGACGGCGTGGTCACCGTCACCACCCTCGGTGGCATGGTCCGCAGCGGCTTTGCTGCCATCACCACGCTGCCCAATGTCTCCCTGGGGGCCGATGTCGGCGACACCATTGCCGGCAGCACCCAGGTTGCGCTTGGGCTGAACGAGGAGGTGACGGTCAGCCAGCAGATCGGCGACGGCAGCTTCACCGACAAGGATGTGGATCTCTACCGCGTCGATCTCGGGGCGGGCGACCTGCTGCAGCTGCGCATGGTCTCGGGCTCCACCGCCACCTTGCGCGTGTTCGATGCCGCAGGAAGCGAGAAGACCAGCCAATCCGTGGCCTTCGCCAGCGGCGAGCCGCTGAGCTTCTCCGCCCCGGCGGCCGGTTCCTACTATGTCGGGATCACGGGCTACCAGAATGCCAGCTACGATCCCACCACTGGCGGCAGCGGTACCACCTCGTTCTATACCGGCAACTACGCCGCCCGCCTGGTGCGCCAGGGTGGCATCGACACGCGGCTGGCGGGCATCGCCGCCAGCGCCGCCACCGGCACCCCGGCCACGGCCGGCGTTGCCTCGGCCAATCCCGGCCAGGTCATCACCCTGTTCGGCACGGGCCTGACCGCCAGCGACCGCGTGGTGTTCGTGACCACCGACAGCAGCGGCTATGTCGGCACAACCACGGTGACGCCCACCAGCCTGGCCGGTGACGGCAGCCAGTTCGACGTGACGGTGCCCAACAACGCCGCCACCGGCACGCTGCGACTGGCGCGCGATCCCGGCGGCCTGTTCCTGCAGGTGGTGCCGGTGCTGACCGACGTGGCCGGCCAGCCGAACCAGGCCTGGGTGGGCGGCAACCTCCAGATCACTGGCAAGGGCTTCGTGGAGGGCGGCTCGACCGTCAATTTCGGGGCGCAGAAGGTGGCCGACGCGTCACGCAGCGATGGCATGGACATCTCGCAATCCTTCTCGTCGTCCACCATTTCGATGGTCGTACCGGCCGGCGTGCCCGGCGGGCCGATCTCGGTCACCACCGCGGGCGGCACCAGCAACGTGTTCGGGCTGGCGATCACCGGCGTGACCGCATCGGCCACCAGCGGCACCCCGGCCAATGCCGGCCTCGCCTCTGCCAATCCTGGCCAGACGATCACGATCACCGGCACCGGCCTCGATGCCTCGCTCGATGTCGTGTTCCAGATCAATGATGGCGGCACGCCGGGGCAGATCGTTGTGCGGCCCACCATTGTGGCGGGAGACGGCACATCGGCCGAGATCGTGGTGCCCGCCGCTGCCGAAACCGGCGTGGTGCGCGTGGTGGGCGACAGCAACGCCACCGAGACCTTCCTGCAGATCGTGCCCGTGGTCAGCGGCATCGTGCTGAACGGTGTGAGCAGCGACACCCAGTTCATGGATGTGAGCGTGCTGGGCCGTGGCTTCATCGACCGGGAGGGCACGCAGTACCGCTTCGGCACCACGCCAGTGGAAGATCCCGGTGCCGGCTACGGCCAGGGGCCGGATGTCACCTCCAATGCCGGCCAGCAGAACGGGCTGGCGCGGATGGTTGTGCCGATGCGCAACGAGAGCTTCGGCCCGATCGTGGTGCGTACCGCGGGCGGCACCAGTGCGGCGTATTCGCTCGATGTCAGCGGCATCACCGCCACGGCCGCCACCGGCACGCCGGCCGATGCCGGTGCGCCCTCCGCCAATCCCGGCCAGGCCATCACGGTGAACGGCACCGGGCTCACCACCGGGCTGCGCGCCATCCTGCGTTACCGCGACAGCTATTCGGCGGCCCTGCAATTCGTGATGCTGACGCCCAGCGCGGTGGCGGGCGATGGCACCACCGCCACGCTGACGGTGCCGAACTCGGCCAATGGCGCCTATGAGCTGTGGATGCCTGGCACCACCGTAACGCCGTTGCTGCAGGTGGTGCCGACCATCCAGAGCTACGACGTTTCGAACCACCTCTACATCTACGGCGCCGGCTTCGTGGAAGGCGCGTTGACGGCGAAATTCGCTGGCGGCGAGCAGAAGGACACGGCCACGAACGTGCAGCCCAACCCGGGGGCGGATGTCTATGGCCGCGACGGGTACGACAATGGCTCGGTGCGGCTGGACGGCGAGCCGGTGCACGGCTTCGGCCCGTTGACCATCACCACGGCCGGCGGCACCTCGGCGCCGTTCGCGCTCAATGAGCTGACGCAGGGCTTCGGCAATTTGCGCGACGTGGCGTTCGACCCCACCACCAAATCCGCCTGGGTGGTGAACTACCCTGGCGGCTCGCCGACCGCGCTGCGCCGGCTGGATCTGGCCACGGGGACGGAGCTGCAATCCATCGCATTCACGGTGAAGGATTTCGGCTCCACGGACCTCACCATTGGCGGCCTGCAGATCACGGACGAGGCGTTCACCCTGAACGGCGCCAACATCCCGGTTGGCAGCCTGCTGGTGTTCAATGGCCAGCCGAACACGGACAGGGTCATTGCGCTCAACCCCACCGACGGCAAGCTGCTGGGCTCCCTGGCGCTGAAGGGCAATTACGACCTGACGGCCGGGTTGTATGATGCGACCTCGAACCACC
>JAIXTK010000197.1 GCA_027483995.1 Acetobacteraceae bacterium
CATGTGTGGGCCGGGGAGGTTGGCACCGGTCTGGCAGTAGCCGATGCGGAAGCTGATGGAGGAGACGCCACGGTGCAGGGAGAAGGCGTGACCAATTTGTTCGCCCACCAGCTTTGAGATGCCGTATGGATTGACCGGCGCGGGCTCTCGATCAGTTGTGAGGGGGAAGTCGGTGAACCGGTGGCCGGCCATCGTCCAGTTTGAACTGGCGAAAATGACGCGCCTGGCACCATGACGTGCGGCGGCTTCATAGACATTCTGAGTGAGGTCGATGTTCAGGCGCTGGACCGACGACCATGATGCCGACGGACTTGGGTTGCCGGCCAAGTGGATGACCGCATCGGCATTCTGGAAATGGACAGCCCAGCTTTCGCTGTAGGTTGCGAGATCTGCCTCATGGATGGCGCTGTCGCCGCCCGCATTGGCGTCGATAAGCCTGACGGTCCAGCCCAGTGCGGTGAAGTGGTTGCGGAGTTTGGTGCCGAGGTTGCCGCGTGCACCGGTAATCAGGACAGTTCGGCTCATCCCAGAGCCTGCTCAACGAGAGTCGTCGCGGTGCGCAGGGCATAGGCGAGGCGGTTGGCGGCGCGGCGGGCACTGACGGTGTGTAGGTGGGCGGCATCCGTGCCAGGCGTGGTCGCGGCGAGATCCCTCAGCGGCTGGAGAATGGCCCAGTCCGGGACAGGCAGGGCAGGGTCGTGACCGAAGCGGTCTGTCTTGGCGTAGTCGATCGGGACGAGAATGCGGGAGAGCGCCATCAACGCTTGATTCGTCATGTCAGGGTTGGTGGCGCCACTGGCTGTCGCCAGTTGCAGGGCCAGACCGTGCAGGTGATCTACTGCCTTCTGGAGCGCCGACAGGTCGAAGCGCTGTGCGAGCTTCGGTTCCAGTCCAGCGAGTTCGTCACGCAGGGTTTCGACATGGCCAGGAATGTCGAGTGGCAGGACCGGATCGACCAGAAGCCGGCCGACGACGTGCAGGAAGACCTTTGTGTCCCGAACAAGGTTTGTTTCGTCGACCTTGTCGATCAGGTCTTCTCGCGTGTGCCACCACCAGCCGAGCGCATTGCGCATCTTGAGCTGCGTGGGCGGCTGCTCCGACAGGGCCCCCAGCATCGACGGGACGCCAAGGGCGGGCAGGGATTCGTCGCTGGAGCGGTTCTTGCGCTTGCCCTTTAGGGCGGAGCCGGTTTGGGTGTTCAGGGCATCGCGCAGGAGGGCTTGCAGGGGTGCCATCGCCGCAGCGTCTTCCAGCACTATGGCGCCGACCCCTCCGGTTGAATCCACGTTCACATGCGCTGCGCAGCGGCGATCGAGTTCATCCCAGTGGTTGTCGACATACCAGGCGGAGCCGGAATAGCGGCCGTGGCTATGGCCTGACCAGAAACAGAGACGCAGGCCACGCTTCCAGGTGCTTCGGCAGGCGGTTGCAAGGCGCGCTACCTCCAGCATGGTGGCGTTGGCGCTGCCGTTGTCCATGACCCCATAGTACCAAGTGTCGTGGTGGCCGCTGAAAAGGATGAACGGTGTGTCTGCGTTGCCGTTCGGCGCGCTAAGCTCGGCCTCCAGGATGGGGGTTTTGCGCCAACCGGTGTCGACCTCGGCGTGGAGGACGACCTGCGGCGATTCACCCGCGGCGAGCCGATCGCGTATCGCACTGCCATCCGCGTTGGAGATGGTGCAGGCGACCGTGGCGGGCAGTTGGGTGACGGTCTCTGGATCAGGGTTTCCCCACACGGGTGAGATGCACATCTCATGGAGGTGGTGGTGTGGGCTGATGTGCAACTGGCCCACCGCGCCGGCATCGCGCGCAAGCGCTGCGACGACCGGGGTGGCGATGCCCTCCGCCAGGACGATCTTTCCCTTGATATCCTTGCCGGCGAAATCTGCGGCTGAGCCTTGGCCGACATAGACAAGCTCTGCTGGCAGGCCGCCGGCGGGTGACGAGCGGCTCATGGAATGGGTGATGGCCGTGAGCGCCACGCCGTCGACCAGCACCCGCGCCTTTCCGGGGAGGCTGATATAGGCGTCGTGCAGGATGATCCGGGTCTGGTAGCCGTACTCGTCCAGCCGGGCACGAAAATAGCGCAGGCTTTCAGCCTCATCTTCCGTACCGGAGAGCTTCACCCAACGCGAAAGCGCGCGGCAGTGATCCATCAGCAGGGGGCCGGACACTTCAGCAGCGAGCGCTGATGGGGAGATATCGGTCATCGGAGGTTGCTCCTTTTTCGCCGGGAAAGCCTAGTGCCGACGATTGCGGGCCGCCAGGGGTGGTCTTAGGGTCTGGCACGAATGCTGACGGAGCCAACCATGAACGAGACTTCCACCAATCGGCCGGTCTTGGATGCGGACGAGATTCTGGCGGGCATTCGTGAGTGGGTTGAGATCGAAAGCCCCACCACTGATGCTGCTGCGGTCAACCGCATGGCGGACAAGGTACAGGCAGACTATGCCGGGATCGGGGCGCGGCTGGAGCGGATTGCAGGGCGTGACGGGTTCGGTGACCATTTGCTGGTGACGTCGCCTTGGGGTGGCGATGGCCCGGGAATCCTGGTGCTGAGCCACCTGGACACTGTGCATGACATTGGGACGCTAGGAACAAAGCTGCCGTTCCGGGTGGAGGGCGATGTGGCCTATGGGCCGGGCATTTATGACATGAAGGGCGGCGCGCATCTGGCGTTCGCGGCCATGCGGCACCTGGCGCGGGAGGGGCGGGAGACCGCGCTGCCGATCCGTCATCTGCTGGTGTCTGAGGAGGAGGTGGGAAGCCCGACCAGTCGGGCGATCATCGAGCGTGAGGCACGGCGGGCGAAGTTCGTTTTGGTGACGGAGCCGGCACGCGAGGGGGGGAAGATCGTGACGGCGCGCAAGGGCACGGCCCGGTTCGAGTTACGGATCAAGGGGCGGCCGGCCCATTCCGGCGCGCGGCATGAAGATGGACGAAGTGCCGTGAAGGAGTTGGCTCGGCAGATCCTCGACCTTGAGGCGATGACGGACTACGCCTTGGGGGTGACGGTGAATGTGGGGGTCGTTTCGGGAGGGACGCGCGCAAACGTCGTTGCCGAGGAAGCCTACGCCGAGATCGATATGCGGGTGCCGAACCCGGCCGTGGGGGATGCGGCCGTGGCGAAGGTTCTGGCGCTCAAGCCCTATGATCCCGATGTCACCCTGGCTGTGACGGGTGGACTGAATCGCCCTGGCTACGAAAAGGGGGCGGACATTGAGGCCCTGTTTCAGCACGCCAAGCGTATCGCGGCGGGCATTGGCTTCGAACTGAAGGACCTCAAGACTGGGGGCGGTAGCGATGGGAACTTCACGGCCGCCATTGCGCCAACGCTTGACGGGCTGGGTGTGGACGGCAAGGGGGGGCATACGGACTATGAGCAACTCTACGTGTCATCCCTGGTGCCGCGGGCGCGGCTGATGCTGGGGCTGTTCGAGGAATTGTCGTGAGCCGGGACGCAGCGATCGCAGCTGCGCATGCGCTCTGGGATGGCGGCAGCTATCTGGAGCGGCTGCGGGCACTCGTTGCAGTGCCGACTGAAAGCCAGATGCCAGACCGGGTTGGGGAGCTGCAACGGTATTGCGATGCCGTTCTTGGTCCGATGGTTCGGAACATCGGCTTCGAGACCCTGGTGCTGGACAATCCGGAGCCGGGTCGTGGCCCCGTGTTGCTGGCGAGCCGTGTCGAGGATCCTGCCCTACCGACGGTGCTGGTTTATGGCCATGGCGATGTGGTTCGCGGGGAACCTGCGCGATGGCGCAAAGGGCTAGACCCCTGGGTTGTCACCGTAGAGGGCGACAAGATCTACGGACGTGGTGTGGTCGACAACAAGGGCCAGCACCTGATCGCAATTGAGGCGTTGAGAGCTGTGCTGGCGACGCGTGGTCGGCTGGGTTTCAATGCCAAGGTGCTGGTAGAAACGGGGGAGGAGGTGGGCTCGCCGGGCATTCGCGCCTTCCTGGCGCGGCATCGGGACCTGTGTTCCGCGGATGTGTTCATCGGGCTCGACGGGCCCAGGCAGACAACGTTCATGCCCGAGGTGAAACTGGGCGCACGAGGCGGGGTGGCGTTCGATCTTGTCTGTGACCTGCGCGATGGTAGCCATCATTCGGGACATTGGGGTGGGGTTCTTGCCGACCCTGGCTTCATCCTTTCGCATGCACTGGCGACGATCGTCTCCCCAGGCGGGCGGATCCTGGTGCCCGAGTGGCTGCCACAACACGTGCCGAATTCGGTGCGGCAGGCGTGCGCCGATATTGTGTTCGAGGACATGCCGGGATTGCCCGAGGCAGATCCCGGATGGGGCGAGCCAGGGATGAGCAAGGCGGAGCGCATCTTTGCCTGGACGAGCGTGATTGTGCTGGCAAGCATCACGGGATCGCCGGATGCGCCCGTGAATGCGGTGGCGGGAACCGCGCGGGCACGGCTGCAGGTGCGGCATACCGTTGACATCGACGCGGCGCGGATCATTCCCGCGCTGCGGGATCATCTGGATGTGAGGGGGTTCCCGCATGTGCTGGTGCAACCCGTGCTCGAGCGCGATGCGTTCCCGGCTTCCCGCACCGATCCGGATGAGCCGTGGGTGAAGGTGGTGGTGGACTCGCTGACTGAGACGGCGGGACGGGCACCGAACGTGATTCCGAATTCCTCGGGGTCAAACCCCTCCCAGATTTTCAAGGAGGAGTTGGGGACGCCGGTGATCTGGATACCGAACTCCTATGCGGGGTGCCACCAGCATGGGCCGGACGAGCACGGGTTGGGATCGTTGCTGCGCGAGGGGCTTGGGCTGATGTCGGGTCTGTGGTGGGATATTGGCGCAGGGAGAATTCCCGGGCATCCAAAGTAATGGAAAGCGTCATTGGCCAAATAGACGCTCGGCCTGCGGTCAATCACTTTGCTTGTGGCAAGAAGTTCAGGCCGGTCAATTGTTGCCTCAGCTGCTGCGTGTGAACAACGCGAAGGCGTTCTGGCCAACATGATGGCCGGCAGGGAGTGCGCCGTAGGGGGGGAAAGGGACGCTGCCAAGGCAGCCTGTAAAGACGCTGTCGTGGATCAGGCAATTGCCGCGGATGGATGGCCACACCGTCTCGGAGAGCAGGTCCTGATCGATATGGTTGCCTTCGGTTCGCCATCCGCGACGGTTGTTGAACAGCAGGTCCACGTTGGGGAGGATGCCGCCGACACCACCCCACATGCCTGCGAGGATGAGGTCGGTATGCGTGTAGAAGTCGCGCATGATGTGGAAATGATACTGGGAGGCCAACCAGGCATCGACGGCGACGCGCTCCTTGATTGTCAACAAGGAGTCGGCGTCGCGGATCAGGTAGCGGCGGACGGAGGGGTCGCTGAGGACGGCGAAGCGCCAGAGCAGGCGCCGGTGCCCTGGCATGTTCGGTGGAAGTTCGAAATGCACGACCTGTGCACCCATCCGTTGGAGGTCGTTGCGGAAGGATTGGGGCACCGAGGTGTCCAGGTGGACGCGGATCGTCCAGGCTGGGAAGAGGTGGTTCAGCAGCTTCAGGTTTTCGGCGAGGGGCGCGAAGTAGCGATCGTTCTCGCCCCATAGGGAGTAGGAGATGACGTTCTCGGCCCGATTGTGGGGATTGAAGGGCGGAGGAGACTCTGTGGGCATCTTGGCGAGGACAGTGAAGCTGGAGAACATCTGGTCCTTCGCCGTCAGCGCGGCACGGCCGTACTCCACCGCGAGATCGGCGCGGCCGATGCGCCCCGCTGCATCCGCCAGGCAATCATGCGTGTTGGGGCTGGTACTGCCGCATTCGAGGGCGCGCAGGCAGGCCTGCATCGCCCCACCATTGTCACCCAACGACAAGAGCAACACGCCATGATTCTCGTGCAGGCTGGCTGAGTCTGGGAACTGGCGCAGGGCGTCAGCGATGACGCCGAGTGACTCGGGGATACTTCCGCGCTGGAAATGAAGAAGGGCGAGGAAGAGGTGGGCATCGGGCGTGGCTGCGTGGGCTGTAGCAAGCTGGGTGAGATGCGCCTGCTGAGCCTGAATCGCCGCGGCCAGTTCGCCTCGCGCGTGGGCTTCCTGTGCCAATTGTCCATTATCGACCACTGGTTGTGGTGATGGCGGGTTCAGCAGACTGGACATCGTTCAGGTTGGGACCGGTGCTCGTGGGTCCAGCAAGCGGAGCTGACGCAGTTCCTCCCACATCGCAGCAGGGATGGGGTGCCGCAGCAGTGCGAAGTTGCCGAGCATTTCCTCCTTCGAAACCGCGCCGGGGATGATGGCTGCGATCGCGGGATGGGCTAGGGGGAACTGCAGTGCCGCTGCAGCAAGTGGCACCCCATGGCGAATGCAGACCTCCTCGATCCGGGCGACACGGTTCATCACCCATTTGGGGGCGTCGCTGTAGTCGTACTTGGCTCCTTGGCGCGCGCCGGTGGCCAGGACGCCCGAATTGAGAGGGCCGCCGAGGATCACGCTGACATTGCGCTTCTCACAAAGGGGCATGAAGTCGTCCAGCGCCTTTTGTTCCAGTAGGGTGTAGCGGCCTGCGAGCAGGACGCAGTCGAAATCGCCGGCTCGAACGAAGCGGGCGGACATGTCGGCTTCGTTGAGGCCGACGCCGATCGCGCCGATCACGCCCTGGCTTCGCAGGTCCACCAATGCGCGGTGGGCGCCATCCATGACGTCGCGGAAGCGATCCTCGAGTACCATGCGGTCGCCGGTGGTCCAGAAGTCCACGTCGTGGACCAGGAGAATGTCAACGCGGTCCAGGCCGGTGCGCAACAGCGACTGCTCGAGGGAGCGGTGGACGCCATCGTAGCTGTAGTCGAAGGTGGGGTAGTGGTTGAGGCCGCCGCGGCGCATGCCGTCGATTGTGGTGCCGCGCGGGACAGGTGTCATCCAACGGCCGATCTTGGTGGAGACGACCAGATCGTCGCGCGGGCGGTCGCGCAGGGCCGCGCCCATTCGTAGTTCGGCACGGCCATAACCGTAGTAGGGCGAGGAGTCGAAGAGACGGACGCCGGCCTGATAGGCGGCATCGACGGTGGCGATTGCATCGAGCTCTGGGATGGTTGTGCGAAAGCCTGCGAGCGGAGCCGTGCCGAAGCCAAACTGGGTGACCTGGAGGGATGTGCGGCCGAGACGGCGCCGTGCGGTGGGGTCGTACATGTCGGCCTTCAGGCTCCGAGATCGATGTTGACGCCCAGGGACTGGCCGGCTTCGACAAGTTGGGCCCAGGTTTCGGTGTCGATGTAGACGCCTTCGTCGCTGCGCTTGGCACGGGCGATGCGCTCGGGGTCACCGGCGACGAGGACAGGGAGAGTGGGGTCGATCGGTGGGGAGGATTTGACGAAGGCGACCATCTTGTCGATTTCGGCCTGCACAAATGGCATGGCGGCAAGACGGGTGGGGTCGAGGACGAAGGTGAGCCAGCCGTTGATGATGCCATGCTCTGGGGGCGTTTCGCCCGGCATCACGCCGGCGCCGGCCACCGCGCCCGCGAGGAGGTCGCAGATCAGGGCGAGACCGGAGCCCTTGTGCTCACCGAAGGGCAGGGCGGCACCGATCGGGTCCTCATACATCACGCCGGGATTGGTCGTGGGACGACCTTCGGAGTCGATCAGCGCCCCGGGGACGACCTGGCGCTTGTCGTTGTAGGCGACGCGGACCTTGCCCAAGGCAATCACCGAAGTGGCGAAATCGAGGATCGTGGGCGGTGTGGTCGAGGTGCCGGGAACAGCGATGCAGATAGGATTGGTGGTGTAGCGACCGTGCTTGCCACGGAAGGGGGCGACCCGGGGCTTGCCGCTGTAGCCATTGACGAAGGAGATCGAGACCAGGCCAGCGGCAGCAGCCATTTCGCCATAGGTGCCGACGCGACCGATATGGTGGACGTTCCTGAGGCCGTGAATCGCGATGCCTTGCGTCTTGGCGGTGTCGATGCACCATTGCATGGCTTGGCGAGCCACGATCTGGCCGTAACAATGCTTGCCATCCCAGACGGCGAAGGGGCCGTTCTCGCTGACGATGGCGGGCGTGTGGTTCGGCTTGAGGTTGCCGGATTTCAGCGACTTCACGTAAGGCGAGAGCATCACGACGCCGTGGCTGTCATGGCCGGCGAGATTGGCGCCGATCAGGTGATCGGCCACCGTGTTCGCCTCATCCTCGCTGCTGCCGCCGGCACGCAGAAGCTGCAGGGCGATATCGTGCAGCTTGGTGTGCGGAACCATCATTGCCGTTCTCTCCCCTGGCTCAACTGCCAGCGAAGCGGCGGACCACATTCTCCAGCAGGCGTGACACTGGACCATCAAAGCGGCCATCGCGCCAGAGGGATCCGCAGAAGGTGATGGACCCGACGGCGAAGACGGCGCCGCCAGAGGGGGTGTCGAAATAGGTGATCTCACCGCGCATCAGGTCCGGTGCGTTCTCGCCGCTGATGGTGTTGGACGCGCCCAGGAGTTCCTCGTGGACCGTGACGAAGGATTTGGGGGGATCTTCGGAGCGGGCCAGGATGACCGTGTTCTCGGGGGTGCCGAGCATGGGGTCGGCGCGATCGAGTTCGAACCCAGCGGCGCCGCCGCCAGACAAGCCGTAGTCGCCGACGATCTCCTCGTTGATGCCGGCGAAGACCCAGGCAAGTTCGCCTTCGTAGGAGGCGGGGAGACGGCGATAATAGGTGCCTTCGAACTTGCCCTGGCCGGAGAAGCCGACGCCGGCGAGTTGCTGGGGCGGGCGGCGGTTGCGGCGCCAAAGGCCACCCATTTGGCCGTCGATAGCGTTGTAGTATTCGCCGGGCTCTGCGGCCCAAGCGCGTATTCCGCCTTCCGCGCGGCGGATCTCGATCATGTGGGGACGGGCTTTGTCGCGGGCAATGCGCCAGTAGAAGCCGTTGCCGCCGAGGTAGCAGAGCTTGCCGCCGCTGTGAGTGTAGGCGGAGAGGGCGTCGAGTGTTCCGGGCGTGTGATACTCGGGGTGTGAGCCGGTGAGGACGGTCTTGTAGGGAGCGATGAGATCCACGCCTTCGTCATCGAGGTCCTCATCGGTCACGACGTCGAAGTCGAGGCCCTTTTCGGTAAGCCAAGCCAGGAGGTGGGTGTCGGCGGGGTAGTGGCGCAGGCCGGAGCCCAGCGGGTCGTTGAAGGTGAGGTAGCCCGGCCGGATGGTAAGGATGGGGCGCAGGCGGGAGGACAACGAGATGCCGCTGCCGTCGGCGTGCTTATTGTAAGTGGAGCGGCCGTAGAGGGGCCAGTGGTCGGCATTATGGGGATAGGCGCCCCATTCCTGCATGCGGGCCATATAGTCGCTGTCGGCATTGCCGCGGGCGTGGTTGGCGTAAGCTTGGTAGGTGAAAGTTGAGGCCAGGAAGGCGATGGGGGCGTGCGGGCCTTGCCGTTTCGGGAGGATGTAGAGCGGCAGCCAGTCCTCGCCGTCGGCGCAGGTGAGGTGCAGCGCGTAAGCCCCTGACCGCAGGGACGCCGGGACGTTGAAGGTGAAGCTGGCGTGCCAGCCGCAATCGTCGAGGTCGCCATCGTGGAAGTGGATGGCAGCGTAGTCCGATGGAGCATGGCGCCAGCAATGCTCGGTGCCGGACCAGCGCGCGCCGACGACGGCGCGGGTCGGCGCGTTGACCAGGGCGCCGTGGCGGTTCTGATGGCCGATGTCGACAATGGTCTGGCTGTCTATGGCCAAGCCGAAATCCCAGAGGGCGACGATGGGAAGGGGCGCGCGATCCAGTGCATTTGGCCAGGTGGCGATGGTACCGGCGAGAAGTGCGGGTTCCTCGATCTTGCCAGTGAAATGGTTGGTGGGGGCGTGCGGGGTTTCCGCTGCGATCAGGAGCGTGCCAGCGGAGGGAAGGCGCAGTGTTGGCGCAATGGCAGAAACGGTCACTGTGGTGCCGCGCTCGTCGGTCTGGCCGAGCAAGAGGGCGCCGGTGGTCGGATCGGCACAGAGCCATAGGCGGACCCAAAGGCGTGGGCGCAGTGGCGTGTCCGTCTGCAGGGTTACCGTGCCTCCGGGCCAGGAGAGTTCTGCCTGGGCGCCAACGGAGCCCGCGCGCAGGGTGACAATGGCCGTGGCGTCGGATTCCGCGAGTACGGTGCGGGTCACATGCGGGAGGCCGGGCTGGATCAGCGCGGTCCAGGTGCGAGGTGTAGTGGGGTTGCTTGCGGGGGCTGGTTCGATGCGGGCATAGGACCCGAGCGCGATCGGCTGGTGGGTGCCCTGGAAGTCGGTCGCGAAGACGCTGGAGAGGTCCTCGAACCGGAGGCCGGGGCCGGCGGGGTTGGGGTCACCGCTGATGACCCGGACCAGGCTGGCGCGGGCTGGGCCCGGGGTGCGGACGCCGATATGGGCGGTGAAGGTCTCACCGGGACGGTGGGAGAAGCGGTCCAGATAGCCTGTGATCGGCAGGGCTGCGTGCATCGTCCGTATTCTCCCGGCAGGAAACTTCCACTGATTATCTTGACGGGTTGGGTAGGCGTCCACGAAGATTTGCCCTTCGGCGCCGCTGCGCCGCAACACAGGGAGAGTTTCCGATGGCACGGACCGGATGGAGGCCGCTTGGCTTTGCGGCCGCGATGACATTTATCGGCGCGCTGGGCAGCACCTCAGCGCTGGCGCAGGCATACAAATGCCCGAAGGTAGGGGGGGATTTCGTCTTCGGGCAGGAGGCGAACGTCAATTCCCTGGACCAGATGACCTCGACGACGATCTCCACGCGCAACGTGGCGATGAACGTCTTTGAGGCGTTGATGGCGCGCGACGAGAGCAACAATCCGATCACCGACCTGGCGGAAAGCTTTACGGAGTCGCCGGACGGGTTGATCTACACCTTCAAGCTGCGGCAGGGGGTGAAGTTCCACAACGGCAAGGCGATGACGTCGGCCGACGTGGTGGCCTCCTGGGACCGCTACAAGCGTGTGGCGGCCGAGCGCCAGATCCTGGACAACGTGGAGAAGTGGGAGGCTCCGGACGCCAGCACCTTTGTGGTGACGATGAAGAAGCGGCAGCCGACCTTCATCGAGTTCATCAGCTCGTTCTCCCAACCGATCGTGATCATTCCGGCGGAGCTAAAGGACGACGCGCCGCAGCAGCTGCGCACGATCGGCACCGGGCCGTTCCAGCTGGTTGAGTTCCTGCCGGGAAGCCATGTGCGGCTGAAGCGCTATGACGGCTACACACCAAATACGAAATTCACCGAGCGGACCGGGTTCGGCGGCTACAAGCAGGCCTGCTTCAACACGGTGACGTTCCGCATCGTGACCGAGCCGGGCGCGCGCGTCGCCGGGCTGCGCACGGGCGAGCTGCACGGGGTGGAGGATATCCCGTTCACGTCGGTGGCCGACCTGAAGAAGGACAACCGCATCACCATCCTGCCGCTGGAGAACTGGTGGGTGCACATCGCTTCCGCCAACGCCTCCCAGGTGCCAACGGACAACGTGAAGTTCCGCCAGGCGGTGATGGCGTTGCTGGACAACGAGGAGATCATGGAAGCCTCGACGGACGGCAACTATAAGCTGAACGTGGGTTTTCAGTATCCGCACCAGGCGAGCTACACCGATGCGGGTAAGGAGTTCTACAACCAGAAGAGCCCTGCCAAAGCAAAGGCACTGTTGGCAGAATCCGGCTATAAGGGCGAGCCGGTGTTCCTTCTGACGAACAAGGACTATCCTTCGATGTACAATGCGTCTCTGGTGATGAGCCAGCAGATGCAATCGATCGGCATCAAGGCGGAGCTGAAGGTGGTGGACTGGCCGACAGCGGTGCAGATGGCAGCCGCGCCCTCGCCCTCGCCGGGCTGGAACTTCTTCTTCACCGGGTACGGCACGCAGCCGGCATTGGGTGCGCTGGCGACCATGAATTTCTTCATGGGGACCAACCCGAACTACAAGCCGAAGCCTGGGCAGGAGGACAAGGTTCTGGCCGCTGAATGGGAGAACATGAACCTGAAGGTGGATCCGAAGGAGCGCCAGGCAGCGTTCGTGGCGATGCAGAAGCGCATCTTTGAGCAGGCCTATGTGTTCCCATTCGGGTCGCTCACCAAGGTGCAGGGGGTCCGGGCGAACGTGGTCGGCTACAAGCCGTTCCGCATTCCGCGCTTCTCCAACGTTTCCTTCCAGTGATGGGGGCCTGAACGCGGATGTGGGGGGTTGCCCTGCGCAGCATCCTGGGGTCGCTCCCGGTGCTGTTGATCGTGAGCCTTATCACCTTCGGGTTGATGCGGCTCATTCCGGGCGACCCCGCCGCAGCGATTGCGGGAATGTCGGCGACGGCGGATCAGCTCGCGCTGATCCGCAAGGACCTTGGGCTGGATGAGCCGTTCGTAGTCCAGCTCGTCAAATGGTATGGAGGGCTGCTGCAGGGCAACCTGGGACGGTCCATCCTGATGGGCCAGGACGTGCTCCAGGTAACGCTCATCCGGCTACCGGTGACGATCGCCTTGGCGATGTATGCATTGGTGCTGACCTTGCTGCTGGGCATGGTGAGCGGGATCGTGGCGGCGCTGCGCCAGAACACGCTGGTGGATCAGCTCGCCATGGTCTTCTCGATGATCGGCATCTCGGTGCCGAACTTCTTTCTTGGGCTGCTGATGATCCTACTGTTTGCGGTGCATCTGGGGTGGCTGCCGACTGGTGGGTACATCCCGTTGTGGCAGGACCCAATCGGTTGGCTTCGTACTTCCACCATGCCTGCGCTATCACTGGCACTGCTGCAGATGGGGCTGCTGGCGCGGATCACGCGATCTACCATGCTGGAAGTGCTGCGGCAGGACTATATCCGCACCGCCCGGGCGAAGGGGCTGCCTCGGCGGGTTGTCGTGGTGAAGCACGCGCTGACAAACGCACTGATCCCGATCACGACCGTGGTAGGCATTATCATCAGCCTTTCGATTTCGGGTGCGGTTGTGACGGAGAGCCTATTCTCTATTCCGGGCATGGGCCAGTTGCTGACGCAGGCGGTGCTGAACCGGGACTATCCGATGGTGCAAGGTGGGCTGCTGCTGACGACCACGTTCCTGGTTCTGGTGAACATACTCGTCGATATTGCCTACGCCATTCTTGACCCCAGGGTGCGCTATGAACGGTCCTGAACTGGTGGCGGCGCGGCCGGCGACGGATGACGCGCCGCTTGAGGAGGAGTTCGAGGTTTCCGCCAAGCGCCAGGCACCCTGGCGAATGACGGTACGGCGCCTGTTCAGGCACCGGTTGTTCCTGATGGGGCTTTGCCTGTGTTCGATCATTCTGTTGGCTGGGGTGTTCGCACAGCTTATCTCCACGGCGGACCCAGTGCGGCTGGCGATGCGCTGGCGCTTTCGGGCGCCAGGCGTTGATGGCTTCGTGTTCGGGACGGACAACTTTGGCCGGTCGCTTTGGGCGCGCGTGGTCTTCGGGGCCCAGCTGTCGCTCTATATTGGGTTCTCCGTTGTGTTGCTGAATGCAGTATTCGGGACCCTGATTGGGGCGGCCGCGGGGTATTTTCGAAGGCTGGACAATGCCCTGATGCGGGTGAACGACGCCATGATGGCGTTTCCTGCAATCTTGTTGGCGATCGCCATCACCGCTGTATTGGGGGCGTCGACTTTCAATGCGATCCTGGCCCTCTCGATCGTATACATCCCGCGGACCGCTCGGATTGTGCGGGCGAGCGTGATTGTGCTTCGAGAAATGGAATATGTTCAGGCAGCGGTGGCGGCAGGGGCCGGGCACTGGCGCATTCTGCGGCGGCATATCCTGCCGAACGCGATGGCGCCGCTGATCGTGCAGCTTTCGTTTCTGTTCGCCTATGCGGTTCTGTCGGAGGCAACGCTTTCATTCCTTGGGCTGGGCGCGGTGCCGCCAACGCCGACTTGGGGAAACATTATGGCGGAGGGTCGGCAGTATCTTGTCGAGGCGCCTTGGATCATCACAATTCCTGGTATCGCGCTGATGATCACGGTCATGGGGCTGAATCTGCTCGGTGACGGGCTGCGTGACGTGCTCGACCCGAGGCTCAGGATTCAACAATGAGTTTATTGGAAGTCAGGAACCTCACCACCGCTTTCCAGACTGAGCGGGGAGAGGTGACCGCCGTGGAGGACGTGAGCTTCAACGTTGACGAGGGTGAGATCCTTGGCATCGTTGGGGAGTCTGGCAGCGGAAAGAGCGTGACAGCGCTTACGATCATGGGCTTGCTGCCGCAGCCGCCGGCCAGGATTGCTTCTGGGTCAATCAAGTTCGCTGGCAATGAGCTCACGACTATGCCGGAACGGCGCATGGAGACGATCCGTGGCTCCGGGATCTCCATGGTGTTCCAAGAGCCGATGACATCATTGAACCCGGTGTTCACAATCGGCGAGCAGATCATGGAGACGCTGCGCGCGCATGAGCGGCTCAGCCAGCGCGAGCAATATGCCCGTGCCGTGTCGATGTTAGACAAGGTTGGTATCCCCTCCGCGGCGAAGCGGATGTCGGACTATCCACACCAATTGTCGGGCGGGCAGCGGCAACGGGTGATGATTGCCATGGCCCTGGCCTGCAATCCGAAACTGCTGATTGCCGATGAGCCGACAACTGCCTTGGATGTGACGATCCAGGCCCAGGTTCTCGATCTGCTGATGGATTTGCGTGATGAACTTGGCATGGCGATCATTGTGATTACGCACAACATGGGCGTGATTGCCGAGACGGCAGACCGTGTTCTGGTGATGTATGCCGGCAGGATCGTGGAGCAGGCATCGGTTGTGGAACTTTTTGAGCAGCCCCGTCATCCCTACACGCGCGGATTGCTTTCGTGCGTACCGACATTGGAGCAGGAAGCAGAGCGCCTGGTCGCAATTCCGGGGTCGCTGCCGGAGCCTGCGCGCCGTCCCCCGGGATGCCGGTTCGCGCCACGATGCCGATTCCGGGTGGAGGCATGCCGTAGCGCAATCCCGCCGCTGGTGGAGGAGCAGCACGGCCACTTCGTTGCATGTATCCGAACAGGGGAATTGCTGCCGAAGGTGATCGCATGACCCCACTGATCGAGTTTTCGGGTTTGTCGAAGCATTTCCCGGTGCGATCGGGAGGATTGTTTCGTCGGACCGTGACGCCGCTGAGGGCTGTGGACGATGTGTCGTTGTCCATCAACAGCGGGGAAACACTGGGGCTGGTGGGTGAGAGCGGGTGTGGGAAGTCGACCTTAGGCCGTCTGTTGATCCGGCTGATGGAACCGACTGGGGGAAGCATTCGGTTCGACGGCCAGGAAATCACTGGGTTGAATGCGAAGGCAATGCGGCCTCACCGAAAGGCCATGCAGATTGTCTTTCAGGACCCCTACGGAGCACTTAACCCGCGCATGATGGTGGAGGACATCGTCATGGAGCCGTTGTTGATCCATGGCGCGAAGCCGGATGCTAACAGCAGGCGGCTGGTAGGGGAGATGCTGAAGCTTGTCGGCCTGCCGACAAGAGCGCGCGATCGATTTCCGCACGAGTTTTCGGGTGGGCAGCGGCAGCGCGTTGGTATTGCGCGGGCCTTGGTACTGCGGCCACGCTTTGTGGTGTGCGATGAGCCTGTGTCGGCGCTGGATGTTTCCGTGCAGGCGCAGATCGTGAACCTCCTCCAGGATTTGCAGAAGGAACTTGGTCTCACTTACCTGTTCATCGCCCATGATCTGTCGGTCGTGAAGCATATCTCCGATCGGGTCGCAGTGATGTACCTGGGCAAGGTCGTGGAGGTTGCGGACAAGCGGGCCATCTACGCCAGCCCACAGCATCCCTATACTCAGGCGCTTATCGGTGCAGTGCCTGTGCTGAATCCGCGGGTGCGGGGGCGAGGGAAGCGCCAGCGGATTTCCGGTGACATTCCGAGTGCACTCAACCCGCCATCCGGGTGCCGTTTCCATACGCGGTGCCCGCACGTGATGCCAATCTGCAGGGAGACGTTGCCACCCTTGCTGGAAACGGCACCGGGACACGGAGTGGCGTGCCACCTGATGACGCAGACAAGAGCCTGAACGAAGGGACGAAACGATGTCGGACGCTGCCCGTTCGCGCCTGATACCCGAAGTTGATTTCGATGCGGAGGGAAAGCAGACTGGTTTTGTGCGGCTGTTTCATTCCGTGCATAGCTCTGCATACGGCTTCATCCCCATCCCGATTGTTGTGATCAAGAATGGGGCGGGCCCAACGGCTCTATTCGTTTCGGGCAATCACGGGGACGAATATGAGGGGCAGGTTGCACTTTCCAACCTGGCCAAATCGCTTGATCCATCCCAGATCAAGGGGCGTGTGATCATCCTGCCGATGGCAAACTTCCCCGCCGCGATGGCGGGACGACGTACCTCACCTCTCGACGAAGGAAACCTGAACCGTACGTTCCCGGGAAATCCCGATGGGACGGTGACGCAGCAGATTGCTTTCTTTATCGAACACGTTCTGATTCCGATGGCCGATGTGGTCTGCGATCTCCATTCGGGCGGGTCGTCGTTGATGTATGTGCCGTGTGCGCTCATCAAGCGGGTGTCGGATCCAGCGCGCCATGCGCAGCAGGTCGCGTTGCTGCGGGCATTTGGGTCGCCGCTGGCGTATGTCTCCGGCGGTGGCAATGGAACGGGCACTGACAGTACACTCATGGGTGGCGCAGAGAGGGCGGGAAAGCTGGCTGTCGGAACTGAGTTGGGTGGCTCAGGCCAGGTGACACCCGCGGCGCTGCGGATCGTTGAACGGGGCTTACGCAACGTGCTGGTGCAAATGGGCATACTGCCCCGGAAAATGAGGCTGAAGGGCGAGGACACCCGGTTTCTCAATGTGGGCGGGCCGGATTACTTCGTTTACGCTCCTGACAGTGGAGTGTTTGAGCCCGTTGTGGAACTGGGCGATGAGGTGCGGAAGGGGCAACTTGCGGGGCGCATACACTTTCCGGAGACCCCCTGGGCCTCAGCGGTGGAGTTTCGCTTCGGGCGTGAGGGTTTCGTGCTTTGCAAGCGGGTGCCTGGCCGCACAAGCCGAGGCGACTGTCTGTTCCATCTGGGAACCGATGCGACCCTGGAGTAAGTGGGGCTGGTGATGGTGGCGCGTGATCGCCTTAAGTTGATCCGGCCACCTGATTTGCGAGGGTTATGACGGCTGCCGTCGCAGACCATCGTGTGATATAAACGATTAATCTTTCCCGGGGGGTGGGACCATGCATCGCTTGCTTTTCGCCTCTGTTGTGATTGTGCCGTCGCTACTGTTCGCCGGTTACGGTGCGCAGGCCCAAGGCACACCGTCCGCTGACCAGATCATCCGGGCATTGCGCCCGAGCGGTCCGTTGCAGACAGGCGTCCGAGGCATCCGCCCGTCCTCGCCTGCGGCTACTGCGCCCGCTGACAACGATCCCCGACCGGCGGCTGCGGGAACGGTTGCTGCCATCCCTGCGATCCCCGCGGCTGGTGGGGCTGCCCCACCATCGGTGCCGCCAGTTGCACCGGCGCAGCAAGCAGCCGCGCCGTCGATCGACCTGACGGTGCAGTTTGAAAGTGGGTCTGCAGAGCTTACGCCTGATGCCATGCGGACGTTGGATGAGTTGGGGCGTGCGCTCAGCAGCGAGGCACTTGCGGCCTTCCGCTTCCGAATTGAAGGACACACCGACACCACGGGGTCTCGTGCGACAAACATGAGTTTGTCTCAAGCCCGCGCCGCTCGGGTGGCGGACTACCTGCAGAGCCGGTTTGGTGTGTCGAGCGCGCGGCTGGATCCGGTTGGCCGCGGGCAGGAGGCACTCAGGGTCCAGACGCCTGAACAGACACCTGAGCCCCGCAACCGCCGAGTGCAGGTGATCAATATTGGTGCCTGACCCTATTTGGATTGGGCTGCTGCGCGTGCATGACGGGTACCGCTGGTGACAGAAGGATCCGCGCCCAATCGGCCGCCAGAGGGGCAGCCCTCGATCCGCCAAACACGTACCCGACAGTATGGTCGCCCCGCGGACCGCCCACTGATCCCTGCGGGTGGCGGTATCCCGCCGGTTTTCCGGATGATCGCGCTTTTCTGCGTGATGATGGTCGGGGTGGTTGGCTGGTTCTTGATGCGCGAGAAGAGCCCCCCGTTGGATGTGTATTTGGGCCCGGGGGGTGTGGGCGTAGTACCAGTGATCGGGGTCCGGCTCGCCGATGAGGCTGAGATTCTCTCCTACGCTGGGGACGGAGTGACGGTTTTCAGATTCGCTCCCAATAGACGGGTGCTGGTGCTGGACTTCTCGTCGCTGTTGGAACAGGGGTTGATGCTAAACCGCGTCGCGGCGCTGGTGGAGAAGGTGGGACTTCCCAGGGATCGCGTGCTGAACGACACGGAACTTGAAGCTGCGATCCTTGCTGCTGGCGACACGATGGAGACCTACTATCTTGGGCACGACTATCGGGCAGCGGACCTGAACCGCTTCTTTGCGTTGGCCGATCGCGATGGGGTGCGGCTCAGGCCGCAGGAGGATTGGCTACGGCAGGTCTTGCGACAGGAGGGCCTGCTCGGGCCGGATGCGCGTGGTGCCCTGATCTCGATTCCGCAGGCAGGCGTAGGCCACGGCGTGGATGCCGCTATGCGGGCGGGGATCCTTCGGCATGAATTGTCTCATGCTGAGTTTTTCACCAGCCGCGACTATGCGGAGTATGTGCGCAGGTTTTGGCGGGACAGTCTGGGAGATGAGGGCCGGTCTGCCTTCAGGCGATACCTTGCAACTCAAGGCTATGACCCGGCCAATGAAGACCTGATGGCGAACGAGACGCAGGCTTATCTGATGCACACACCGGATGCACGCTTGTTCAGCGCTACTTCGCTCGGTGTTGCCGAGGAACTCTTAGGCCGATGGCAAGCCGAATTTTTGCTGGGCATGCCCAATGGTTGGCTGCGCGATGCGTGTATCACGACCCTCCCATCAGCGGGTGCAGTGCTACGACGACCGCGGCGGGAACGTCAGCGAGGTTCGGTTTCGACCAGTATCGCTCGGGTATCCACCCGTAGACCGCGCCGCATTGCGTCGCTGAGGGCCGCTTGAAGGTCGCGCAGGTAGTTATCCGTCGTGTCGTCGCTGGGGCGTGACTTCGAAAACAGAGGCTGTGATGAGATCGTGATGATCATCATGTCAGCCCCGTATGGCGGAGCCACCTGCCACCCGATTTCATCGGGTTTGCATTGGCAGGTTGCGGGATCTGCGATGTAGACGGTGGCCCCAGCGGGAAGTTGCCGCGACTCCATGCCGTTCAGCTTGTACGACTGCAGCTGTTCACCTGGAACCACAATGTCGATCTGGCGTGCTTCGTTGCTGGGGTAGAGATGCACGAGCGCACCATCATTGCTGATGTACGAAAGTTGTACGTAGCCAGGGTATTCCGGCATTGTAAAACGCGGTACAATATTTTCGTTTTCATGGAGCTTGGTCTGGCTGGTTTTCACCCCTAAATCAATGTCGGGCATCCCGGTTCCAAATGGGCGTGCTGCAAGCCGGATGGTGTCAAGCGCATCGCAGTAAGGGCCCTCAATGGGGCGGACGTTCCATGCCGTGGGGGCGGTGCCAGCGATATCATTCAGGCGCTGCTGCAATTCCGGATTTCTCGATTGGCTCACCAATCCGGTGACGGTGATGCTCCCGTCCTCCGCGATGCTGCCGTCCAACAGTGCACAATGCGTGGTGGCAAACGCAGTCTGGAGCGCTGAGCGCACGGCGGCTGGGGAGGGACGTGGAACAACCGCGGCGATCTCCGATGTGGGCTGGGCTGGCGGTTGGGGCGACGGAATGGCTGCAGGTACTACATTGCTTTGCGCGTCTGGCGACGGTGATGGAGCAATCGCCACAGGAGGTGGCGGAGGTTGCGCTATGGAGCTGCTGGGCGCCGATGCGACGGGGATATCCTTCGGGCCAGGAGGTGCGTCAGGCACCGGCGTCTGGCCTGGAGCCGAAGAAGCGACTGGAGCGGGAAGGCTTTGCGGCTGGGAATTTGAGGGTTGCACAACCGCGGCAGGGACGGATGGTGGCGCGGTTGCGATAACTGCAGCCGGTGAGGAAGGCTGCTGGTTTAGCCAATACCAACCGCCTCCACCAAGGCCAGCCGCCAGGATGGTGAGCCCCGCGACGAGAGGTCCAATGCTCCGCTTATCCGGTGGCATGGCAGGAGGCGGCGGCAACGGCGGAGCAACTGATTCCTGGACCAACGGCGCTACAAGTGGGGCGGCCCCCTTGATTGGCGCCGCGACGATGGTCGCTTCGGTATCGATGATCTCAGGGGCAAGCACTTGGCCCTGGAAGGCTGCCCGCAGGGATTGGGCAAACTCGCTGGCCGATGCGTAGCGCTGTGCCGGACGTTTGGCCATTGCCCGCGCGACGACCGGGTCCAGTGATTCAGGTGCGGTTACAGAGAGTTCGGACGGATGAGGCGGAGAGACGTTGAGGACCTTGTGCATAATGGCGGTCATGCTGCCTTCGAACGGGCGCTCGCCTGTCAGCATTTGGTACAGCAGGACACCGCTTGAATAGATGTCGGTACGAGAATCGACGGTTTGGCCCATGAATTGTTCGGGTGACATGTAGGCCGGCGTACCCATTATGGTGCCAGCCTGAGTCATGCTGCTGCTTTCCATGCGGGCAATGCCGAAATCGGCAATCTTCACTTGTCCATCGCGGGTGAGCATGACATTTGCGGGCTTGATGTCGCGATGGACGACGCCGCGATCGTGACTGAACTGGAGGCCCGTTAGCAATTCTTCGATAATTCGTACAGTCTCGGTGGGCGGAAAGCGTTCGTTCTTGTCAAGGATTGACTTGAGGGACGGGCCGTCAACGAATTCCATGACGATGTAGGCAAGTTTCGCTGTTTCTCCGTAGTCGAAGACGCCAATGATATTCGGATGGGTCAGGCGCCCCGCCGCCTGGGCCTCCCGCTTGAAACGGGCAAGCTCCTGTTGGGCCTCGGTGTCGGTTGCATCCGGAAGCGCAAGTGTCTTGATGGCGACACGGCGGTCGATGACCGGGTCGTGCGCGTCGTAGACGGTTCCCATAGCGCCCTTCCCCAGGATGCCCGAGATCTCGTATTTGCCGAGCTTGCCGTCCTCCATTCCACTCCTCTCCGCGCAAACGCCGATGCGCCATTTTGGCTGCCAACGCTTATAGACCGCCGACGGTGGAGGTCGAAACAGTTGCCTGGGCGGATGCGCGCCGGGATCCCCCTTCGCCGATAACGGCGAAGGGCGCCCAGTAGAAGGGATGCGCAATCTCGGCCACGAAAGCCTTGCCGGCTTCGTCCAGCATCGCCAGTTGGGCCGCACGCATGGCGCCGGTGATCCCAAGCGAAGGCGCGTCGTTCAGTCGCCTGAGTGAGTCGGCGACAAGGTAAGCCGCGATCTGGTCGTTGACGGACCAGTGGGTTACCAGCAAAGAGCGGGCACCGGCGTAAAAGAACGACCTCGCCAAGCCGGAGAGGCTTTCACCTGCTGTCGTGCCGCCTGGGCCTCCCGAGTTGCAGGCGGAGAGTATGACGGTGTCGGCATCGAGATCGAGGTCGAGGATGGCTGATGCCGTGAGCAATGAGCCGCTGGCGTCAGGTGAGCCAGTGGGGGCGGAGGTAACGATTGCGGGTTCGGCTTGGCAGCGTAGTTCAGCCGGCAACAATGCGTGCGTGGCGAAGTGGAGGATCCGGACATCCTTCAGGGGCGTGCGCTTGACACCTGGCACCGTGAACGCGGGGCCAAGCAGCGCATCGGTGGGAGAGGCGCCGAGCAGGCGACGAGAAGCTTCCAGTTCGGTGCGGGCAAAGGGGAGGGGAGGCATCGCCGCGAACAGCCGCGCGCTATCGGTGCAGTCGTTCCCGAACGTCCGGGTGGCTTGCGCCAATGTGGCGGGACGGAAATCCCCGAACCCGAACCACGGGCGGGTGGCGCGGGAATTGCCGGCGATCTTCCGAAGAGACACAAAATTTGCAGCGGCGGGAACGTGGGAGATAGACACACGTCGCACCAGCCATGGCGCTGTCGCTATTGCTTCTGACGAGGTGGGACCCGTGAGAAGAAGCTCGAATGGAAGCGACAGAAGGGGGCCCGACGGAACGATGACCATCGCCTCCGCACCTTTGAGATCGTCCTCCAGCCCTGCGAGGGTAGCCCGGTAGATCGCATGTGCCGCTTCGGTGTCGAAGGGCGGTGGTGTGCCAGTGGTGTTCTCGATGCTGTTGCGGACGCGGCGGACGAGCTGGGTGATTTCCGGCAGTCCGCCAGGAATGGGAGAGACCGCGATACGGCCGTTGCGTATCGCGAACGCCCATCCGCCGGTGTCGTTCAAGGCGAGAGAGACGAAAGCTTCCCCTGGGCTGAGGGAACTGAGAACATCTGCAGCGGGGGCAACTTGCTGTATGAGCTGGCCATAGTTGGGAGAGGCGACTTGAAGTGTGCTGTCCGCCTCTGCGGCCTCCTCTTGGGCCTTCATGATTTTGGCATCCAGATCTGGCGACGCTGATGGGGCGTTTGTGCCAGCCGCCGGTTCAAGTTGGTCGCGCTCGCGATACAGCTCCGCTAGCCGAGCGCGGATATCCTCACGAGCGCGGATGGCAACGGCCACCTTGGGGTCGCGAGCATTTTCCGAAAGCCGGGCCGTCGCCTGGGCGATCTGCTGGCTCGTCACGCCGCCTTGAGCGAGCTGTGCTGCCTCGAACATCTCGCTCAGCCATTTCTGGCTTTCGCTGGGCCGGCTGCTGGCCGCGGCCGCAAACGCATCCAGGCAAGGGGCAAGCAGAACTGCGTCCGTGCCGACACGCAGCTGACGGAGGAGCTTCACGGCACGCAGGCAGGTCTCGTCGGCCGAGCTGGTCTTTCCTGTACGGACCATCTGCCCTGCGCGCAGCAGCAATGTCTCGGCCAGCGGTCGGCTTTCGGGCAAGGCTTGAGAGAAGATGGCGGCGGCACGGCCATATTCCTCTGCGGCGGCGGCTGCGCCCTCGGTTTGGGCGACGATGCCACCACCTGTTCTTGCCAGTCGTGCCGTAATGATGGGCTGGCGTAGCCCGTTGCCGGACACCAGATCGCCGGCCTGCCGCAACGCTACCGCGCTCTCCTCCAATCGCCCGGCCCGGCGGAGCAGGGCAGCTTCGCGGCGCCGCACTTCAATCAGGCCCAGAAGGGCTGTGCGCGTGGAGGGCGCAGACAGCATCTCGCGACTTGGGAGGAGCTCTGCCATCCCGGAGCCCGCCCCTGTTGCGCCTACCCGCACGGCCGCGCGGGGGCGTGCATTGCGGACCTCGTCCGGCAGGTGTTCGGCATAGCCGCGACCGGCGCGCGCCAGTAGCGCGAGAGCGTCATCGGCCTTTCCCTGATTGCCGGCATGCAAGGCCTGGTAGTGCAGAAGGCGGACAGCCTGGAGCGGATCGTCCGCGGCCGCCACAAGTCTGCCCGCCCGGGTGAAGAGCGCGTCTGCCTCTGTGAAACGTCGTTGGTTGGAGACCTGCAGCGCAAGCGAGATCAGGCTCACGACAATGTTGGGGTTGTCGGAGCCGAGTGCCTTCTGTTGGAGAGCCAATGCGGCTCGCAGGTTTTTCTCTGCTCCGGCGAAATCCTCCGTGCGGTTTGAATCGTCGGCGACGCGCATCAGCCTGTCGTACTCACCAACATCGCCGGAAGAGAACGCGCGTGCAGCAGCGCGCTCGGCGAGAAGCCGCTGTGCGGCGCCGCCTTGAACATTCAGTGCTGCCGATGCGGCGGGCAAGCGACCGGACAGCACGCCAATGCCACGTTCCACAACTGGCAATGCCGGTTGCACGCCGTCGGCGAGCCAAGTGCGGCCGCCAATGGTTGCAACGAGCGCGATATGCGCCCAGCCTCCGACCCTGCGTGTGCATTGCAGTAGCAGGGCGGGAACATCGCCGAGGATTGTGGTGGCGGCAGGCGGCTGACAGGAAAATCGCTGTTCGAGCCCCGCGCGCCAGGGCCCGCTGGTCGCGATCTCGGCGGGCGTTGCGGGTGAGCCTGCTGGTGGCTTCCGTATACGGGCGCTGGGCTGCAGCCACGTACCGCAATACAGGTCGGCACCATCGCCAACGGCGTTCTGGGAGCAGTCCTCGCCGGATGCGTTCTTGCCAATCGCAACACCCCCTTCGGATCGGCTGGACTGACTGCCGGCGACGTAGGCGGACTCAGGCGGCCTGGAGCAGGCCGCGAGTCCGAGGACCAGTGCGGCGAAGACGTATTGGACCAATCGCCGCATGTCAGTAGTCCTCTTCGGAGACATTGGGCAGTTGTACGTCTGTGTCGTCTTGGGTGGGCCGATCGCGGATGATCGGGATATCCCGCAGCGGGCTGATGGGTGGAACGGTCTGAACAGGGATGAGGACGCAGTTTACCGAACTGATGGGGCAGGTATTGAAACGGTATTCGCTGCCGGGCTGGGGCGAGATGCTGGCACGGCTGGCTGCTGCCTGGCCGTCGACCCCTGCGATACGACCGAAAAGTTCAGCCTTGCCGCCGGCGCCTAGTACCAACAGGCCCGCGACATCGATCGTGCCAGTGGCGACGCCGCTAGAGCGCGTGATCAGAATGAGGTCTGTGGTCTTGCCGATCAGTTGGCTGATCGAGATGGTGCCGGCCTGTGGGTGAGGCAGGACGAGATCCAGGGTGCTGAGCTGTGTTGAGAACGGTGTAACATTGATCTTTCCGAGTTCGATCCTCGCAGGTGCCCCAAAGCTGGAGGTGGCTGCGAGGTAGCTTCCCAATCCCGTGACCTTAAGCCCTGCGATCTGTGCGGCCGTCAGGTTGCTGCTGACGCCCTGAGTACTGCGCGATACGCCGTCGGTGATGATGCTCGTGCCATCAGTAAGCCTCAGAGAACCAGTGGCCGAAATGCCGAGTACGCGGGCAGTGGTCGTACCGCTGACCGTGAGCGGCAGCGTATTGTTCAGCAGGAAGCTGCCATTGGCGAGGGTGGCGCCGGTGAAGTTTTCCACCTCGTTGGGGCCCGCCAGCGCGACATCGCCTGCCCTGGTTGTCGTAGCCGATAGGTTGCCTGCCACAATGCGGCCAGGGGCCGATACGCCTGAGGCCGTCTGCAGCAACAACCGTCCGGCTGGGGTCTCGGCCGAACCGGAAACCCTGATGCCGCCGTTGGGAGTGGCGAGCGTGGTTGCCATCTGTGAGCCGCTGGCGATCCGCCCCGCGACATCGATGGCTGCAGGACCGGTGCCCAATCCCACAATGGAGATATTGCCTTTAGCCGCGCTGAGCGTACCCGCAACCGTGACTGGGACGGCACTCGAGAGGGTGGCGTCTCCGTTGTGGATCAACAGTGTTCCAATCCGGGCGATGCTATTGGTCGGTGAGGTCAAGGTTACGGCCCCTGCCACGCTGGAGGCCTGAAGCGTGGCCAACGAGAGAGCGCCGTTCGTTTGCGTAACACCACCTGTGCCTGCAAGCAGATCCAGGATTGCGGCGTCGAGGTTATTGCCCAGGGTGATGCCAGCGGTGGGTTCGGTCACCGACAGCTTGGCTGTACCGGAGACGGAGACAGGGCCTGCCACGGTGAGCGCCGGACCGGCAGCACTACCTGTCAGGACAAGATTGCCGTTTGGGATGATGATTGGGCCTTGGACGGACAGCGCTTGGTTGTCAAAGAGGCTCAGATTGCCGGCCCGGACGGTGAATGGGCCGAGCGTATTGACGCTGTTGGAGGGTTGATCCAGCAGTACGGTGCCAGTGGCGCCGTTGCTGCTCTGGAGCCTCCCGGCGATGATCGTTCCTGCCGTTTGTGTCACTCCACCGGCGCCTGCCGCGAGGTCCATCAGGCCTGTGGTAGTCGCGTCGACTGTACCAGATATCGTCACGCCACTGCTGGCTGAAAGGCTCGCCAACGCGATCGTGCCGCCTGGTGCTGTGCGCGTGGTGCCGGCAATGTTGATGGCGGCGACGTTGGCGCTGTCGGAGATCAGTGTGATATCGGTCGCTGACAGAACCCCCGCCACTGTCAGCGGCACGAAGCTCCAAAGGGTGAAGCTGCCGCCGGATACTGCGAAGTCGTCCAGTTTTCCGATCGAGTTCCCGGCACTCAGGTCTACCCTGCCGGTCACGCCGGCGCTGCTGCGCAGGGTGCCAGCTGTGAGCGTAGAGCTTCCAAACTGCTGGATGCCGGCACCGGCGTTGAGGTCGATGGTGCCGGTGGGCGAGGCATTCAGGTTGCCCAGGGTGAGTGCGCCTGCTGCCTGCAAGCGGATGCTGCCGCCTGTCGCAGTCGCTATACCTTGGGATGCAACGTCTATTCCGGCACTCGAACTTTGGAGGTCCACGTTGCGCGCACTGAGATCCTGCGCGTTCAGCGCGGTGTTGCTGCGTAATGTGAAGTCGCCATCCGATACTGCGAACCGGAGGATGGACCCAATCGCATTTCCGGGTTGGAGCAGCGTTACGGAGCCTGCGGTACCTTCGGTGCTGCGCAGCGTGGATGCCCTGATGCCGCCGCCGAGCTGTGCCACGCCGCCAGTCCCGGCGGAGAGGTCCAATATGGCTGCTTCGACGTCTCCATTCAGCGTGATGCCACCAGTCGGGTTGGTTGCCCGAATGGTCAGGAAGCCTGCGCCGTTGTTGAGGTTGCCGTTGGCAGCGAGGGTACCGCCGGGAGCCTGGATGATGGCTGTGCCAGGGGCGGAACTGCTGAGCGCAACGCTGGTGGCGGTCAAGGGGCCCGTGATGGTCAGCGGGGAAGCGTTGGAAAGCGCGAAGTCCTTGCCGGCAACGGCAAATCCATCGATGGACGCAATCTTGTTTGCTTGCTGGCTCAAAGCCACTGCGCCGATTGATCCGGTGGTGCTGCGGAGCGTTGTGGCGATAATGCTCCCAGCCGTTTGCGTGATTCCATTTGTTCCGGCGCCAAGGTCCAGGATCTCCGCCGCAGCGACGCCGGATAGCGCTATGCCGCCGGTTGCGCTGAGTGCCTGAAACGTGAGGCTTGAACTGGCCGACGCACTGCCGGTGAGGGAGATCGCAGTTCCCGCGGCGGTGCCGAGAACGGACAGGTCTTTCGCGAAGAGGGGGCCGGTGATCGTGAGGGGGACGCTATCCGTCAGATTGGCCTGTCCGATGACCTTGAGGCCGGCGATCGTACCGATGGCATTCGATGGTTGCGCCAGGACAAGATCACCGCCAATCCCGGTGCCACTCCGCAGCGTCCCCGCGATCACGGTGCCGGCTCTTTGTGTGACGCGACTGCCGGCGCTGATGTCGAGAATGCCGGTGGCCGAACTATCCAGGAGACCGCCGAGTTCCAGGGCCCCGGTAGCGCCGGTGGCCGCCAGTGTGATCCGACCGCCAGATACGACGACCATATCACCTGGAACGCTGATCGCTGTTCCTGCAGCCGAGTTGGCGATATCCAAGGCGTCGGCCTTGATGGCCCCGGTGATTGTGAGGGGAATGCTGTCACGCAGGGTAAGGCTGCCGCCAGTGACGGTGGCGGCGCCCAAGATTGCGATGCTGTTGGTGGCTCGGTCCAGACTCACGTCGCCGCCATTGGCGGAGGCGCGCAGCGTTGTGACGGCTATGCTGCCGCCAGGCTGAGCAATGCCACTGCGACCCGCCACGAGATCCAACTGGTCACCCGTGATGGTCCCGGCAATGGAAAGACCACCCTGCGCGCCCCGGGCCCCGAGAGAGATTGACGCCCCCAGGGCGGTGAGGTCGCCGACGACTGAAAGGGCAGTTCCCGCGGCAGTGCTGTCGATCCTGATGCCATTCGCCGACACTGTACCGGAAACGGCCAGTGCGATGCTGGTGGCCAGCGAGAATGCTTTCCCGGCCACATCGAAGTCTCCGAGCTCAGCGATCATATTGCCTGTCCGAGACAGGGTGACTGGGCCCAAGGTTCCACTCGTACTGTGGAGCATTTTCGCAACAATCCTGCCGCCAGGCTGGGCAATGCCCAAGGCGCCTGCCGACAGGTCAATGGTGCCCGTGGGGCTCGCGTCGAGCACACCTGGGAGAGAGATTCCGCTCGCGGTATCCTTGGCGGTGAGGGTGATTGCGCCGCCTGCCGGTGTCAGGATGGCGCCCGGAACGACGATCGCGTTGCCACTCGGGAGCGCCGTGATGGTGACACGGTCCGCCGCCAACGTGCCGGAGATGGTCAGCGCTGCTGCATTGGAAAGGGTGAAGGCGCCGGCCGTAACGCCGAAATCGGATATCTCGGCGATGCTGTTCGTGCGCTGCCCGAGCGTGACGGCGCCTGTAGCCCCGCTCGTGCTGGACAGTATCTGGGCCTTAATCTGTCCGGCTGATTGTGTGATGCCAGCCGACCCCGCGGAAAGGTTCAGAGTATCGGCCTGGATGTTGCCAGTAAGAACCATGCCGCCAGTCTGGGCGGAGGCCGCAAGGGAGGCTGTTTCGTGGGCGGTGAGATTGCCGCTCATTGAAAGCGCCGCGGGTCCCGCTGCGGAACTGCGAATGGTGATGGCGTCGGCGGATACGGCGCCGGCCACGTCGATGGGGATGCCGGTATGAAGCGTGAGGGCCGCTTCTGATACGCTGAGGTCCGCCAGCTTGCCGATGGCATTGCCAAGTTGACCAATACTGGTCGTACCGCCGATGCCGGCCGTGCTGCGCAGGGTACCGGCAGAAAGGGTGCCTGCGGATTGAGAAATGCCGCCCTTGCCCGCGCTGAAATCCAGCATCAATGCCGAGACCGTACCGGAGAGTGTGATACCTCCGCTTGGGCTGGAGGCTGCCAATGACATGGTGCCTGCCGACAACGCGCTACCGGTGATCGAAAGTGCGGTGCCAGGGGCGGTTGCCGTGATGGACGCCGTGGCAGCAGAAAAGGCGCCACTGATGTCCAATGGGATGCTGGTGGTGATGCTCGCCGTTCCTCCGGCGGCAAGCGTGCCAATGCTCTTGACGGCATTGCTGGTACTGTCGAGCGTGATGTCGCGGCCAATCGAGCCGGTACTTCGAAGCGTTCCAGTGGTAATGCTTCCGCTGGTCTGGATGACGCTGGCGCCCGCCGTGAGATCGACCACGCCTGTGATGGACGTGTTGAGCGCGCCTGTAAGGTCGATGGCTCCAGCCGGGTTGTTTGCGTTGAGGGTGATGAGGCCGCCGGCGTCTGAAATCAGATCGCCGGTAACTGCAATTGCGGTTCCTGACGCAGTATCTGTCAAAGATAGGTTCTTGGCAGTTACCTTCCCTGCGACAATCAGGGGGACGCCATCGACCAGCACGAAGTTGCCGTTTGTCAGTGTCGTGTCGCCGAGGATCGCGATGCTGTTCGAGGGGCGATCCAGGGCAGCGCTGGCACCAGTGACGGTGGTGCGGAGTGTGGTTGCAGTGAGACTGCCAGACGGCTGAATGATCCCACCGGTGCCGGCGGTAAGGTTGACCTCGTTTGCAGAAAGTGTTCCGCCGAGCGAAAGGCCGCCTGAAGGGCTGGATGCGGTCAGGCTCAGCGCCCCGCCTGGCGCCGAAAGGCCACCCAGCAGGTTTATGGCTGCTCCGGGTGCCGTGCCCAGTATGGCAATGCTGCTCGCCGTCACAGTCCCTGGGATCGAAAGCGTTGAGCTTGTGGCAAGTGAGAAGCTGGAGCCGGTAACGGAGAAGTCGGCCAGGGTGGCAATCTTGTTCGCCGGTTGCGCCAGAGCGACTGGCCCTTCGGTAACGGCACTGCTTCGAAGCGTATTGGCGGACACAAAGCTGTCGGATTGCGTAATGCCTCCACTTCCTGCGGAAAGATCGAGTGTGCCACCTGGCGCGGTCAGCGGGCCGGAAAGGGCGATGCCACCGGCTGGGTTTGGTGCAGCGATGGTGATCACACCGCCGGCGCTGGTGGCGATAGACCCCGTAACCGCGACCGCCTTGGTACTGGCAGCGGTGCCCCGCAGGGTCACGTTCCCCGCCAGGATGTTGCCGGCCACGATGAGCGGGGATGAATCGGCCAGGATCAGGTCTGCGTTGGGAACGGAGAATGGGCCGAGCGAGGTGATGCTGTTTCCCGGTTGGTTCAGCGATACAGTCCCCGCGCTGCCACTGGTGCTGCGGAGTGTTCCGGATGTTAGTATGCCGTCTGTCTGGTTGATGCCGAGCGTGCCAGCCGACAGGTCCAGCGTGGACGCCTGAACGACACCCGCAAGGATGATCCCGCTATCGGTGCGTGTGGTGGCGAGCACCGCAGTGCCGGCGACGTCGAGCCTGCCCGTATCCGTCAGGGCAAGCGTTGTGCCGCCGCTGCGCAAGGTGACGTCCTTGGCGGTCACGGCGCCGGTGACGTTGAGTGCGATGCTATCGACCAGCGTGAAGGTCGCGCCGGCAGCAGAAAACTCACCCAAGGTGGCGATGGCATTTCCCGCCCGGCTGAGCGAGACATTCCCCTTGGAACCGCGGGTGCTGCGCAGCAGGCCCGTTGTCATTGTTCCTGCGGGCTGGGCAATGCCGCCACGGCCGGCTCCAAGATCGATGGTTCCAGTGGTTGTGGCGTCTACCTGGCCTGACAGTGTGATGCCGCCGAGCGTGTTGTTGGCGGTAAGTGCGATCGTGCCACCGACGCCCGTGCTGAGAGTGCCTCCGATATCGAGCGCCTTTGCAGACGCGGCGTTGCTTCGCAGGCTGATGGCAGAAGCGGAAACCGTACCAGGGATGGCGATGGTCCCTTCGTTCGCGATGGCAAGGCTGCCCGCGACGGTCATTGCACCAAGAGTGCTGATACCGTTGCCTGGCTGGGCGATATCGAGCGTGTCGGCTTTGGCGGTTAGGATAGGGACAGACAATCCGCCTTGTGTTTGGATGATGGAGCCGCTGGAGATAAGTTCCAGGGTCGTCACAGCCGGCGTGATCGCATCAATCAGAGTGAAACCAACAGCCTGGTTGGTGAGGCCCTTGGACGTGGCTTGTCCGATCCGAAGGTAGTTGGCGGCAATGTTGCCGAGATCGCCGAGTGTGAAATCACCCAGGGCAGTGCCCAGGCCAATCGTGGCGATGCTGGTGGTTGGCCCGATCTCAACGAGGCCGCCTGGAATTGCGAGGGCGCCTGACCCAAGGAACGTCATGCCAGGGGCAGCGAGCGAGAGAACGGTCCCGGAGCCTGCGCTGACGAGACCGGCGACAGCGAGGCTCTTGTCCGATCTGAGTGTGATGCTGCCCTTGGCAGCGAGTGGACCAAGGCCGGAGATGTTGTTCGCCTGTGGAAGAGCCAAGGCGCCTGCGATGCCTCCGGAGCTTCGAAGCGTACCAGCGGTGAGAAGACCCGCCGTTTGCACGACGCCTGCGACGCCGGCGGAAAGATCGATGACGCCTGTGGGAGTGGCGGACAGGACACCCGAGAGAGCAATCCCGCCCGCAGCGTCATTGGCGGACAGGGTTATCTTGCCGCTGGCTGATGTACCAAAGGCGGGTGATGACACGGCAATGGCAAAGGGCGAAGCGGCGCTGCTGATAAGCGTTATGTTCGCGGCGGCAACTGGATTTGCCGCTGCAAGAGGTCTCGTGGAGGTGAACCGAACATCGCCTGTGGCTGTGAGGGTGCCGATTGTGGAGATGGCATTGGCCGCCTGAGCGAAGGTAGCGCTGCCAATTGTGCCAGTTGTCTCGACCGTCACGGTGGTGATCTGGCCGCTGGTCTGGTTGATGGAGCCACTGCCTTGAAGCATCAGGGTGCTGGCACCTGGTGCAGCAATGCTGCCAGCCAAAGACGAGATGCCGGCGGCATTCGACGTGGCGAGTGTGATCGTGCCTGGCGATGTAAGCTCCAGGATACCCTTGGTGGACAAGGCGAGGGCTGGCCCAGTGGCACTGCTGAGCAATGCGATTGCTGGGCCCCGGATGGTATCGACGATGCTCAGCTGTGTGCTGCTGGCAATCGAGATTGTGCCCGTGGCGTGCAGCGGGCCGACCTGGCTGATCACATTGTCAGGGTGATCGAGCCTGATGAACCCGGGAACAGGGTTACCGCGTGTGCTCAGTGACTTGGTCGAGAGCACCCCGGCCGTCTGCATCACGTTCGCCGATGCCGTCACAACCTCAAGATTGGTCGCACTCAGTGTCCCGCCCGCCAGCGATATGCCGGATGCGGCGTCGAGGTGCAGCAAA
>JAIXTK010000203.1 GCA_027483995.1 Acetobacteraceae bacterium
GTAGCCAGGGTCCTTCTCGGTCGCCCAGGTCAGCATGTAGTGGCTGTGCGCGCCGGTGATGGCGGCCGTGAAGCCCATCGTGTCCTGCGCGGAATTCACCGCGCGCTTCACCATGCGCATCTGCTGCGGGTCGTTGGCGGCCACATCGGCGGCATAGTCCAGCACCGCCTGCATCAGCCCCGCCCGCGGCACCACCCGGTTCACCAGCCCCAGCTCCTTCGCCTGGCCGGCATCCACGAAGCGGCCCTGGAACAGGATCTCCTTCGCCCGGCGCGGCGGCACGTCCCACGGCACCGAGAAATACTGGAACAGGGAGGCGAGGAACATCGCGTCATCCGCCGCGAACACCACATCTGCCGTGCTCGCGATCATCCAGCCGCCGAAGATGCAGTAGCCCTGCACGGCGGCGATCATCGGCGTGGGCACGTTGCGCCAGCGCAGATGCATGTCGACGTAAAGCTGCCAGGTGCGGTCATAGAAGCCGCGAATACCCGGCTCCATCGGATTGGCCGCGCGATAGGCCTGCTCATCCGCCGTGCCGAGGTCGTGCCCGGCGGAGAAATGGTCCCCGGCGCCGGCCAGCACGATCACCCGCACCGCCGGATCCGCCCCGGCGGCGAGAATCGCGTGGTCCAGCTCATGCAGCAGTTCCGTGCTCTGCGCATTGCGCTGCTGAGGCCGGTTGAGGGTGATCACGGCGATGCCGTCGGAGACGGTGTAGAGCAGCGTGCGATACATCAGAATATCTCCTCAAGAATCTTCTTTTTGTGAACAAAAAGAAGCAAAAAAAACTTTATCCATTTGGGTGCGCGCAGGCACAACGGGCCGCCGACGCTGCGAAGGGGGAAAAGTTTTTTGGTTCTTTTTTTCAAAAAAGAACATGCTTCCTTCCTTCACTTCGGCACCGCCCCTGTCGCCCCCGCCGCATCCAGCGCCGCAATCGCCGCATCATCCAGCCCGGCGATCTCCCGCAGGATGGCATGCGTGTGCGCCCCGAGGCACGGCGCGGCAAAGCGGTTGCTGCCCGGCGTGCGGGACAGCGCCATCGGCAGCCCCTCCTGCACCGTGGGCCCGATATCCCCGTGCACCAGTTCGGTGAACCAGCCGCGTGCCGCGAGATACGGGCTGCGCGCCCCATCCCCGCCATCATGCACCGCCGCCGCTGCCACGCCGAGCGATTGCAGCAGCGCCGCCGCCGCGTGCTTGTCCTGCGTGGCCGCCCAGCCCGCCACCGCGGCGGCAATCTCGTCCTCATGCACGCGGCGCTGGTCCAGCGTGGCGAAGCGCGCCAGGTCCGCCCGCCCCATCGCGCCGCACAGCGCCTGCCACGCCGCATCCGTGGTGGCGGCGATGGCGATCCACTGGTCCTCGCCCTGGGCCGGGAAGGCATCGTGCGGCACCGCCCAGTCCACCCGGTTGCCGCGCGGCATGGGGTTCTCGCCGGTGGCCAGGGCCGCCAGGATGTGCTCGCCGATATAGTGCATGGCCCCTTCCACCTGCGGCACCTCGATATGTTGGCCCTGGCCGGTGTGCTGGCGGTGCAGCAGCGCCGTCAGCACCGCGCCCGCGCCGTGCAGCGCGCCGATCGGGTCCGGATAGGTCGGGCCCGTCACAGTGGGCCGGCCGCCGGGATAGCCGATCATCCCCGCCATCCCCGCTGCCATTTCCATCGAAGGCCCGATCGCGGTGGCATGCGAGAGCGGGCCGCTGCTCCCGAAGGCCGGCATCTCCGCCACGATGATGTCCGGCCGGATCGCCTTCAATGCGGCATGCCCGAACCCCATCCGGTCCAGCGTGCCGGCGGTGAAGTTGCACAGCACCACGTCGGTCTGTGCCAGGATGCGCAGCATCGCCGCCTTTGCGTCCGGCTGCTTCAGCTCCAGGCTCAGCGACAGCTTGTTGGCGTTCTGCGAGTTGAACAGCGCGCAGCGATCCCATGGCCGCTCCCCCGCGCCATCGCCGGGAAAGCGCGTGGGGTTGAACACCTGCCCCACCATGCGCCAGCTATCGGTGCGGCTGGCGGATTCCACATGGATCACCTCCGCCCCCAGCCAGGCCAGGATGCGCCCGGCCATCGGCCCGGCCCAGGCGGTGGTGAATTCCACCACCCGCAGGCCAGAAAGCGGCCCGGTGCCGGCGGGCGGCGGCGCCAGCGCCGGCACTGCCCGCCGCGCTCCGGAGAATCCCGTGGCACTCCCCAGTGCTGGCGCCCCGCCTTGCACTTCCCGCGGCGTCGCCCCCATGCGGAATTGCGGCCCCAGGATCGTCTGCCCGTCCACGCTCTCCCAGAAGCCACGCACCTCCAGATGCGCGCAGGTGTCCCGCAATTGGGTCAGGCTGTAGCAGCGCGCCGCCACCACCCGCGCCGATTGCAGCGTGGCCAGCACATCATCCGCCGCCTGCTCCGCCACCCGCTCCTGCAGCAGCGCCACGAAGGCGTCCCAGTTCTCCAGCCGGGCCTTGGCCGCCTTGAACCGCGGGTCCTCCGCCGCGTCGCCCAATCCCAGCGCCGCCATCACCGGCGCATAGAGATGCACGTGCAGCCAGAACCCCACCCAGCCATCGCGGCAGCGCAGCAGCCCCAGCGGCTGCTTGCGCGTGGCCCGCGGCTCCACCATCCCGTTGTAGAGAAACTGGGTCACGAACGGATTGGCCATGCACGCCGCCGCCGCCGCGATATCCACCGAGGCCGCCTGCCCCATCCCCCAGCGCCCGCGCGCGAACAGCCCGGCCAGCACGGCGATGTAGGCCGAGGCCCCGGCGCCATAGCTCGCCCGATCCCCGCAGCCGTACAACGGCTCGCGCCTCCCGTCGCCGGAGGCGTGCATCAGCCCCGCCACCGCCTGGAACACCATCTCGCACCCGGTCCAGTCCCGCCACGGCCCATCGGTGCCGAAGGGCGAGACGGTGCAGATCACCGCCCCCGGCGCCGCCGCCTCCAGCGCGACCCGGTCCGCTTCCGGCCCGATCACGATCGCATCCGCCTCGGCCGCCAGCGCCAGCAGCCGCGCCCGCCCCGCCGGCGCGGCATCCAGCACCACGGAGCCCTTGCCGGTGTTCAAATGCAGGAAGGCGAAGCTCTTCCCCTCCACCACCGGCCGCGCCCGCCGTATCACCCCGCCCCCCGGCGGCTCCACCAGCAGCACCTCGGCGCCGTAATCCGCCAACATGCGCGTGCAGAACTGGCCGGCGATGCTGTCGCTGAGATCGAGCACGCGGATCCCCGCGAGTGCGCCGGCCATGGTTTCCTCCGCACCGCCTTTCCGGCGGAAATTGTCGACAAATCATGAGCGCCGCCCGTGCACGCGGTCAATACAGCGCAGCCCGATGATCGGCTAAGATGCGCCCATGGATCACGACCGCACCGCCCGCCCCAACGCCATTCCCTGGCCGCCGATCCTCTACGGCGGCGGCGCCCTGCTCGCCGTGCTGCTGCACCAGGCCGCCCCGATCCCCGCCCGCTGGCTCGGCATCCCGCCGCTGAGCCATCTCGGCGAGGCGATGATCCTGGCCGGCCTGGCGCTCGATCTCTGGGCCATGGCCACGATGTGGCGCGCGAAGGCGAACATCCTGCCGCACCGCGCCGCTACCGCGCTCGTCACGCACGGCCCGTTCGCCTTCAGCCGCAACCCGATCTATCTCGGCAACACCATCCTGCTGCTGGGCGCCGGCCTGGCCTTCGGCATGGTCTGGTTCCTGCCCATCGCGTTCCTGGCCGCGGCGCTGACCGCCCATTTCGCCATTGCCCGCGAGGAAGCCCATCTCAACGCCCGCTTCGGCCGGGACTGGCGCAACTACACCCTGCGCGTGAACCGCTGGATCGGCCGCCGCCCCCCCTCGACACGCAAGTAAGCCGAAGCCAAGGTGCGGCCATGCCCACCGCCGCCGAAACCCTCGTCGCCTTCCTCGCCCAGCAGGGCGTCACCCGGGCCTTCTGTGTCCCCGGCGAATCCTACGTCGCCGTGCTGGATGCCTTGCACGCCCACCCCAGCATCGACCTCGTTACCTGCCGCCACGAATCCGGCGCGGGGTTCATGGCCATGGCCGATGCCCGCCTCACCGGCGTGCCAGGAGTCGCCCTGGTCAGCCGCGGCCCTGGCGCCTGCAACGCCAGCATCGCCGTGCACACCGCCATGCAGGATTCCGTCCCGCTCCTGCTCATCGTCGGCCAGGTCGAGGCCCGCGACCTGCGTGCCCGCGCCTTCCAGGAGATCGACTACACCAGGATGTTCGACGGCGTTGCCAAGTTCACCGCCGAGGCCACCAACGCCGACCAGGTGCCCGAGCTGATCTCCCGCGCCTGGGCCGCCATGCTCACCGGCATCCCCGGCCCCGCCGTGCTCGCCCTGCCGGAAGACATCCTCGCCGAAGCCTGCACCCGCACGCCCCTCGCCCCGGTCCTCTCCAGCGACGCCGCCCCCTCCCCACACGCCGCGGACCAACTCGCCGAACTCCTGCGCGGCGCCGAACGCCCCATCGTCATTGCTGGCGGCGACCTGGACCGCCCCGGCGGGCGCGAGGAGCTATTGGCCTTCGCCGAACGCTGGCAGCTCCCCGTCGCCGTCAGCTTCCGGCGGCAGGATCTCTTCCCCAACGCCCACCCGCTCTATGCCGGCGACATGGGCCTCTCGAACCCCAAGCCCCAGCGCGAGGCCTTCGCCCGCGCCGACCTGATCCTCGCGCTGGGCACCCGCCTCGGCGACATCACCACCCAGGGCTACAGCTTCCCCGCCCCCGGCCAGCGCCTGGTTCATGTCTGCGCGGATGCCTCCTGGCTCGGCTGGCGCTTCGAGACCCACCTGGCCCTGGCCGCCCACGCCCTGCCGACCATCGCCGCCCTCTCCGCCCGCAACGCCGCCGCCCCGCCCGGCCGCGCCGCCTGGAACGCCGAACTCCGCGCCCTGCACAGCGCCGATGCCGCCTGGGCGCCCCGCACCGCGGATGACGGCGTGGTCTTCCCCAACCTCGTCGCCGCCCTCGGCCCCCGCCTGCCCGAAGACGCCATCGTCACGCTCGATGCCGGCACCTTCGGCGCGCCCTTCTACCGCAAGATCGCCTGGAAACTGGGCCAGCGCCTGCTCGCCCCCATCGCCGGCTCCATGGGCTACGGCATGCCCGCCGCCGTCGCCGCCGCCCTGCGCCACCCCGGCCGCCCCGTCATCTGCGCCGTGGGCGATGGCGGCTTCCTCATGACCGGCAGCGAACTCGCCGTCGCCGCCGCCCGCGGCGCGCCGCTGAAGGTGCTGCTCAGCGAAAACGGCAGCTACGCCTCTATCCGCATCCACCAGGAACGCGCCCACCCCGGCCGCACCAGCGGCACCGACCTGGTGAACCCCGACCTCGCCCTGATGGGCAAAGCCTATGGCTATCCCGTGATGGTGGTGCGCGAGGAATCGGAACTCCCGGCGCTGATCGAGGCCCTCACCGCGCCGGGGCCGCTCTTCGCGGTGGTGCATTCCTCGTTGAGTGCCGTGTTGCCCAAGTAAGCAAGCGGTTCAAAAAAAAAAAAAAAGAACCAAA
>JAIXTK010000277.1 GCA_027483995.1 Acetobacteraceae bacterium
GGGGCCGACCCAGTCTGTGTCGCGCGCCGAGACGGCCCCTCCCGCCGAAGGCGGAAAGACTCATGTGGGTCCAGGGACCTCAGGTCCCTGGCGGGTCCAGGGCAGAGCCCTGGCCTTCCCTTCCCCCACCCGCCCATGACGCTCCCCTTTGCCATTGCCTTCGCCCATCTGCGCAGCCGGCGGCGGCAGACGATGGTGAGTGTGTTGGGGGTGGCGTTGGGGGTGGGGGTGTTCATTGCCGTCACGGGGTTGATGGCGGGCTTCCAGAGTTTCTTTCGCGCCCAGATGATCGAGAGCAACCCGCACGTGACGATCACGGACGAGGTTCGCACGCCGGCGCCGCAGCCTTTGGCGATGTTGCATCCGGAGGCGGCGGTGGTGGTGAGCCGGATCGTGCCGCGTGACCCGGTGCGCGGGATTGCCAATGCCGGGGAGATCATGGCGGCCTTGGCGGCGATGCCGGGGGTGGCGGTGGCGCCGACCTTGCGCGGGCAGATGCTGATGCGCCGGGCGGGGCGGGACTATGCGGTGAGTACTGTCGGCATCGACCCGGCGCGGGAGATGCGGGTGACCACGCTGCAGAAGGACATCAAGCAGGGCAGCCTGGAGGCACTGGGCGCCCGGCCGGATGGCGTGGTGATCGGCCAGGCTCTGGCGCGCAAGATGGGCGTGGCGCTGGGGGACACGGTGGCCGTTTCCACCGTGGCGGGCGGGGAGAGTGCGCTGCGGGTGGTGGGCATCTTCCGCACCGGGCTGGAGCAGCAGGATCTCGGCCAGGTGTATGTGGCGCTGAACCGGCTGCAATCGATGCAGGCGCGGCCGCGGGTGGTAAACGAGATCCATATCCGCCTGGCGGATATCTCGAAGTCCCGGGAGATCGCGGCGTTGGCGGAGGGGCGCTGGGGCTACAAGGCGGCGCCGTGGGAGGAGACGTTTGCCCGCATCCTGGAGGTGTTCGTGCTGCAGAACACGATCATCTACGGAAGCACCGGGTCGATTTTGCTGGTGGCCGGCTTCGGCATCTTCAACATCATCTCCACGGTGGTGAGCGAGAAGGCGCGGGACATCGCGATCATGCGCTCCATCGGCATGCCGCGCGGCAGCGTGGTGGCGACCTTCATCGCGGAGGGGATCGCAGTTGGGGTGATGGGCGTGCTGGCGGGGTGGCTTGTGGGCTTCGTGGGCGCCTCGATCATGGAGACCTTCCCGGCGCCGGGGGCGGAGGACCCCACGCAGCGGCTGATGGTGCGGCAGACGGTGTTCACCTATGGGCTGGCCGCCGGGATTGCGCTGCTGTCCTCCGTGGGGGCGGCATGGATTCCAGCGCGGAAGGCGGCGCGGACGGACCCGCTGGAGATCATCCGGGGCGCGACATGACAGACGTGCTGCGGGTGGAGCATCTCGGCCGGGTGCTGCCGCTGGCGGTGCCGGTGACGCTGCTGACGGATGTGTCCCTGGCGTTCCAGCCGGCGAGCTTCACGGTGATCACGGGGCCATCGGGCTCCGGCAAGTCCTCGCTGCTGTACCTGCTCGGGCTGCTCGATGTGCCGACCACGGGCGAGGTGTTCGTCGATGGCACGCCGACCTCCGCGCTGGACGATGCCGCGCGCACGCGGCTGCGGCTGGCGGTGTTCGGCTTCGTGTTCCAGTTCCATTTCCTGCTGCCGGAATTCACCGTGCTGGACAACGTGATGCTGCCGATGCGCCAGCTCGGGCGGCTCACGCGCCCGCAGATGAAGGATCGTGCGATGGAGTTGTTGGCGCAGCTGGACATGGCCGACCAGGCGAACAAGCGGCCCGACGCGCTGTCGGGCGGGCAGCGCCAGCGCACGGCGGTGGCGCGCGCCCTGGCCAACGACCCGCCGGTGGTGCTGGCGGACGAGCCCACCGGGGCGCTCGATACCAAGAATGCAGCGGCCGTGTTCGCCATCCTGGCCGGGCTGGCGCAGCAGGGGCGCACGGTGATCGCGGTGACGCATGACGAGGGGCTGGCCGGCACATCGCCGCGGCGGGTGCACCTGGTGGATGGGCGCGTGGTGCGCGACGCGGCCCTGGGCTAGGATTCGTCCGAACCCGGAGGCTTCGGCATGACCATGCGCTTCGCCCTGATCGGGCTGGATCACCGGCACGTCTATGAGCTGACGCAATACCTGATGGATGCCGGCATGGAATGCGCCGGCTGGTGGCCTGTCACGACCAACCCGCATGTGCTGGCCGGCTTCCGCAAGCGCTTCCCTGACCTGCCGGAGGTGGCCGAGCGCGAACGGCTGCTGGACGACCCCAGCATCCAGCTGATCCTGTCCGCCGCGATCCCGAACGAGCGCGCGGCATTGGCGATCGAGGCGATGCGGCGCGGCAAGGACGTGCTGCTGGACAAGCCCGGGATCACCACCCACGCCGACCTCGCCGCGGTGGAGGCGGCGGTGGCCGAGACCGGGCGGCGCTTCATGGTGGCATTCGGCGACCGCTGGGCCTCGCCGGCCAGCGCCAAGGCCAAGGCGCTGGTACGCGCGGGCGCGATCGGGCGGCTGGTCTCCACCACCGGCATGTCCCCGCACCGGCTGAACCGGGACACGCGGCCGGACTGGTTCTGGAGTGCGCGCACCAACGGCTCCATCCTGGTGGATATCGGCTGCCACCAGATCGACAGCTTCCTGCAGCTGACCGGGCGGGAGGAGGCGGAGATCGTGCACGCCGCGATCCGCACCGTGGCGCCGGAGCGCACGCCGGTGGGCGACTTCCAGGATTGGGGCGAGATGATCCTGCGCAACGACGTGGCAACGGCCACGATGCAGATGCACTGGTTCACCCCGGACGGGCTGGCCGACTGGGGCGACGGGCGCGCCTTCATCGTCGGCACCGATGGCTATATCGAGCTGCGCAAGAACCTGGACATCGCCGGGCGCGAGGGCCCGCACCACCTGTTCCTGGTGACCAACAGCAAGACCGAGCACATCGCCTGCGCCGGCGAGCCAGTGACCACGATGCGCGATTTCGTGGCCGATCTGCGCGACCGGACCGAGACGGCGATGACGCAGAGCCACTGCTTCGCGGTGTGCCGCCTGGCGCTGGCGGCGGAGGCGCGGGCACTGGGCGACCGGTAGCCGATATTCCCCGACATCGCCCAGCCGTTCCCCCCGCCATCCGGCGGCGGTGTTCGGCCTGGAGTGGCCGGCGGACCTACGCCGCCACGCCCAGCCGGCCGGCGATGTCCTGGATGAACTGCCAGGCGACGCGGCCGGAGCGGCTGCCGCGGGTGATGGTCCATTCCACCGCGGCGGCGTGCAGCTCGGTCTGGGAGATCGGCAGCTTCATCACCGCGGCGTAGCCGTCGATCATGGCGAAGTACGTGTCCTGGTCGCAGGGGTAGAAGCCGATCCAGAGGCCGAAGCGGTCGGAGAGCGAGACCTTCTCCTCGATCGCCTCGCCGGCATGGATGGCGGTGCTGCGCTCGTTCTCGATCATGTCGCGCGGCATCAGGTGGCGGCGGTTGGAGGTGGCGTAGAACAGCACGTTGGCGGGGCGGCCCTCGATGCCGCCATCCAGCACGGATTTCAGCGCCTTGTAGTCGGCATCCTCGCGCTCGAAGGATAGGTCATCGCAGAAGATCAGGCAGCGGCGATCGGCGCCCTTCAGCGTGGGCAGGCGCAGCAGGCGCAGCAGATCCGGCAGGGTGGCGATGTCTTCCCGGTGGATCTCGATCAGCGCCAGGCTGCCGGGGTGGCGGGCGTTGATGTCGGCATGCACGGCCTTCACCAGCGAGGACTTGCCCATGCCGCGCGAGCCCCAGAGCATGGCGTTGTTGGCCGGCAGGCCGGCGGCGAAGCGGGCGGTGTTGTCCAGGATCTGCTGCTTCTGGTTCTCCACCCCCTGCAGCAGGGGCAGGTCCACGCGGCTGCCCTTCGGCACCGGGCGCAGCTCCTTCCCCTCGGGATGCCAGACGAAGGCATCGGCCAAGGTGAGGTCCGGCACCGGCGGCGGCGGCGGGGCCAGGCGGTCCAGCGCTTCGGCAATTCGCAGGGCGGCTTCGAGCAGGCGCTGGTCCATGGGGTGGGCTGTCCGTTCGTGCTTGACGTGGAAGGCGCGGAAACTATGGTCCGCCGACCCCCAGAGCAACCCGGAACCCTTTCATGCTGATTTCCCCAGCCTACGCGCAGGACATGGGTGGCCTCGTGGCCACCGCCGGACAGTTCCTGCCGATCGTCCTGATCTTCGCGGTGTTCTATTTCCTGCTGATCCGCCCGCAGCAGCAGGCGCAGAAAACCCTGAAGGCGAAGCTCAACGCGCTGAAGCGCAATGACCGCGTGGTGACCGGCGGCGGCATCATCGGCGTGGTGCAGCGCACGGTGGAGGGCAGCAACGAGATCGAGGTGGAGATCGCCCCCAACGTGAAGGTGAAGGTGCTGCGCGAGACGATCACCGGCGTGCTCGGCGAGCCGAAGCCGGCGAACGACGCCAAGCCGGCCGACAAGGCCTGACGCAGTCACGATGCCCACGGTTCTTCGGATCGATGGGCATCGGTTCTTCTTCTACAGCCTGGAAGGGCAGGAGCCGCCGCACATCCATGTGGAGCGCGGAGACAGCGTCGCCAAGTTCTGGCTGGTACCGGTTGTGCTGGCCGATTCCAGCGGTTTCCGGTCGCATGAGCTGACCCGGCTGCGTATGCTGGTGCAGGAGAACCGGCTGAGGTTCCTGGAGGCGGGGGATGAGCATTTCGGCCATCAGCCTTGATCCCGTCGCCGTCGATGTCACGGTGACCGGCGAGGCGCTGCGAGTGGTGCTGGCGGATGGGCGGGAAGTCTCCGCGCCGCTGGAGTGGTTCCCGCGGCTGCGCGATGCGGCCCCCGCGCAGCGTGCGAATTGGCGCCTGATCGGCCGCGGCAAGGGCATCCATTGGCCCGAGCTGGACGAGGATGTCTCTGTGCGCGGTCTGCTCGGCGGGCCTTCGTAGCGCCCACAAAAAAGGGCCCCTCGCGGGGCCCTTTCCGTTTCCGCGGTGCGGAAGCTTAGAGGGTGATGCCCTCGTAGTTGGCCAGGTTGTCCAGCCAGTTCTGCACGTAGTCGGGGCGACGGTTGCGGAAGTCCAGGTAGTAGCTGTGCTCCCACACGTCGCAGCCAAGGAGAGCCTTGCCCTCGCCGGTGGCGAGCGGGTTGCTGCCGTTCGGGGTCTTGGTGCACTTCAGCTTGCCGTCGGTGCCCAGGATCAGCCAGGCCCAACCGCTGCCGAACTGGGTGGTGGCGGCGGTCTTGAAGGCGTCCTTGAACGCCTGCACGCTGCCGAAATCCTCGACCAGCTTCTTCTCCAGCGCGCCCGGGATGCCGCCGCCGGTGGCGGACATGTTTTCCCAGAACAGGATGTGGTTCCAATGCTGGCCGGCATTGTTGAACACCGGGGCCATCGCGGCATTGCCGTTGGACAGCTTCACGATCTCATCGAGGGACTTGCCCTGGAGTGCCGCGTCCTTCTCGACGAAGCCGTTCAGCGCGGTGACATAGGCCTGGTGGTGCTTGCCGTGGTGCAGTTCCAGGGTTTCCTGGCACATGCCCTTCGCGGCGAGGGCGGTGGTGGTGTAGGGGAGGGCGGGGAGTGTGAAGGCCATGAAGCCGTTCTCCGGATATGTTGGGCCGATATGGACGCCGCTGGTAGCTATGGCCACCCTCCCCCCAGGTCAAGCTTGCCCCGGCGACAATGTGGCGGCAGGTGAGGGGGCATGAGCGACTCCCCTGCCCTTTCCCCCTGTGCCGCGCTGGTGCGCCGGCATGATCCCGACCGGTTCCTGACCGCGCTGTTCGCCCCGTCACAACGGCGAGAGACGCTGTTCACGCTGTATGCCTTCAACCACGAGCTGGCCCGCGCGCGGGAAGCGGTGAGCGAGCCGACCCTGGCGCTGATCCGGCTGCAATGGTGGCGGGAGGTGGTGGAGGGCACGCGCAAGAAGCACGAGGTGGCCACCCCGCTCTCGGACGCCATCGCCCAGGGCCTGCTGGTGCCCGAAGACCTGCTGGCGATGATCGAGGGGCGCGAGGCGGAGGCGGACGAGGCGATTCCCGACCGGGCGGCCTGGGGCACCTACCTCGCCGCGACGGCAGGGGGCGTGATGGTGGCGGCGGGGCGGCTGCTGGGGGCGGATGCGGCGATGCTGTCGCGGCTGCGGGTGCTGGGCACGGCGCATGGCGTGGCGGGGCAGCTGCGCAACGTGCCGGCGCTGGCGCGGGCCGGGCGGGTGCTGCTGCCGCAGGATGTGCTGGGCGCGCATGGGCTGACGGTGCACGATGTGATGGCCGGTCATGGCGCGGACCGGCTGCCCGGCGCGCTGGCCGAACTGGCCACACAGGGCCGGGTCCGGCTGGACGAGGCGGGCGGCGCGATGCCGCGCGGGGTGATCGCGGCCGCATTGCCGGCGGTGCTGGCGCGGCGAGACCTGGCGCGGGCAATCCCAGTGGAGGCGCGCGGGCTGGGGGACCGGCTGGCCGTGCTGCGCGCCTGGGCGCTGGGGCGGGTGTGATGGCGCAGAGGGTCGAGCCACGGCAAGATGGGGGTATGCGTCACCCTGCCCTGCTGCCCGCGTCGCTCGACCCCGTGTTCTGGGAACCGGATCGGCTGGGCGTGCCAAGCGCCTGGTGGGGCCATGTGCCCTTCGCGCACTGGCTTGTCGCCGCGATGCGGCCAGGGCTGGTGGTGGAGCTGGGCACGCATAACGGCGTGTCCTACGCCGCCTTCTGCAAGGCGGTGGCGGCGCTGAAACTGCCAGCGCATTGCGTGGCGGTGGATACCTGGAAAGGCGACTCGCAGGCCGGCGAATACGGCGAGCAGGTGTTCCGGGAACTCTCCGCCTGGCACGATGCGCGGCATGCCGGGTTCTCCCGCCTGCTGCGAACGGATTTCGATTCCGCCCGCCGGCTGTTCGGGCCCGGCAGCATCGACCTGCTGCATATCGACGGGTTGCACGACGAAGACTCGGTGCGGCACGACCTGGAAACCTGGCTGCCGGCCATGTCCCCGCGCGGCGTGGTGCTGATGCACGACAGCGAGGTGCGCGGCGAAGGCTGGGGCGTGGGCAAGGTCTGGGCCGCGGCGCGGGAGCGGTTCCCGGGGTTCGGGTTCCGGCACGGCTACGGGCTCGGCCTGCTGGCCGTGGGGCCGCGGCCAGACCCGGCCGTGGCGGCGCTGTGCGCCGCGGAAGGCAACCCTGAGGGCGACGCAGTGCGGCGAATGTTCCAGGTGGTCGGCGAACGCTGGATCGCCGACCAGATGCTGCGGCAGGCGCGGCAGAAGGGATAAGGCGGGGCAATTGGACCGGATCGTACCGGCTGTTCGTGCGGCCGGACGACTTCAGATCCACCACCGAGGGTGCCGGCACCAACGGTCTGGTGGCCGTGGGCACCACCGGTGCCACCGGCACGATCAACTACGCCACCGACCAGGACCTGTTCGGCGTGACCCTGGCGGCCGGCACGCAGTATTTCGTTGATCTCGAAGGCACGCCCACCGGCCAGGGCACCATCGCCGATCCCTATCTCTCCGCCGTCTATGCCCCCGGCGGCGCGCCTGTTCCGGGCCTGTCCGACGGGGCGCGCCCGGATGGCCGGCCCTTTGCGATCGCGTGTAACGCCATGACCGGTCCGGACGTCATCATGTGGGGGCCATCCGTCATGGAAAGGGCCGATCAGGGAGAACCACCGATGACACGAGCATCGATGCTTGCCGCCGCCTGCCTCGCGATCCCGCTCGCCGCGCTGGCCCAACCGGCCTGGGCGCAGGACAGCGACCCCACGCCGATCGTGGAGATCATGCGCGCCTTCGCCGGCCCCGGCACGCACCGGCCCAGCGGCGCGAAGGGTGCCTGCTATGCGGGCCGGTTCGAGCCCACGGCGGCTGCACCCGGCCTGTCCAAGGCCGTCATTTTCACGCGGCCCTCCGAGGCCGTGATCCGCTTTTCGGTCGGTGGCGGCAATCCGGGCGTGGCCGATGGCGCGCGCGGCGTGAACCGCGGCCTGTCGTTCCGGATCGACGCCGACGGGGCGGGCCAGACCGAGTTCGTGATGGTCAACGCGCCGATCAACTTCGTCGCCACGCCGGCGCAGATGCTGGGCTTCCTGGAGGCACGCAAGCCCGCCGCCAACGGGCAGCCCGACCCCGCCCGCGTGCGCGCCTTCTCCGAGGCCAATCCCGAGACGCTGCTCCAGGCCCGCTACCTGGCCAGCCAGCCGATCCCGGGCTCCTGGGTTGGGGTGAACTACTGGGCGGTGCACGCCTATACGCTGACCAACGCCGCCGGGGCGCGCCAGGTGATCAAGTTCCGCATGGATCCGCTCGATGGGCCGGTGAACCTCACCGATGACGAGGCGCGGGCCAAGCCGCGCGACTTCCTCGCCGCCGATATCGGCACGCGCCTGGCAAGCGGGCGGCCGACCGGGTTCCGGATGGTCGCGATCCCCGGCCGCGCCGGCGATCCGACCGACAATGTGACGAAGATGTGGGAGGGCGAAGACACGCGGCCGGTCGTGGAGCTTGGCAGGCTGCTGGTGCGCAGCGTGGCCGATGCGAAGATCTGCGATGAGACGATCTTCGCGCCCACGATCCTCGCCGACGGAATCGACGGGCCGGAGAACGACCCGATGTTCGCAATCCGCACGCCTGCCTATGCGATCTCGATCACCAAGCGGGCGAACTGAGACAGGCTGGTAACACTCATCAGTTAAGCAAGAGTCTTCTTTTTGTGAACAAAAAGAAGCAAAAAAACTTCATCCATTGGCACCCGTCCCTCCCGGGAGATATGGGTGCCAATGGACAAAAGTTTTTTGGTTCTTTTTTTCAAAAAAGAACCGCTTGCTTATTTTCTCGTTTTCTTCAGCAGCGGCGCCACGCCCGCCGCTGCAGCCGGATGGCCGGCCGCCGCTCCCCTGGCGGAATCCGCCCGCACGCCCACCTCCCGACGGTGCCCGGGACCACCCCGGCAAACCCCAGGGATGATCGGCAATGGCTCTCCTGCGACCAATGCTGCTGCTGGCGTGTGGCGTCATGCTCGCAGGCTGCACCTTTGCCAGCCCCTATCGCAGCGTCGCCGGCCAGGCCGCGGAGCCGGGCGAGACCCGCGTGGTCGCACTGACCCATGCCGTGCTGGACCCGGCAACACGGCGTGAGTTCGATCGGCGGACCGAAGCGATCTTCAACGTGCTGGGCCAGCAACCCGGCATCGTCGGCTATTCCGTGCGGCGCCAGTTCTTCGGCAACGAGGTCTGGACCATGACAACCTGGCGCGACGAGGCCTCGCGGGCGCGCTTTGTCGCTTCCCAGATGCATCGCGACGGCATCGCAGCCGGCGGCGGCGCGGTGCGCCTGGGCCGCTTCGCCCGCATCGAGGTCCCGGCCGCGGAGACGCCGATTTCCTGGTCGCGCGCGCTTGCCTTGCTGGAGACGGCAACCGCCTATTGAGGTTTGGCGCCCTTGCGGCGCTCCTGCTTGACGGGTGCCGGCAACAGCGGCGCCAGGAACCGGGCAGTATGGCTTTCGGCGACGCGCGCGATGTCTTCCGGCGTGCCCTGCGCCACGATGCGGCCGCCGCCATCGCCGCCCTCGGGGCCGAGGTCCAGGATCCAGTCGGCGGTCTTGATCACCTCCAGATTGTGCTCGATCACCACCACGGTGTTGCCCGCGTCCACCAGGGCGTGCAGCACTTCCAGCAGCTTGCGCACGTCCTCGAAATGCAGGCCGGTGGTGGGTTCGTCCAGGATGTAGAGCGTGCGCCCGGTGGCGCGGCGGGCGAGTTCCTTGGAGAGCTTGATGCGCTGCGCCTCGCCGCCGGAGAGGGTGGTGGCCTGCTGGCCGAGAGCGATGTAGCCGAGCCCAACCTGCTGCAGGATGGTCAACCGGTCGCGAATCTTGTTGACGACGGAGAAGTAGGGAACCGCCTCCTCCACTGTCATCTCAAGCACTTCGGCGATGGATTTGTCGCGGAACTTGATTTCCAGCGTTTCGCGGTTGTAGCGCTTGCCCTTGCAGGTGTCGCAGGTGACGAACACGTCCGGCAGGAAGTGCATCTCGATCTTGAGCACGCCGTCGCCCTGGCAGGCCTCGCAGCGCCCGCCCTTCACGTTGAACGAAAAGCGCCCGGCCTTGTAGCCGCGGGCACGGCTTTCGGGCAGCTCGGCGAACCAGTCGCGGATGGGCGCGAACAGGTCGGTGTAGGTGGCCGGGTTGGAACGCGGGGTGCGGCCGATCGGGGACTGGTCGATGTCGATGATCTTGTCCAGGTTCTCCAGCCCGTCGATGCGGGTGTGCGGCGCGGGCACCTCGCCGGAGCCCATCAGGCGGCGGCTGGCGGCCTTGTAGAACGTGTCCACCACCAGGGTGGACTTGCCGCCGCCGGAGACACCGGTGACGCAGGTGAGCACGCCCAGCGGGAAGGTGGCGTTCACGTCCTTCAGGTTGTTGCCGCGGGCGCCGACGATGGTCACCACGCGGTCCTTCTGGATCGGCCGGCGCATCGCGGGCACGGGGATGGACTTCCGGCCGGAGAGATAGGCACCGGTCAGCGAATCCGGGTGGGCGGCGACTTCCTCCGCCGTGCCCTGCGCGATGACGCGACCGCCATTCACGCCGGCGGCCGGCCCCATGTCGATCAGATGATCCGCGCTGCGGATGGCATCCTCGTCGTGCTCCACCACCAGCACGGTGTTGCCCAGCGACTTCAGGCGGCGCAGCGTGCCGAGCAGGCGCTCATTGTCGCGCTGGTGCAGCCCGATCGAGGGCTCATCCAGCACATACAGCACGCCGGTGAGACCGGAGCCGATCTGGCTGGCCAGGCGGATGCGCTGGCTCTCCCCGCCAGACAAGGTGGCGGAACCGCGCGAGAGGGTGAGGTAGTCCAGCCCCACGTCGTTCAGGAACTGCAGCCGGTCCTCGATCTCACGCAGGATGCGCCGGGCGATTTCCGCGCGCTGCGGGGTGAGGGTGGGGAGCACCCCGCCGAACCAGCCGCGCGCCGTTTTGATCGAGAGATCAGAGGCTTCGGCGATGTGCTTGCCGGCGATCTTGACCGCCAGCGCCTCCGGCTTCAGCCGCGCGCCGGCGCACACCGCGCAGGGCTTCTCGGCCTGGTAGCGGGACATTTCCTCGCGCACCCAGGCGCTGTCGGTTTCCTGCCAGCGGCGCTGCAGGTTGCGCAGCACGCCCTCGAACGGCTTCTTCACCGCGTATTGCCGCACGCCATCCTTGTAGGTGAACTCCACCGGCTCCTCCCCGGTGCCGGTCAGGATCGCGTCCTGGATGCGCTGCGGCAGGTCGGACCACGGGGTGCGGGTGCTGGCCTTGTAGTGCTTGGCCAGGCTCTGCAGCGTCTGGTCGTAGTACGGCGACTGGCTGCCGGACCACGGCGCCACGGCCCCCTCGGCGAGGGATTTGCGCTCATCCGGCACCACCAGGGCGGGGTCGAAGAAGGTTTCCACCCCCAGCCCGTCACAGGCCGGGCAGGCGCCGTGCGGGGAGTTGAAGGAGAACAGCCGCGGCTCGATCTCCTCGATCGAGAAGCCCGATACCGGGCAGGCGAAGCGCGAGGAGAACACGGTGCGCTCGGCGTTGTCCGCGTTCTCCGCATACACCACGCCATCGGAGAGCGAGAGCGCGGTCTCGAAGCTGTCGGCCAGGCGGGAGGCGATGCCGTCGCGCACCACGATGCGGTCCACCACCGCCTCGATCTCGTGCTTGATCTTGCGGTTCAGCGCCGGCACCTCGCCGATCTCGTACAGCGTGCCGTCCACCTTCACCCGGGTGAAACCACGGCGCTGCAGCTCGGCCAGCTCCTTGCGGTATTCGCCCTTGCGGTCCCGCACCACCGGGGCGAGCAGCAGCAGGCGGGTGCCCTCCGGCATCGCCATCACGCGGTCCACCATCTGGGAGACGGTCTGCGCCTCGATCGGCAGGCCGGTCGCCGGCGAATACGGCACGCCCACGCGCGCCCACAGCAGGCGCATGTAGTCGTGGATCTCCGTGACCGTGCCGACGGTGGAGCGCGGGTTGCGGCTGGTGGTCTTCTGCTCGATCGAGATCGCCGGCGACAGGCCCTCGATGCTGTCCACATCCGGCTTGCTCATCAGTTCCAGGAACTGGCGCGCGTAGGCCGACAGGCTCTCCACGTAGCGGCGCTGGCCCTCGGCGTAGATCGTGTCGAAGGCGAGCGAGGACTTGCCGGAGCCCGACAGTCCGGTGATCACCACCAATTCGCCGCGCGGGATGTCGATGTCGAGGTTCTTGAGGTTGTGTTCCCGCGCGCCGCGGATGCGGATCATGCCGCTCATGCATCACCTTGGCTGACGAA
>JAIXTK010000346.1 GCA_027483995.1 Acetobacteraceae bacterium
CATCATCCTCCCGCCGCTGGAAGGTGCTGCGCGCCGCCGCCTGGGTCAGCGAGTATCCGGGCTCCAGCCGGTACAGCCTTTCCCGCACCGAAGCCGCCTCCGCCGCCTCCCCCAGATGCCCCAGCGCCGAGAGCAGCAGCTTGTAGGTGGAAGACAGCGTGGGGTTCAGCGCCGCCGCGCGCCGGCCCATCTCCACCACCGGGGCGAAGCGCCGCAGCATCAGGTGCGGCACCATCAGCGCGGTGTCGTAGAAGAAGGCGTTGGGATCGAACGGCGAAAGCCGCCGTGCCTGGACGATGCGCCGGATCGCCTCCTCGTGCCGCCCGCGATAGCTCTCGGCCAGGCCGCTGAAGGCCCAGGCCAGGGGCAGGTTGGGGTTCAGCCCCAGCGCCCGGTCGTGCAGCTCCATCGCGCCGTGCACGTCGCGGTGCAGGAAGGCGCGCACGTGGCCGGCGATGGTCAGCGCGCGGGCATCGGCCGGGTCCAGCCGCACCGCCCGCTCCGCCAGTTCGCCGGCGCGGGCCATCGCGGCATCGCGCGCCAGCGGCGGCTCGGCGGCGGCATTCCAGCCCTGGCCGACCAGGAAGATGTGCCAGTAGGCGAGCCAGGCATGGGCGGCGGCCGAGCCGGGATCCAGCGCCACCGCCCGCTCCAGCCCATGCCCGGCGGCTAGGAAGGCCTGTTCCTCCAGCTGGTACAGCGCCGGGATGGCGCGCAGCATCAGGTCATAGGCGGTCGGGTTGGTCCCGCCCGCCCTGGAGCGCTGCCCGGCGCGGCGGCTTTCGTGCTGGATCAGCTGCGGATCGATCTGCGCCACCGCCTCCGCGGCGATCTCGTCCTGCAGGGTCAGCAGGTCCTCGGCATCGCGCTCGTAGCGGGCGGACCACACCACCTCGCCCGCCGGCTGGCCGCCCTCGCCCAGGGCGCCGCACTCGGCTTCCGCGCGCATGTCCAGCAGCCGCAGGCTGACCCGGATGCGGGTGCCGCTTTGCTGCAGCGTGCCGTCCAGCAGGAAATCCAGCGCCAGGTCGCGCCACGCGGCCTCCCCCGCACCGCGCGCCACCGCGGCCATGCTGGGCGTGGCGATCAGGAACAGCCAGCGGAACCGCGCCAGCGCCGTGGTGATCTCCTCCGCCAGGCCCAGGGACAGCCCGGAAAGCCGCGCCCCGCCCGCCACCGCGCGCAACGGCGCCACCCCCACCCGCACGCCCGCCCGAGTGGCCGCCCGTGTGGCCGCCCATGTTGCCGCCACTGGGCCCGGGGCCGCGCAGGCGCCCCGGCGCAGCGCCGCGGCCAGGGCCTGGGTCTCGATCGAAGGCGCCGCCCCGAACCGGCCGGCGAGCGTGGCCACGCAGCGGTCATAGGTCGCCAGCGCCTCCGTCCGCGCCCCCATCTCCGCCCGGGCCATGATCGCCGCGCGCCAGGCGATCTCATGCCCAGGCTCCAGCGCCAGCACCGCCTCGGCCGCCTCCAGCCGCTCCTGCGGCACCTGCCGCCCCGCCAGCACCGCCTCCACCCGCGCCAAGGCCGCCTGTCGATACTGGGTGCGCCGTTCGTCCAGGAAGCGGTCCAGCGCCGGGTCGATCCCGTCCAGCTCCTCCAGCAGCTGCGCCGTGCCTTCCACGGGCTCCAGCATCACCTCCAGCCCCGCGCCGCGGAGCGCGATCTGCTCGCGCTGCGCCACCAGCAGCGGCACCGCCGGCCCCAGCGCGGCGTTCAGCTCGTGCAGGGATTGGCGCAGGGAGGCACGCGCCTGCGCCTCGGGCCGCCGGCTCCAGAGCAGGGCGCACAGCCGGTCGCGCGGCAGCGGGGCAGGGCTGGAAAGGGCCAGCAGCGCCAGCAGCGCCCGCGCCTTGCGCCCGCGCGGCCGCAGGTCCTCGCCCTGGCCGCCGCGGGCCACCAGCTCCGCCCCCAGCCGCACCCGCATCGGGCGCCGCACCGTGGCCGCGGGAAACGGGATTGCCAGCCTGGTCTCTGCCCGAACGGTTTGAATGGCGGTGCTCCCTGCGAAGCCGGGTGCAAAATCACGGCGCTGTCACACTATGGCATGCCGCCTTGCGGCGCAATGTCGTTAATGATTTGCACAAAACCGGACTCGTCCAACGAAAAAAATCTACCATCAGAGAATAAAAACCTTGACCCTCGACCGCCAACCCGGCATCCTGGCGCTGTCGGCGGGCGATGTGCGTCCATCGGCATTCCCTGTCCCGCAGCACGGCATGTGCCGGGCCACCGCATGGTGGCCCGGCGCGCCCGCGTGCCCCGCGCGGCAGGCCAGGCACCGCGCAACAGGAGAAACAGCCCATGGCCCAGACCAACACTGCCACCCGCCCCCTGCCGCCCGTCGCGGCCCCGCCGGCGGTGGCCGATTCCGGCCTGATCCGCCTCGGCGCCGCCGTCGGTGGCCCGATCCGGCGCTGAGGCAGCCCGGCCAGGCGGCCGGCTTCGCCGGCCGCCATGTCCCGGAAGGAGGATCCCATGCAGCCCCCCATCGCCCGCTTCTACCGCGTGGTCGCGCAGGCCCCCCTGCCGCAGCGCGCCGACCGCACCGCCGGCGGCACGCTGCCGGCCCGCGCCGCGCAGTATTGCGACGCCGTCACCCAGGCCAGCGCCTTCGGCTGGTGGATCTACCCGCCCATGGCCCTGACCCTGCTGTGGGATGGCGAGCAGATCCACTGGAGCTGGGACGGCCACGGGTCCTGGCTGCCGCTGGAAGCCGCGCAATGCCCCGGCCTGCGCCAGCACTTCGATGCCGCGGCCCCGGAGCACCTGCGCGGCACCGCGCCCCCCATGCTCACCGCCCTGCCGGAACCCGGCCTGGTGCAGGTCTGGACCGGCCTGTTCGCCCGCACCGCCCCGGGCTGGAGCCTGCTGCTGCGCGCGCCCGCCAACCTGCCGCCCGCGCCGGGCTACCAGGCCTATGAGGGCCTGCTGGAAGCCGATCGCTGGTTCGGCCCGCTCTTCACCAATCTCCGCCTCACCCGCACCGGCGTGCCCGTGCGCCTGCGCCCGGACCAGCCCTTCCTCCAGGCCCAACCCTTGCCGCGCGCCGCCTATGCCGAGCCCACCCTGGCCGCCATGGCCACCACCGGCCGACTGGAGGATTTCGCCGCGCAGGACTGGGCGGACTACGAAGCCGCCGTCGCCGGCCCAGCCCTGCGGGGCGACCGCACCACCGGCCAATACGCCATCGCCGCCCGCAAGCGCCGCCGCGCCGAATGCCCCTTCGCGCCGGCCTGCACGCCTAGGCCACGCGGCCCGGCGCGGCCCGGCGCTCGGCCAGGAACAGGAACTCCACCATCCGCCGCACATCCGGCAGCTGCTCCAGCCACACCAGGTGCTCCAGCCGGATGATCTCGGCGGCCACCGCCAGGCGCGCCTGCCGGCTGGCATCCTGCTCCGTCACCACCATCACCGGCAGCCCGGGATCGGCCGCCACCACCGCCCGCAGCGCCTCGGCCAGCACCGGCCCGGTGCGCTCGGCATGGCACAGCAGGCCCACCGGCCCCAGCGCCCGCAACGCCTCCGCCAACCCCGCCGGCGCCACGCGCTGTGCGCGCACCCGCAGGAAGCCGCACAGCTCCTCCATCATCGGCGTCAGCACCGCCGCCTCCTCGGCCACCAACACCAGCGGTTGTGCGGCCGGCGCATAGGAGGGTGCCCGCGCCTGCCGTATCGGGCTTTGCCAGGCCGCATCGATCACGTTCATCGCACCCCTCCCATCGGTCGCGAATCCGATGGAATCCTGCAACGGATCGGCGCGTGACAGGGGTGAGAAGCGCGTCACCGCGCGGGAGTAATGCGTCAGCGCGCGTGAATGCCGCGCGCGATCCCACTCAACTATTGGTTGCGAACGGGTCCGCCACCCGCGGCCAGAAGGGCAGGGTGCGCTTGGTGAAGGCGATATTGGCGAAATCCGGCCCGATCGCCCCATCCCGCGTTGCCACGTAGCGCACCTCGGAGGCCAGCGGCGCGAACCCGGCATAGAAATGCTGCGTGCTCTTCACCACCACCAGCCGCTTGTCGGTGAGCGTGCAGCCCAGCCCGGTGAAGGCATCCTGGTGGAACACCTGGCTGCGGTTGCTGTTCAGGATGATGTCGATCCCATCTGCGCGCACCCACGCCGAAGCGCCTAGATGTGCCCGCCCGCCGGAAAGCCCGCCCTGGGTGTGCTCCTCCGCAAGCCCCATCACCGTCACCCTGAGGTCCACCGGCTGCCCGCTGGCCACGCCGCACTTGCCGCCGATGCGCAGGTCGAAGCTCGCCCCCACGCCGGCCTCGCGGCAGAAGGAAACCGCGATCGGGTCCCAGAAGCAGCCGATCGCCGCCCCGGTCACGCCGCGCGCCACCATCCGCGCCAGGATTTCCGTATTGTCGCTCGGCGCCCCGCCGCCGGCATTGTCGGCCACATCGGCGAACACCACCGGCTTGCTGCCCGGGGCCGCGGCCAGCGCCCGGTCGATCGCCTCGTCGATCGTGTCGTGCGTCGGGTTGGTCTCGTTGCGGATCCTGAAGATCTCCTCGCCGAGTTCCTTGGCCAGCGCCTCGGCGCGGGCCATGTCGCCATCGGTGATCACCACCATCTTGGCGCCCACCTCGGCCACGTCGCCCCACGGGAAGCCGTGCCCGAACGACACGCTGAGCACGCCATCCCGGCCCTCCAGCGCCTTCATCTTCGCCACGAAGCTCTTCATCGGCTCCACCGGCGTGCGCCACATGCTCACCATGCGGCAGTCGTAATAGGCCATGGCGGGCTTCACACGCCCCTGCTTCGCCGCCACGCACAAATCGTACAGCTCCGTGGCCCGGTCGCCCACATCCACGTGCGGGTATTCCTTGTAGGTGATGATGGCATCGCAGGCCGCGCGCATCGTCTCCGTCAGGTGGCAGTGCAGGTCCAGCTCCAGCCCGATCACTGCATCCGGCCCGACCACCTTGCGGATTTCGGCGCAGGTATCGCCCTCGCAATCGTCGTAGCCATAGGCGACCATGGCGCCGTGCATCTTCATCAGCACGATATCGACGGGCATCGCCGCCTTCAGGTCGGCCAGCAGGTCGGCCCGCAGCGCCTCGTACACGTTCTTCAGCGTGGTGCCCGCCGGCTGCGCGAAGGCGCTGATGCTCTCCGCGATCGCGTGCCCGTCGCGCTCGCACAGGCGGCGCCACTCGATCTGCGCGATATTGCCGTGCCCCGCCGGCTTCCGGCTGGCGTCGTTCCGGTAGTACCCCACCTCATGGAACCCGGCATGCCCGGTCGGGATCGGCGAGAAGGTGTTGGTCTCGGTGGCCAAATTGGCAAAGAAGATCTTCATCGGCGGGTCCCCCGGGGCTGGTGCGCGGCGAACTCTAGGCGGGCACCGGCCTGCCTCGCTAGGGTCCCCGGCAATGTCCGCCCCCATCCCCATCCCCGCCGACGAGCTGCTGGCCATCGCGCAGGAATACCTCGATGCCGGCCGCCCCGAAGCCGCCGCCCGCCTGGCCCGCCACATCCTCGCCGCCCTGCCGGAGCAGCCGGATGCATTGCACCTCGCCGGCCTCGCCGCCTTCCAGACCGGCCGCCATGCCGAAGCCGGCGACCTCGTGGCCCGCGCCGCCCATGCCTCCGGCGAGTCCCTCCCCTGGCGCACCCTGGCCGAGATCCGCCGCAGCCAGGCCCGGCTGGAGGAGGCGCTGGGCGCCGCCCGCCACGCCGTCAGCCTCAACCCCGCGGACCCGCTCGCCCTGTTCCAGCTCGCCATGGTGCTCTACGACCGCCAGGACCTGCCCGCCTGCATCGCCGCTGCCCGTGCGGCCCTCGATCTGCGCCCGGCCCTGCCCGAAGCCCATATGAAACTCGCCCAGGCCCTGCTCGCCAGCGGCGATTTCGCCCAGGGCTGGGCGGAATACGAATGGCGCTGGCGCATCCCCGGCGCGCCCGCCCTGCTGCCTGCCACGGATCGCCCGATGTGGAACGGCGCCCCCCTGCCGGGCCGCCTGCTGCTGATCGCCGACCAGGGCTATGGCGACGCCATCATGTTCGCCCGCTATCTGCCCTGGGCGCTGGCCCGCGCGCCGGATGCCGTGGTGGCCGCCAGCGCCGATTTGCACCCCCTGCTCCATGCCATCCATCCCGGGCTCACGCTGATCGCCCATTGGGGCGACGTGCCGGATTTCGCCGCCTGGTGCCCGCTCTCCAGCCTGCCGCTGCTGCACGGCACCACCGCGGCCACCATCCCGGCCGCCATCCCCTACCTGCGGCCCGATCCCGCCCGCAGCGCCGCCTGGCGCGCCCGGCTCGATGCCGCGCTGCCGCCGGGCCATCTGCGCATCGGCCTCGCCTGGGCCGGCCGCCCCACCCACCCCAACGATGCCAGCCGCAGCACGCCGCTTGCCACCCTCGCCCCACTCGCCGCCCTGCCCGATGTCGCCTTCGTCTCGCTGCAGAAGGGCGAGGCCGCCGCCCAATCGCGCCACTGGCCTGGCCCCGCCCGGCTGCACGACCCCGGCGTGGCGCTGGGCACGTTCGACGACACCGCCGCCCTCGTCGCCACGCTCGATCTCGTGCTGGCGGTGGATACCGCCGTGGTCCATCTCGCCGGCGCCATGGGCCATCAGTGCTGGGTCATGCTCCCCTTCGCGCCGGACTGGCGCTGGCGCACCGGCCGCGCCGACAGCCCCTGGTACCCCAGCCTGCGCCTGTTCCGCGCCCCGGCCCCGCGCGCCTGGCCGGAAGTGGTGGCGGAGGTCGCCGCCGCCCTTTCGGCCGGCACACATTCCGGTGTGCGTCTGGCGCCGGGGTCGCTCCTGGCCTAGGGTCGGCTCATACCATCGCGCCCGGTCCACCCGGCGCCACAGACATTGGAGGGACCGGCCCATGGCCGCCTGGAACGACGGTTACATTTTCGACGTCGCCTACACATCCGGCTTCTACCGCGAGATTTCCCCGGGCTGGATCTCCGCCGCCGCCATGCTGCTGGGCCACCGCCCGCCCGACCTCACCCGCCCCTTCCGCTATGCGGAGCTGGGCTGCGGCCATGGCGTGTCGCTCAACGTCTTCGCCGCCAGCAACCCGAACGGCGAGTTCCACGGGTTCGATTTCAACCCCGCCCACGTGGAATCCGGCCGCCGCCTCGCCACCCGCGCCGGCCTGGGCAACGCGCATTTCCACGAGCTGTCCTTCGGCGACCTGGCCGAGGCGCCGGAAGGCCGCTTCCCGCAATTCGACTTCATCGTGGCCCACGGGATCTGGAGCTGGGTGTCCCCCGCGGTGCGCCAGCAGATGGCCGCCAGCATCCGCCGCCACCTCGCCCCCGGCGGCTTCCTCTACATCAGCTACAACAACCTTGCCGGCTGGGCCTCCCTGCTGCCGGTGCAGAAATTCATGCTCGAATGGGCGCGGGTGAACAGCGGCACCTCGCCGGAGCGCACCACGGGGGCCATCAACTTCGTGCGCGAGATGGCCAAGGCCGACGCCACCTTCTTCCCCGCCAACCCCTCCGTCGCCGCCCGGCTCGATGCCACCCAGAACATGGATCCGCGCTACCTCGCCCACGAATACCTCAACGCCAACTGGGACCCCACCACCTTCGCCCAGGTGGCCGACGTGCTGGGCGAGGCCAAGGTCGGCTATATCGGCAGCGCCACCCTGATCGAGAATATCGACGCCGTCGCCGTGCCGCCGAACGCGCTGAAGCTGATGCAGGGCACCACCGACCAGCGCCTGCGCGAGATGATGCGCGATTTCGGCGCCAACCGCTCCTTCCGCCGCGACCTCTACCGCCGCGGCACCGAACAGCCGCCCAGCGGCGAGCAGCGGGAAATGCTCGATGGCATCCACATCGTCGGCACCGGGCGGGAGAAGGAGCAGAACATCCAGATCCCGACAGGGATCGGCCAGCTCGGCCTGCGTCAGGACATCTACGGCCCGATCCTGGAACGCCTCGCCCAGGGGCCGATGAGCCTGCTGGAACTGCGCCAGACCAAGGCGCTCTCCCAGCAGCCCTTGTCCGAAACCCTGCAGGCCGTGGCCTTCCTGATGACTGGCGGGCTCGCCCACCCCACCATCGGCCCGGTCGCAGACCCGGCTGCCATCGCCTCCGCCCGCGCGCTGAACAGCGCCATCGGCGCCGCCAACGCCTCTGGCGCCGCGCATGTCGTGCTCGCCTCCCCGGTCATGGGCAGCGGCGTGGCCGCGGATTTCGCCGAAACCCTGATCCTGCCGGAGATCATGGCCGACCGCGCCAGCCCCGATGCGCTGGTGGACCTCATCCTGGCCCGCCTCGCCCACACCGGCCGCTCCGTGGTGAAGGACGGCAAGCCGGTGACGGACCAGGCCGCCGCCCGCACCGAAATGGCCGCCACGGTCACCCGCCTGATGGCGGACCGCGAAGGCCTGTGGAAGCGCCTGGGCCTGCTGCCGGCCTGAGGAAACGGGGCCGCCGCATTCGCAATGCGGCGGCCGCGCCTTCAGACATACTGCCTGAACGACCCGTCCGCGAACCGCCCGAACCGGAACGGCGCCGGGTCCACCACCGGGGCATCGCCGGCCACCAGGTCTGCCATCAACCGCCCGGCCCCCGGCCCCAGCCCGAAGCCGTGCCCGCTGAACCCCGTGGCAATGAAGAACCCCGGCAGCGCCTCCACCGGCCCGATCACCGGCACCGCATCCGGCGTCACGTCCATCAGCCCGGCCCAGGTCTCCGCCACCTTCATGCCCTTGAAGGCCGGGAACAGCGCCGCCAGCTCGCCTTCCGCCCGCTCGATGCCGCGATTATCCGGCTCCGGGTCCAGCACCCGCACCTGCTCGAACGGCGTCACCTCATCCAGCTTCCAGCGCCGCTTGGTGTTCCACTCCTCGCGGAACCGCCCACCCACGCGCAGCCGCAGCTTCACCTCGCGCCAGCTCTTGCGGTAGCTCGGCAGGAACTGGGAGAACAGCCGGAAGCTGTCCGGCGTGATCTCCGACAGCGAATTGTTGCGCCGCGCGATGTTGTAGCCGCCATCGGCGCGCTTGCGGATGGAGAAGGGCAGCCCGCCCACGCTCGCCTCCGGCCCGCCGGCCACCGGTTCGGTGCGGAACACGCTGCCCAGCACCTTCAACTGCGGCAGGTCGATCCCCCCCTTGGCTGTATCGACATTGCCCGCGAACAACCGGCTCCAGGCCCCGCCCGCCAGCACCACGCTGTCGCAGGCGATCGCGCCCTTCTCCGTCACCACGCCGCAGATGCGCCCGCCCTTCGTCTCCACCCCGCGCACCGCGCAGCGCTCCAGCACGATCCCGCCGGCGCGCCGCACCGCGGCCGTCATCGCCGGCACCGCCTTCTGCGGCTCCCCGCGCCCATCGGTCGGCGTGTAGAGCGCCCCCTTGGTCGGCACGGCGAGGCCGGGATACAGCTTGGTCACCTCCTCGGCGGAGATCATGCGGCTTTCCACCTGATACGGCCGCGCCTTCTCCAGCCACGCCTCATGGGAGGCGCGTGCCGCATCGGTCTCGCACAGATAGGCGATGCCGCATTGCGTGAACCCGGTGGGCGCCTCCACCATCGCATCCATCCGGCGCCAGATGCGCAGCGCCTCCATCCCCAGCGGGATTTCGCGCTCATCGCGCCCCATCACCCGCGTCCAGCCCCAGTTCCGGCCGGACTGCTCCGCCCCCACCTGGCCCTTCTCGCAGACCACCACCGGAATGCCCTTCTGCGCCAGGAACAGCGCGGTGGAGATCCCCGCGATCCCGCCGCCGATCACCACCACGCTGGTGCGATGCGGCAGGTCGCTGTCGGTCGGCACGGTATCCATGCGCGGGGCCATCGGAATCTCCTTGTCGGCGGCGTGCGCGAGTGTCCGCCAGCCCCGCCGCCCCGTCCAGGGCTCAGGGCCGCTCCAGCATCCAGCTGAACAGCCGATAATGCAGGCCGGGATGCTCCCCGGTGCGCCGGAACCCCGCCCGCGCCAGCATCTTCGCCGAGGCCGCGTTCGGCACATCGGAGATCGCGGCGATGCGGGGCAGGGCGAGCGCCCGGAAGCCATGCTCCAGCACCGCCGACAGCGCCTCCCCGGCCAGGCCCTGGCCCCAGGCATCGGGGTGCAGCGCGATCGTCGGCTCCGCCTCGCCGTCCAGCGCCGGAATCAGATCCACCAGCACCTGCGGCACCGTCTTCAATGAAACGAGGCCGATCATCGCGCCGGCCTGCTCGGCCATCCACATCCCCATGCCGCCGGGCGCCAGCGCCAGGCTCTCCGCCACGATTCCCGCCACCACGTCGCGCGGCAGCACCTTGTCGTCGCACAGGAACCGCCGCACATCGGGCAGCACCAGAAGCTGCCACACCGCCTCGGTGTCGGAGGGCAGGGCAGGGCGCAGCACCAGCCGGGGCGTGGTCAACAACGGCAGCATGGGCGGCAGGGTAGCGGCCCACCGCCCCATGCCTCAAGCGTTACCCCACGAAGCTGCCGGGATACACCGGATAGGTCGTCTCGCTCAGCACCACGGTGTGGTTCTGCACCTCGCGCACCCCGGGCACGGATTGCGCCGCCAGTTCCAGCGCCCGGCTCTCCTCCTGGGAGGTCACCATGCCCCACAGATGCACCACGCCGCCGGTCACCACCATGGAGTTGTCCACCCGCCGGCTCCAGGCCTGCCGCGCCAGCTCTCCCGCCAGCGCCATGCGGATCTCCGCATCGCTCGCCGTCGCGCACTGGCCATCCGGCAGGGCGGCGAAGGCGCGCAGCAGGTTGGCCCGGCTGACGATGCCCACCAGCCGCCGCTCCTGCACCACCGGCACGCGCTTGATGCGGTGCTGCTCCATCAGGTCCGCGATCGCATCCAGCGGCGTGCCCGGCCCCACGCACACCACGTCGCGCGTCATCACATCGGCGGCCACCTTGGCGTGGCTGCGCACATAGTCCTCGGCCAGCGTCGCCGTGCCGGTGAAGAAGGCCCGCCAGGCCGAGCGCTGCTTCTGCGTGCCCAGCTCCGCCCGCCGCAGCAGGTCGCCCTCGCTCACCAGCCCCAGCACCGCGCCGGCCTCGTCCACCACCGGCACCGCGCTGATCCCGTGGCGCAGCAGCAGCGTCACGATCTCCGCCACCGCCGCCTGCGGCCCCACGGTCACCACCGCCGTCGTCATCACGTCGCCTGCGTTCATGTGCGCCTCCTTCGGGGTATCGAAGCAATTCCGCGGTCACAACACGCCGTGCCGGCCGGCGTTGCATTGATCCAGGTCACGTACACCGCGCGCCACCCCGCTACACTGCGCCCGCACCCGCGAACCCGCACGCAAACGGAGCGACGCCATGTTCAAGAACCTCCTCGTCCCCACCACCGGCGGCCCCGGCGATGCCGCGGTCTTCGCCACCGCCCGCCTCGCCGCCCAGACCTTCGGCGCCCATCTCGAATTCCTGCACGTGCGGGTGGATACCAGCGAGGTGCTCATGAGCATGACCGCCGGCGGCGTTGGCGGCGGCGATGCCGTGCAGGTCGTGATCGACCGCATGGACGCGGAAGCGAATGCCACCGCCACCACCGCCCGCCAGACGGTGGCCGACCTGCTCGCCGGCGCCGGCATCCCGTTGCGCGACGAACCCGATGGCAGCTTCCCCAGCGCCCAGATCAGCCAGGAAACCGGCAACCAGAGCGCCTGGGTCGCCCAGTACGGCCGCTTCGCCGATCTCGTCCTGATGGGTCGCGGCGGCCCGGACGATGGCGCCGCCGAAACCCTGGAAGCCGCCCTGATGGACACCGGCAAGCCGCTGCTCATCGCCCCGGCCACCGCGCCCGACACCCTCGGCAAGCGCATCGTCATCGCCTGGAAGGATACGCCGGAAGCCGCCCGCGCCGTTTCCTGCGCGCTGCCCTTCATCGGCCAGGCCGACCAGGTGACCATCGTCACGGTGCTGGACGATGCGGATGCCAAGGACGAATCCGGCAGCCGCCTGCTGCGCGGCCTGCGCTGGCACAACAAGGCGGTTGAGGTGCGCACCCTGCTGCGCGGCAGCGCCAGCGCGGCCGACGTGCTGCACCGGGAGGCGGAGGCGCTGGGCGCCGACCTCATGGTGATGGGCGGCTACAGCCACTCCCGCCTGCGCGAGGTCGTCTTCGGCGGCTTCACCCGCCGCACCCTCGGCAATGCCGGCATCCCGGTGCTGATGGCCCACTGAGCGGGCCGCCCGGCACCCGCCCCGGGCGCCAACACGCCCCACAAAAGGAAGGGGGCGGAACCCGCAGGTTCCGCCCCCCTATGCGTCGTCAAGCCTGGAAGCGTGCGGCGATCAGGCCTGCGCTGCCGCCATCATCGGGGCGGCCAGCACCTGGCCATCCACAATGCGGCGAACGCTCACCTGCTCCAGCCGCTCGGCCGAAGCGGGCAGGGCGATCGTGAAGCCACCGCGGCCGCCGACGATGCCGGCCTGGTCCAGGTCGCCGCGGTAGCGGTTGGCAACCACGCGGCCCACCACTTCGCCATCCACCAGAACCTCGGCCTCCACGGCCTCGGCGCCGGCGGCGTCGACCATCCAGCCCTGCAGCACGCCGTTCTCGATGCGCTCCAGCTTCCCGATCACCGGGCCGGCGGCGGCCGGGGCGGCGGCGATGCCGGCGATCTCGGCGAGGCGGCGACGGATGGCGGCGAGCTCGGAGCCCTCCTCCAGGCGCGGCTGCTCCACCGGGCAGGTGGCCGCGTTGCCGTAGAGCATGTTGTACTCGTCGGCGTTGTCGAACATCGCGCGGCTGTCGTGGTCCACGAAGGTCTCGCTGGCCGCACCCTCGGCGAACACCGCCTCATGGCTGTCCAGCTCGATGTGGAAGTAGGAGACATCGCCCGGGTTCTGGTCGCGCATGATCGAAACGCCGTTCACCAGCGCCGCCGCCGGCACCATGGCGCCATCGACCAGCATGCCGTGCTGCGGCGACACCTTCAGGTCGCGCACCGGCAGGCCGCCGCCGAGCGAGCCGGCCTTGAACACCACGGGCCGCACGAAGGCTTCGCTCGCGCCGAACTCAGCCTCGTAGGAACGATGGCCGATCCACTTCACCACCTTGGCGTCCCCGCCCAGCGTCACCACCGAGTCTCCCGCCCGCAGCATTTCCACCGGCCGGTCGCCCTCTGGCGTGCGGATCAGCGTGCCCTGGAGATAGCAGGGCGCCACGGAATAGTTGATGGCGCGGGTGATGTTGCTGCTGGTGGCCTCGCGCTGAACGCGCAGATTGATCGCGAAATCCGTGTTGGTATTCGCGACGATGAAGACGTTGCGAAGGAACGCCTGCACATCCGCGTCGGTCCCGTTCGCGAGGAACACGAACCCGGTATCCATCGCGACCGTGGCCGAGCTGCCGCCGGAGACGGTGAACATCGTCGCGCCGCCGGAGCCAGCAACGTCGATATTGTCATTGAAGGAGATGCGGAACCTGATCAGGTCGGCGCCGGCCGTGTCGTCAACAACCACGTTGGCGAACGGGTTGAACGTAACGCTGCTCGCCGTGCCGATCGTGATCGTGGTGGTGGAGTTGGAGGACGGGATCTCAACGCTGGCGCCGAGCGGGTCATTGCCAACGATAGATTCGTCTTCGAAAATAAATGTGGCCACGGTGGAACCCCTTCTTCACTGCCGGCGGCGCCGGCGCATGGATTTTTTCGAAAAGTCAGGGCCACGGTCGTTTCCGTCCACCCTTCCTTAACATACCGGAGGACGTATCACATCTGGCACTAAACCCGTCAACGATCTCATGCGATTAATCATCTGAGACAGTTTTTGACGAAATGTAACAGGCCCTCCGCCGTCAGAAGAAGGATGAGAATTCAAAGGGTTGCCGCATCAGAAACCCGGCCAAACCCACGTTGCGGCCGAAAAAACGCCTCTCACGAACGCGTGAGCTTCATGAACTTCCCCCTCATCCGCGCCATTTGTAAACAATGAAGCCTGCAATCGCGTCGAGCAATGCCTGCGGCTCATCCGCCCGAATCGAATGGCTCGAATGCTCGAAAATGCGCAGGTCGCTCCCGGGGATCAGCCGGTGGATCTCCTCGGAGAACTCCGGCGGGCAGATCCAGTCATGCCGCCCTGCGCAGATCAGCGTCGGCGCCGTGATGGCCGCCAGCTCCGGCCGCAGGTCGTAGCTCTGCAGGAACCCGCCGGGCCGGAACGCCATGTTGATCGCATCCGGTGAAAGGATCCCCCGGTCCCGCCCCTTAGCCGCCGCCGCCGGGTCGAAGGTGGTGGAGTACATCGGCCCCATATGGTCGTAGTAGTTCCGCAGCTTCGCCTCGTCGGTCAGCTCCCCGGCCCAGAGCTGGCGGCACACCTCCACCTGCGCCGGCGTGCCGCGCTCGCGCACGATCTCCTGCGCCCGCTTGTTGAACCCGGCATGGGCCGCGGTCACGATCAGCACCAGGTGGCTCACGCTGTCCGGGTAGCGCGCGGCATGCGCCATCGCCACCATGCCGCCATAGCTGGTCCCGATGGAGACGATCGGGCCGAGCCCCAGATGCACCCGCAGCGCCTCCATGTCCTCCACATTCTCATCGAGCGTGTATTTGGAGACGTCGCCGCGCGCCGAGCGCCCCTGGCCGCGATGGTCGAAGTAAACCAGCTGCATCCGCTCCGCGAGCGGCGCCATCCCTGGCTTGAACCCGCTATGGTCCCCGCCCGGCCCGCCATGGATCACGAACGCCACCGGCTGCTCGCGCATCCGCCGCCCATCGGGCACCAGCCCCATGCCCTCCACGTCGAAGTAGATCTCGGTATCGCGGATGCGTGCGCGCATGGTGCTGCCCTTCTGCCAGAACGGCCGATACGCTAGACCGGTGCCACAAGGGAGGAAACATGGCGCGCACCAAGATCCTGATCGATTGCGACCCCGGCCACGACGACGCCGTCGCGATCCTCTATGCCGCCCGCCATCTCGACCTGCTCGGCCTCACCACCGTGCACGGCAACAACACGCTGGAGC
>JAIXTK010000123.1 GCA_027483995.1 Acetobacteraceae bacterium
CTCGATTTCCGTTGCGCTCCGGTGCCAAGCTGCGCTGCACTCGGCTCGTGCGGGTTGGGAGTGCGGGGCATGAAGCGGCGCGCGGTTCTGGCGGCGGGGGGCGCTTTGGCGCTGAGCGGCGATGCGCGGGCCGAGGGGGCGGGGCCAGTGGATTTGCTGCTGGTGCTGGCGGTGGATGTGAGCCGGTCCATCGACGAGGAGGAGGCGCGGCTGCAGCGCGAGGGGTATCAGGCGGCGATGATGGACCCGCAGGTGGTGGCGGCCATCACAGGGGGGCCGGCGGGGGCCATTGCGGTGGCGTATCTGGAATGGGCGGGGATCCAGTATCAGCGGGTGGTGATTCCGTGGATGCGGCTGGGCTCGGCGGCCGAGTGCGCGGGGGGGTCGGCGCAGCTGGCGCGGGCGTCGCGGGACAGCATGAGCTGGACGAGTATTTCCGGGGCGCTGATGGCGGCGGGGCGGGCGTTGGAGGAGTGCCCGTTCCTGGCGACGCGGCGGGTGATCGATGTTTCCGGCGATGGGGTGAACAATTCCGGGCCGCCGCCGGAGGTGATCCGCGATGCGCTGGTGGGGGATGGGGTGGTGATCAACGGGCTGCCGATCGTGAACGACCGGCCGAATTTTGGCCGGGCGCCGGAGCAGGATCTGGAGGAGCATTATCGGGAGCGGGTGATCGGGGGCGAGGGGGCGTTCCTGGTGGTGGCGGAGGATTTCGAGAAGTTCGGCGCGGCGGTGCGGCGCAAGCTGATGACGGAGATCGCGGGGGTGGCGGGGCCGGTGCGGCTAGGCTGACCAGAGCGGGGCGAGGGTGGCGACGTTGGGCGCGCTGTCGATGGCGGCCAGGGCGTCGCCGAGGGCCAGGGCGCGGGTGTTGCCGAGGAGCGGGGCCACCAGGCCGTCGAACTTGGCGCGGATGCGAGTGCCCTGGTGGGAGACGCTGGCGGCGGGGATGCCGGCGTCGTGCTCCGCGGAGAGGGTGGTCTGGTCGGTGAGGCGGATGTCCATGGCGGCGTGGGTGACGCCGAAGCCGGGCTGGAGCTCGATCGTGACCTTGTCGCGCAGCGCGGTAATGCGGGGATCGGCGGCGACTTCGGCGGTGAAGCTGTCCAGCCGGCTGGTCTCCAGGCCCGCCAGCGCCATGGCGGCGGTGAGGCGGTGGGAGAACTTGGCTTCGAGGCCGGTGCGCGGGGCGGCGATGTTGCAGACGCGGTCGGTGGTTTCATCGACGCGCAGCGTGATGGCGGCGATGCGGTCGGCCGTGATGGCGGGGTTGGCGCGCAGGGTGCGGGCGGCTTCGATGCCGGCGTGGGTGAGGTAGCAGGCGGCGTGGTATTTGAAGAGGTTGGCGCGGATGTGCCAGCCGCCTTCTGGTTCGGCCAGCGCTGCTTCGGGGTGGAAATCCGGCGAGTGGGTTTTCGCGAAGCCTTGCGGGCATTCCAGGCTGTCGGGCCGGGCGGTGAAGCCGCGGGCGGCGAGCTTGGCGGCGAGCAGGCCGTTCTGGGCGGCCTTGCCGGCGTGCAGCGGCTTGCACATGGTGCCGAACATGGATTTGAGGCCGGCGGCCTGGGTGGCGGCGATGCCGAGCGCGTGGAGGGTTTGTTCCTCATCGAGGCCCAGCAGGTGGGCGCAGCCGGCGGCGGCGCCGAAGGTGCCCACGGTGCCGGTGGCGTGGAAGCCGACCTGTTCGTAGTGCGAGGGGGCCATCACGGGGCCGACGCGGCAGGCGGTTTCGTAGCCGACGACGAAGGCGGCCAGGACTTCTGCCCCCGAGGCGCCGCGGGCTTCGCCGAGGGCCATGACGGCGGGGAGGATGGCCACGGTGGGGTGGCCGGGCATGGAGAGGTTGACGTCGTCGTAATCCAGCGCGTGGGCCATGGTGCCGTTGAGCAGGGCTGCGGCGCCGGCGGGCAGGCGCAGGGTGCTGCCCCAGACGCTGGCCTGGGGGGTGCCGCCGGCTTCCTCCAGCTCTGCGCGCAGGATGCGGACGAGGTCGTCCTCCGCGCCGGCCATGGCGACGGCGATGGCGTCCTGCATGCATTGCCGGGCGAGGTCGCGCACTTCCGCGGGCATCGCGGCGTAGGTGAGCGCGCGCGTGCGGCGGACGATGCTGCGGGTGAGGTCTTTCATGGCGCGTTCCTGTCCGGCGGGCGGCTGGGTGCCCTTTGGGATGGAGTATGCGCGACCTCGGCCCGGGCGGGAACCTCCCTGCCTGCGGTCAGCCCTTGACGGTTTTCGGGCCCTGCTTGGTGGCGATGGGCATGGGGCGGGGCGGGGCCGGGGGCGGGGTGTTGCTGACGGTCTTGGTGGCCTTCGGCTTCTTGGCCTCGCGGCCGCCCTTGTCCCTGCCCTTGGCCATGGTGGTGCTCCTTCGCTGGCGCGTGCGGCGCCGAATGAGTGCCAGTGGTGCACGCTTCGGCGCCGGAATGCCAGGGGTGCTACGGCTTGATGGTGTCCTTCAGGCGGCCGACGGCGTTTTGGGCCTGGCTGCTGGCAGCAGCCGCGCCGTTGCGAGCAGGAGGAGGAAGGCGACGAGAGTGTAGGCCTGGATGGTCATGGCGATGGTCCCTTGCGATGTGCGGGGCGGGAGGCGTCAGCGCCAGACGGGGGTGCCCAGGTTGATGTTGCGGTTGGTGGTGGCGGCACCGCCGACGGCACCGACGGCGCCGCCGATGAGGGCGCCCGTGCCCAGGGCGCCGCCTGTGAGCGCGCTGGCGGCGACGCCGGCGCCGGCGCCGATCATGCCGCCGGAGAGGGCGCGGTCGCCGGAGGTGTTGCCGCAGCCGGCCAGCGTCAGGGTGGCGATGGCGAAGAGAAGGGTGGCGGGAAGGGCTGTTTTCATGGGATGGCTTTCAAGGAAATGACGGGGCGGATTGCCGCGCGCCCTGTGTTGAGGGCGTGTCGCCAGTCAAACCATGAAGTTCGATCTGAATGGATCGGCGCGCCGTGTCGCCCCGTTTCGCAGTGGACGGGGCGGTGCACCTGGCGGTTTGCCAGGGTGCGGCGTGCCGTATTCTATGAGATGGCGACGGGGTGTATGGAAATACACCCCGGCTGGCCGATTTATTCTGCTGTGGATTAGCGCCCCTTGAAGACCGGCTTGCGCTTTTCGTTGAAGGCGGCGACGCCTTCGCGGCGGTCTTCGGTGGGGGGGAGGCGGTTATAGGCCTCGATCTCGAACAGCAGGGCGCTGGCCAGGTCCATCTGCATGCCGGTGTTCACGGAATGCTTGATCTGGCGGGTGGAGAGCGGCGCGTTGCCGGCGATGCGCTGGGCGGTTGCCAGCACCTCGGCCTGGAGGGCGGCGGGTTCGCAGACCTTGTTGAGCATGCCCCATTCCAGGCCCTGCTGGGCGGTGAAGGGCAGGCCGGTGAGCAGGACCTCCTTGGCGCGCTTGATGCCGACGGCGCGGGGCATGTTCTGGGTGCCGCCGGCGCCGGGCATGATGCCGAGGGTGACTTCGGTGAGCGCGAAGCGGGCGGTGGTGCTGGCATAGGCGAAATCGCAGGCGAGGGTGAACTCGCAGCCGCCGCCATAGGCCGCACCGTTGATGGCGCCGATGATGGGGATCGGGCATTCCTTCATCGCGCGCACGCCGCGCTCGAAGATCAGGTGCTGGGCCTGCCATTGCGCGTCGGTCATGCCGTTGCGCTGCTTGAGGTCGCCGCCGGCGCAGAAGGCTTTCTCGCCGGCGCCGGTGAGGATGACGCAGCGGTAGAGGCCGGGGTCGTTGCAGAGCGAATCCCAGAGATCGAGCATGTCGAGCCCCATCTGGGTGTTCATGGCGTTGGAGACTTCGGGGCGGTTCAGGGTGACCCGCAGCACGTGCTCGGCGGGTTCGTCCAGCGCGAGGGTCTCGTAGGTCTTGGCGAGTTTCATGGGGCGTTTCCGTGGGCTGGGCGGCGGGCTTGGCGTGGCGACGGTACCGGCCGTAGGAAGGCGGGTCAAACGGGCGGGGCGGGCCATGCCGGCGGTGAACTGGGGGCGGGAACTGGCGACCATGCGCGCGCGCTTCGGCGGGCGGGTGGCGGTGGAGGATGCGGCGGGGGCGGCGAGCTATGCCGAGGTGATCGACCGGGCGGCGGGGTTGGGGCGGCGGCTGGTGGAAAGCGGGGTGGGCGCGGGGGACCGGGTGGCCACCCTGGCGCGCAATGGGCGGCTGGCGGTGGCGATCTCCTACGGGGTGATGCTCTCGGGTGCCGCGGAGGTGCCGCTGAACATCGCCTATACCGAGGCGGAGTTCCGCGATGCGCTGGCGATCGCCGGCATTCGCGTGGTGGCCTGCACGCGCGCGCATGCGGCGCTGTTCCGCGATGCCGGGTGCGCGGTGCATGTGATCGAGGAGGTAGAGGCGGAGACGCTGGAGGCGGCGCGGTTCGCCAGCGTACCCGGCGGGGCGCCGGGGCGGATCGGGTTCACCAGCGGCACGACGGGGCGGCCCAAGGCGATCGTGACCAGCCAGAGGGCGCGGTTCATCGGGCACCTGCTTCTGCAGGCGAGCCTGCCTTGGCTGCCCGGTGTGGGGAGCCGATGCCTCGCGATGACGCCGTTCGCGCATGGGGCTTCGTTGCAGAGCTATGCCTGGCTCAGCCAGGGCGGGACGATGGTGCTGCAGGACGGGGTGGACCCGGAGCGGATGCGGCCGTTGCTGGCGGGCGGGCTGGAGGCGATGTTCGCGGCCCCCACGGTGCTGGCCAAGCTGACCGCGGCCTTCGCGGGGGCGGAGTTGCCGGGGCTGCGGACGATCTTCACCGGCACCGCGCCGTTGCCGCCGCTGCTCTATGGGCGGGTGCGCGACATGTTCGGGCCCGTGGTGCGGGTGACGTACGGGAAGACCGAGGTGGTGAACCCGATCACCATCCTGCGGCCGGAGGAGACCGAGGCCTGGTATGCCGGGGGCGGCGGCGCGGATGGCGCGGCCTGCGTCGGCTGGCCCGGCCAGGGGGTGGAGGTGGTGATCGACGGCGATGGCGAGGGCGAGGTGTTGCTGCGGGCGCGGCATATGTCGGACGGCACGCTGGACGGCGATTTCAACGTGGTGCCGTGGCGGGCGGATGGGTTCCATGCCACCGGGGATGTCGGGCGGATCGACGAGATGGGGCGGCTGCACCTGGTGGCGCGGTTGTCGGATGCGATGAAATCGGGCGGCTACAAGATCTATCCGCAGGAGATCGAGCGGGCCTTGGCCCCGGCGGGGGATGCGGTGGTGGTGGGGTTTCCTTCCGACTACTGGGGCGAGATCATCGTGGCGGTGGCCGAGGATGCGCGGCCGGGATGGGAAGCGGCGGCGCGGGCGGCGTGTGGGGATCTGGCGCCATTCAAGCGGCCGCGCTTTCATGCCTCGGTGGCGGCGCTGCCGCGAAATGGGCAGGGCAAGGTGGTGCGGCGATTGTTGCTGGCGGAATTGCAGCGACAGTGGCGGCTGGTGGATGGGCCGCGGCCCGTGTTCGAGAGGATCGGCTGATGCTGCATCGCAGGGATTTCCAGCCTGGGGCCACGCCGCCGCTGTCGGGGCTGCGCGTGGTGGATCTGTCGCGGCTGGTGGCGGGGAACATGGTGAGCCTGCAACTGGCGGACCATGGCGCCGAGGTGATCAAGATCGAGGACCCCGCCAAGGGCGATCCGCTGCGGGCGTGGCGCACCGACGGGCATTCGCTGCACTGGAAGGTGTACGCGCGGAACAAGAAATCCCTGGCGCTCGACCTTCGACACAAGGATGGGTTGGCGATTTTGGCCGATTTGATCGCTTCGAGCGATGTGTTGATCGAGAATTTCCGGCCGGGCACGCTGGAGGCGATGGGGCTGGCGCCTGCGGTGCTGCACGCGCGCAATCCGAAGCTCATCATCGTGCGGGTGTCCGGCTTCGGGCAGGACGGGCCGTATCGGGAGCGGCCGGGCTTCGGCACGTTGGTGGAGGGGATGAGCGGGTTC
>JAIXTK010000431.1 GCA_027483995.1 Acetobacteraceae bacterium
CTTGCCCCCCTCCGCCCCACACGCAATGCTCCGCCCAGCGCCCCCGCAGGACTCCCGCCCATGACCGCCAGCACCCTTCTCTTCCTCCCCGGCGCCGGCGGCTCCGCCAGCTTCTGGCAACCCGTCGCCGACCTGCTGCCGGAGGAATGGCCCAGGGTCCTGCTCTCCTGGCCCGGCCTCGGCAACGAGCCGCACGACCCCGACATCCAGGGCATCGACGACCTGGTGAACATCGTCAGCGCCTGCATCGCCATGTCCCCCACAAGGGTGGACCTCATCGGCCAATCCATGGGCGGCCTCATCGCCATCCGCGCCGCCCTGCGCCACACCTACCGCATCCGCCGCCTCGTCCTCACCGGCACCTCCGGCGGCCTACCGATGGAACAGTTCAACGCCACCAACTGGCGCGAAGACTACCGCCGCACCTACCCGAACGCTGCCCCATGGATCACCGAGCCCCACGCCGACCACACCCAGGATCTCCCCCGCCTCACCACCCGCACCCTCCTCCTCTGGGGCACCGAAGACCCCATCAGCCCCCCTGCCGTGGGCGAACACCTCGCCACCCACCTCCCCAACGCCCGCCTTGAATTGATTCCGGGCGGCGACCACGCCTTCCCCAACACCATGCCCGTCGAAACCGCCACGGCGATCGCGCGGCATCTTGCATGACGCAAGAGGGCCTGCGCGTCTTCCAGATGTTGGCCTCGTAGCCCTCAGACGAATTGCAGGTCCAGGAACTGTGCCGGCGTCACAATGCGAATGCCGCGCCAGGGGTCGAGCACCAGCAGGTCGTTGTCGCTGGAGACAATGGCCGCAGCCTCCGCCGCCAACGCCAGTTCCAGATACTTGTTGTCCTTGGCGTCGCGACAGTCCTGCACGACAACCGAAGGAGAGAACCGCACCGCTGCCGATGCAACAAGGTCCATAACCCGCTCGCCTCGGCCATCGCCAAGATATCGGGTGAAGCGTGGCCGGCCGAGCACCTCACGTATCTCGGCCTCCACCGCATCGCTGAGGCAGATCACATAGTCGAACCGGGCCCGCAGCAAGGCCTGTTCCGGCACCGAATCCGGCTTCAGCAGGGCTCCGACAATGGAACTCGCGTCAAAGACGATGTTCGCCATTATAGGCGGCGAGTTCCGCCTCCACCTCGGCGTCGGTCAGCCTATCCCGCGCCGCGCTGTCCTTGATGCCTGCGATGACATCCGCCAGCGGGTCGTGGCCGGTCTGGCCCGGCTTGACCAGCGCACTTACCAGCTTGCCGATGCGGTCGCGCCGAGCGTCATCCCCCAATGCCTCCGCGGCCTCGGGGGATACAGGGATCGGCACCATGACGATCTTGTTCATAAGATGCTCCACTCGCTGGACACCTTAGCACAGGCCCAACGACCAAAGCAGCAAATCAGGTGAGGCGTTCCTAGACCCGCCTAACCCCATAGAACTGCGGGAACCCCCGTCGCACATCGGCCAGCGTCTTGCGGTACGCCGTCGGCTGGAAGAACACCCCGGTCGGGATGAACGGCACCGTCTCGAACGAAACGCGCTGCATCTCCCGGCACAGCGCCGCCTGCGCCTCCACCGTCGGCGCATCGAACCAGGCGTTGCGCAGCTCCTCCAGCTTGGGCAGATCGGCCCAGCCGAAGGTGGCGCTCTTGCCGCTGCCGCGGATGTAGTTGTGCGCGGCGGGATTGAACGTGTTCACCCCGGCGGTGGAGTTGCTGAACGCGTTCCACCCGCCCTTGTCGATCGGTTGCTGGCTCGGCAGGCGCTGGATCACCGTGCCCCAGTCCAGCATCTGCAGATCCACGTTGAAGCCGATCTTCTTCCACGCATCCGCCACCACCTGGCCCTGCGCATTCAGGCTGGGCAGATCGGTCGCCACCAGGAATACCAGCTTCTCGCCCTTGTAGCCGGACTCGGCGAGCATCTTCTTCGCCCGCTCCAGGTCCGGCGGCTCGCGCACCGCCTCCAGCCCGACATCGCTGGCCATTGGCGTGCCGGGCAGGAAGAAGCCGACATTGTTGCGCCACATCGCCGGATCCGTCCCGGCAATCGCCTGCATCACGTCCGACTGGCTCACCGCCGCCAGCGCCGCGCGCCGGATCGCCGGGGTGTCATAGGGCGGCGTGGTGAAGTTGAACCGCACGATCCCGTACCCGCCGGTGGCATCCGTCACCTCCACGGCGATGTTGCCGTTGCGCTTCAGCAGCGGCTGGAAATCGGTGGTCGGCTGCTCCCACCAGTCGATCTCGCCCGACTGGAGTGCGGCGGCCGAGGTGGCGGCATCAGGAATGGTGATCCATTCCACCCGCTCGAAATGCACCACCTTCGGCCCGGCCATCAGGCTGGGCACCCCATCCGGCCGCGGCACGTAGCCCGCAAACTTCTCGTACACCACCCTGGACCCCGGCACCCGCTCCCCGGCCAGGAAGCGGAACGGGCCGGAGCCCACCATCTCCGACACCTGCGCGAAGGCATCGGTCTGCGCCAGCCGCTCCGGCATGATCGCGGAGATGTTCGCGCCGGTCTTGGCCAGTGCATCCGGCAGCAGCGGGAACGGCTTCCTAAGCCGGATCTGCACCACCTTGTCCGAAAGCGCGCTGATCTCCTCCGTCACCGCCATCAGTGCCAGGCCGAAACTGTCCCGCTTGCCCCAGCGCAGCAGGCTCGCCACCACGTCCCGCGCCAGCACCGGCGTGTTGTCATGGAAGCGCAGCCCGTCGCGCAGGGTGATCTTCCAGGTCTTGCCGTCATTCTCCACCACATGGCCGGCGGCCATCTGCGGCTGCGCCTTCCAGTTGGCATCCACGCCATACAGCGTATCGAACACCAGCAGCGCATGGTTGCGCGTGACGAAGGCCGTGGTCTGGATCGGGTCCAGCAGCGCCAGGTCCGCCTGCGGCACGAACTTCAGCACACGGCTATCCGCCGCTGCCGAGATGCGCGGCATGGCGAGCCCGCTCGTCAATGCCATTGCCGAAGCCAGGATGCTGCGCCGCTTCATGTCATGTCCCCCTCGCCGATGCACGAAGGTTCCGCCCGCGGGCGCCGCCGGTCAAGCTGCGCCTAGCCCTCCAGGTAACGCCGCCGCCAATCTGCGTTGCGCCCGCCCGCCTGGCGCTGGAACGTCACCTGCGCCGGATCCACGGCCACGCCCGCGGGCAGGATGCCTTCAACCGCCGCCTCCGCCACCGCGGCGGGGTTCCGCACCAGCGCCTCATAGGTCACGTGGTGCGGCACCAGCCCGTTATGCCCGAAGAACTGGTTGAACTGCCTATCGTACTCCGCAAACATTTCGATTGCCGCCCCGATCGCCTCGCGCCGGAACACCGGCTCCGGTGCGGGCAGGTGGGCCCGATGGGAGCTCCAGTGCTGTGTCTGTGCTGCAATCTCCCAGGAGATCGCCTGTGCCAGCCGATCAAGCCGCTCGATACGCACGTAGCGCACCCGATCGCCCAGGTGCTCCAGCACGCCGGATTGGCCGAGGATCGCCAGGTGTGGCACCGCGCATTTCAGCACCACATTGCCGTCCACCGCTTCCGGCACGACGAACTGCTCGAAGAACCCGGCGAAGCTGCGGATGCGCCGGGCCTGGACGATGGGGGCCAGCTCGTTGCCGTTCAGGCACTCGCCCAGCACCCGGAACTGCTTCGTCGATTGCAGCAGGTCTGCCAGCAGCCAGGAGCCGGAGCGGTTGGTGAAGCAGATCAGCACCAGGTTGCGCAGGCCAGAAACGGCAGATGCCGGCACCGCCAGCGAGCCGAACGCGGTGGTGGCGGTCAGCAGATGGATGTTATCGGTCACCGCGGGGAAAAACATGGCCGCACCTGGCGCGTGGACCGTGGCTCAATCCACCACGTGCTCCACCGCCCCCACGCCGCCGAGTGTCAGTTCCGCCGCCCGGTGGCAGGCCACGAACCGGCCGGGCAGAACTTCCGTCATCTCCGGCACCACGGCCCGGCAGGCATCCACGGCATAGCGGCAGCGGGGATGAAACGCGCAGCCCGGCGGTGGGTTGGCCGGGTCGGCGATCTCGCGTTCCAGCACGATCCGGTTGCTCACCGCCCCTGGCACCGGGGTGGGGGCCGCGGACAGCAGCGCCTCCGTGTACGGATGCAGCGGCCGCTCGAACAACGCCTCCGTCTCCGCCAGTTCCACCATGCGGCCGACATACATCACCGCCACCCGGTCGCTGACGTGCTTCACCACGCTGAGATCGTGCGCCACGAACAGGTAGGTGAGGCCCAGCTGGTCCTGCAGATCGAGCATCAGGTTGAGCACCTGCGCCTGCACGGATACGTCCAGCGCCGAAACGGGCTCATCCGCTACGATCAGCGTTGGATTGAGTGCGAGTGCCCGCGCGATGCCGATGCGCTGGCGCTGTCCGCCGGAGAAGGCATGCGGGAAGCGGTTGTAGTAGGCGCGCGGAAGCTGAACCAGCTCCATCAGCTCTTCCACGCGCTTCCGGCGCGCCACCGCGTCGCCCATGCCGTTGATCAGCAGCGGCTCGCCGATGATGTCGCCCACCACCATGCGGGGATTGAGCGAGGAGTAGGGGTCCTGGAACACCATCTGGATGTGCCGGCGCAGTGGCCGCAGCTCACTGCGCGACAGGGCGGCGAGATCGACCTCGCGCCCCTCCACCTTGAACTTGATCGCACCGCCCGTGGGCGCGTAGGCGCGCAGGATGCAGCGCGCCGCCGTGGTCTTGCCGCAGCCACTCTCCCCCACCAGCGCCAGGGTCTCGCCCTTGCGGATGGAGAAGCTCACGCCGTCCACCGCCTTCACCTGGCCCACCACCTTGCGCAGCAGGCCGCGGCGGATCGGGAAGTGCTTCTTGAGGTTCGAAACCTCCAGGATTGTTTCAGGGGGGATCGTCTCGCTCATGCCGAGGCTCCCTGCAGGCTCGCCTTCGCCTCCTCCATGCCCCCGTGCAGGAAGCAGCGCACCTGCCGCCCGTCATCGGTATCCACCGCCGGCGGCTCTGCCTTCTCGCACACGGCGCCGATGATCTCGGCACAGCGCGGGTGGTAGGAGCAGCCCTTAGGCCGGTCGAACGGATGCGGGATGGAGCCGGCAATGGTCGGCAGCCGGGTGCGCGGCTTGGCCAGCACGGTGGGGATGGAGCGCAGCAGGGCGCGGGTATAGGGGTGCTTCGGGGTCTCGAAAATCTCCTTCACCGAGCCCGTTTCCACCGCGCGGCCGAGATACATCACGCTCACATTGTGGGCCATTTCCGCGATCACACCCATGTCGTGGGTGATCAGGATGATCGCCAGGCCGCGATCCCGTTGCAGGGTGCGCAACAGATCGAGAATCTGCGCCTGCGTCGTCACGTCCAGCGCCGTGGTCGGCTCGTCGGCGATCAGCACGCGCGGGTCGCAGGACAGTGCCATGGCGATCATCACGCGCTGGCGCAGGCCGCCGGAGAGCTGGAACGGATAGTCGTCCACCCGGCGCGCCGGCTGCGGCACGCCGACCATGTCCAGCAGCTCGATCGCGCGCTTCCTGGCCGCACGATCATCGAGCCCCATGTGCAGCTTGATGCCTTCGCCGATCTGGTTGCCGATCGTGTAGTGCTGGCTGAAGCTGGCCATCGGCTCCTGGAACACCAGGGCGATTTCCGGGCCGCGATACTTGCGCATCTCCTCGTTGGTGAGCGTGCCGAGATCGACCACCTCGCCGTTGGCACGGCGCAGTTTCATCGAACCGCCGACGACCTTGCCGGGCCTGTCCACGATGCCCAGCACGGAGCGGGCCGTTACGCTCTTGCCGCAGCCGCTTTCGCCGACCACGCCCAGCGTCCGGCCCTCGAACACGTCGAAGTCCACGCCGTCCACGGCGCGCACCACGCCTTCGGGCCCGAAGAACTGGGTCTTGAGCCCGCGTACGGAAAGGATGGGATCAGCCATAGGGGTCCGCCGCATCACGCAGGCCGTCGCCCAGGAAGTTGAACGCGAGAATGACCACCACCACGGGAATGGCCGAGATCAGCAGCCACGGCGCCAGCGCCAGCGTCTGGATGTTCTGGGCATCCTGCAGCAGGATCCCCCAGCTGATCGCCGGCGGGCGCAGGCCAAGGCCCAGGAAGCTCAGCGACGTCTCGCTGATGATCATGGCGGGCAGGGCGAGGCTGACGGCGGCGATGATGTGGCTGGCGAAGCTCGGCAGCATGTGGCGGAAGATAATTCTTCCTTGTGATGCGCCGGCCAGTTCTGCGGCCATCACGAAATCCTCCTCCTTCAGCGCCAGGAATTTTCCGCGGACGACGCGGGCCAAATCCGTCCACGCCAGGAGGGAGATGATGATGGTGATGGCGAAATAGACCTGCAGCACGCTCCAGTTGTTTGGCAAGGCCGCGGCCAGCCCGAGCCAGAGCGGGATGGTGGGCATGGAGCGGATCACCTCGATCGTGCGCTGGATCATAGTGTCCACGATGCCGCCATAGACCGCGGAGATGCCGCCCAGCAGCACGCCGAGGAACAGCGAGATCGATACGCCGACCAGCCCGATGGTGAGCGACACGCGCGTGGCCACCATCAGCCGCGACCACAAATCGCGCCCCAGCAGGTCGGTGCCCAGGATGTAGATGCCGTCCCCGCGCTCCGGATTGCGCAAGGTCATCAGGTGAACCTTGGTCGGGAACAGGCCGAACAGGTTGTACTCGTAGCCCTGGCCGAAGAAGTCGATATAGACGCGGCGGTTCGGGTCCACGGTATAGACCAGCTTGAAGGTCTTCATGTCCCGCACGCCCTTGATCCCGTACACGTGCGGGTTGAAGCCGTTGTCGTCGAACCACTGGATCGGCTGCGGCGCGATGTAGCTGGTGCGGGCGTCGGTGGCGTGTGGATCCTGCGTCGCCAGGAAATCGGCGAAGATGGCCAGCAGGTACACCAGCACCAGCAGCACCAGGCTGATCATGGCCAGCTTGTGCCGCCTGAAGCGCCACCAGGTCAGCTGGAGCTGGGTGGCGACGGCGTATTTTTCGGAATCGATCTGTGCCACCGGCTTAATCCATCTGGTGGCGGATACGGGGGTCCACCCACATCAGCACGAGGTCGGAGATGAAGGTGCCCACCACGGTCATCACCCCCAGCAGCAGCACGATGGTGCCGGCCAGGAACATGTCCTGCGCCACCAGCGCCTTCACCAGCAGCGGGCCCACGGTGGGCAGGCCGAGCACGATGGAGACGATGATCGAGCCGCTGACGAGGTACGGGAAAAGGTAGGCGATGTTGCTGGCAAACGGGTTCAGCGCGGCACGCACGGGATACTTGATGATCGCCCGCGCCTCCGACAGGCCCTTGGCCCGCGCGGTGACGACGTAGGGCCGGCGCAGTTCATCGATCAGGTTGGCGCGCATGATGCGGATGAGCTGCGCGGTGCCGCCGAGGGCCAGGATGAGAGCCGGCAGCGGCAGGTGCTTGATGAGGTCCCACACCTTGGCGGCACTCCAGGGGGCGAGTGCCATCTCGGCGGAGAACAGGCCGCCCACGCTGGCGCCGAACCAGACGAAGGCGAAATACATGATCACCAGCGCCAGCAGGAAGTTCGGCA
>JAIXTK010000438.1 GCA_027483995.1 Acetobacteraceae bacterium
GCAGCAACGGCACGGACATTGCCGCCATCGGCTACCTTCGCGGCACCGGCTACACCATCGCCGGCACCGCAAGCCGCTTCACACTCATCGGCGCTCAGGGCACGGACACCTACATCGGCATTGAAACCGTCCGCTTCCTGGACAACACGACCATACCCGTCGCCGCGCTATTCGGCACGGCCGCTGCATCGATATTTGGCATCACGGCCACGGCCTCCGCCCGCCCGGAGGGCAACCGCGGCCAATCAACCGCTTATGAATTCACCATCACGCGCACCGGCACCGCAGACCAGCCGGTCAACGTCGCGTGGGCCGCAGCCGGTACAGGCAGCACCCCAACATCGGCCATGGATTTCATCGGCGGTGCCTTTCCCACCGGCACCGCCAGCTTTGCCTCAGGCCAAGCCAGCCGCACCATCATTGTGCTGATCGCCGGCGACGATGTGATTGAGGCACAGGAAAGCTTCACAATCACCCTTTCTGCACCCAGCGCGGGAACATCGATCGGCACCGCAACCGCCACCGGCGCCATCCAGAACGATGATGCCTCCCTTGCCGTCGCTGCCACCTCTGCGACAAAGGCTGAAGGCCACAGCGGCAGCACGGCTTTCACCTTCACTGTCACCCGCTCCGCTGCGGTGGGCCAGGCCAGCACAGCAAACTGGGCGGTGACCGGCGCCGGCAGCGCTCCCGCATCTGCCGCGGACTTCGCTGGCAATGTTCTTCCGTCAGGCACGGTGTCCTTCGCCTCTGGCGAGACCAGCAAGATCGTCACCGTGCGGGTCGCTGGCGACAGCGCCGCAGAGCGGAACGAGGACTTCACCCTTACCCTCAGCGCCCCCAGCGCGGGAACGTCGATCGGCACCGCAACCGCTACCGGCACCATCCAGAACGACGATTTCTCCAGTAGTTCTGCCAATCAGACGCTGACTGGTACCGCAGCCGCAGACCTCTTTCTTCTCGGCGGCGGCCTCGACAGCGTGACGGGTGGTGGCGGGCTCGACATGTTCCGCTTCCTGCCGGCTGCGATTGGCCCCGCCGCTGCCAACGCGACCACGATGGAAGACTTCAGCCGCGCCTTGGGCGAGGTGCTAGACCTGTCGGCGATCGACGCGGTGGCCGGTGGCGCGGACAACGCCTTCAGCTTCATCAACACCGCGGCGTTCAGCGGCGTGGCGGGGCAGTTGCGTTGGACCGACCTGGGAACGTCGCGCCTGCTACAGGGCGACGTGAACGGCGACAGTACTGCCGACCTGACCATCTTCGTGAAGGCGGCAGGGCCAGTGGATGCCAACTGGTTCGCGTTATGATGACATAGGGTGGAGGCTGGGACGTCAGCTGCTTTTGCGAGCCGCTGAGTGGGCCTGCGCCGCTGGCTTTCGTTCTCCTCAACAGCAACTTGGTCGAAGAACAGCGGCAGGTCGGCCATGCGACCGGGGCGTTGTTGTTGGCCAGATCTTCGAGGATGGCAGCGCCCAGACGCTTGATCTTCGTAGGTGTGATGGCGGGCGTGGCCGCGAACTCCAGGCCATTGTCGGAACGGATGTGTCCGGGGGCAGTGCCCGACGAACGGGTCCATCAGCGCCTGCAGTACGTCATGCGCCAGGGCGATCAAGTCTAAAGCTGCCCGGCGCAATTCCACCCTGCCGCTACCGCACCTGACGGTCCATCATGGCGACGCACCGATCTGCCCGGAAGGAAAGTGCCGCCGTGTCGCCAGCCAAGCCCCAGATGAAGCTCACCGCCTTCTGCTTCCCGCCCGGCAACTGGCGCATGCCCGGCGCCAGCCCCACCGACATGGACTTCGATGAGGTCGTACACCTCGCCCAGGTGGCCGAGCGCGGCTTGTTCGACATGCTGTTCTTCCAAGACAGTGCCGCCGTGCCGCAGGCCTTCTTCCTGCCCGGCAGCACCCCCGATATCGTCGCCCGCGCGTCCCGCTGCGTGCGGCTGGAACCGCTGACGATGCTGGCCGCGCTGGCCACCGTCACGCGGCGCATCGGCTTGGTCTCCACCGCCACGACCACCTACAACGACCCGTTCAACGTCGCCCGCAAGTTTGCGACGATCGATCACATCAGCAAGGGCCGTGCCGGCTGGAACCTGGTCACCTCGCAGAACGAAGACGAGGCGCAGAATTTTGGCCGCGACAGCCATGTCGACCATGCCGACCGCTACGCCCGCGCCGAGGAGTTCCACGACGTGGTCAAGGGCCTATGGGACAGTTGGGAGGATGACGCGATCCTCCGCGACCGCGCCAGCGGCCGTTATATCGATCCAGCAAAGGTCCACATCCTCGGCCACAAAGGCCCGCATTTCTCGGTCCGCGGCCCGCTCAACGTTGCCCGTTCGCCCCAGGGTCACCCGATCGTCGCCCAGGCCGGCTCCTCCGAGCCCGGCCGCGCCCTTGCCGCGCGCACCGCCGATGTGGTGTTCACGGCTCAGGTCGAGCTCGGCGAGGCGCGCGCCTTCTATGCCGATGTCAAAGGCCGCATGGCCGCCCACGGGCGCGCACCGCACGAACTGAAGATCATGCCCGGCATCCGCTACGTCCTTGGCGCGACCGAACGCGAGGCGCAGGCGCGCTACACCCAGATGACCGAAGAAGTGTCTGACGACGCTGCACTGATGACCATCCAGCGCCTGACTGGTGGCGTCGACCTGCGCCAGTACCCGCTCGATGGACCCCTGCCTGCGCTGAAGCCGAGTAACGCAGCCAAGGCGCGGCAGAAGATGATGGTCGATCTCGCACAGCGCGAGAACCTTTCCATCCGGCAGCTGGCCCGCCGCTTTACCTTCAGCCTGGGCCATTTGGTCTATGTCGGGACCGCGATGGGTCTTGCTGATCTCATGGAGGAATGGTTCCTCGCCGGCGCCGCAGACGGCTTCACCATGCTGTCGCCCTACTACCCGACGCCGCTGGAGGAATTCGTCGAGAGCGTGGTGCCGGAGCTGCAGCGCCGCGGGCTGTTCCGTACGCAATACGAGGGCACGACCCTGCGCGACCACCTGGGCCTCCCACGTCCCGCCAACCTCCTGGCACGGCAGCGTGCCACGGTTGGCGACTGATACGGATGGCGGCGTGATGACCGCCGCCAGCGCCGGTGGTGCAACTGTGGTCAATGCCGCCTGGTTCAACTGTAACAGCCGCCGCCAGGCCCGCGGCAAATGGCGGTTCGGCCATGGCCAGGGCACCCAGCAACGGCGCGGCCACAAGGCCGCTCTCGGTCGTCAGCCCGCGATCCGTGTCATGGCTCCGCAGGTAGGATAGCGCCGTCAGTATGATGACCCCGGCCAAGGCGACGGCCAGGAGTACCGTGCCGCCCAGATGCACGGCCACGGCCCCCAGCAGGATGGCCAGGGCAAATGTCCGAATGCCGGCCGGGCGCCGGGTCGGGCCGTCGCCCTTGCTGCGTTCCTGCTCCAGGCCAATTGACAGCCCGATGCCCAGCGCCACGGCAAAGCCGTACCAGGGGATCATCACGCCACGAGCATCTTGCGCCAATGCGGCTTCAGGAATTCGAGGATGAGGATCGTTGCCAGCCCGGCCGTAACCGTCACCGCCAGATCGTCTGCATGCAGAGGCCCGAAGCGGAACATGCGCTGCGCGAAGGGCACCAGCAGCGTGAGCGCCAGCATGACCGTCACGCCAAGCATCACCCAACGCAGCGCCGCGTTGCGTCGGCGAAAAGCCGTGATGATCGAGGCGCTGAAGGAGCGGTTGACGAAGATCAGCGCGACGATGCCGAGCACGAGGGTAAAGAATGTCAGCGACCGCACCTCGGCCTCCGGCATGCCGCGATCCAGCGCCACCAGGTAGATGCCTACCGTCAGCGCCAGCACAACGGCGCCCTGCAGCACGCTCCAGCCGATCAGCGCCGCGGAGAACAGCGGTGCCGCGGGGTCGCGCGGCGGGCGCCGCATGATCCCCTCCTCCTCGCTCTCCGCTTCAAAGACCAGCGTACAGACAGGGTCGATCACCATCTCAAGGAAGGCGATGTGCATGGGCCACAGCAGGATCGGCAGGC
>JAIXTK010000212.1 GCA_027483995.1 Acetobacteraceae bacterium
ACAAGGGCCCGGTCGCAACCCGGCTGCAGTCCTTCGAGAAATACCAGCGGGAAGAGGCCTGGACCTGGGAGCACATGGCGCTGTCGCGCGCCCGCCTCGTCTGCGGCGACAACAGCCTGCGCACGGATGCCGCCCGCATCATCCGCGCGGTAGCCCACCTTCTTCATCATCGGCCAGGCCACCGTGCCCAGCGTGACCGTGGTGGCCACGCCGGAGCCCGAGGGACCGCCGAGCAGGAAGGAGGAGAGCACCACCGTGCGCCCCGCGCTCTGCGGCTTGCCGCCGGTGATCGCGAAGGAGAAGTCCACGAAGAACTTGCCGGCGCCGGAGGCCTGCAGGATCGCGCCATAGATGGTGAACAGCACGATCAGGGAGGCCGAGACATCCACCGCCGTGCCGAAGATGCCCTCCAGCGTGATGGTGAGATGCGGGATCAGCCGCAGCATGTCGTAGCCCTGGTGGCGCCAGGGCGGCGGCAAATGGTTGCCGTAGAACCCGTAGAGCAGGAACAGGATGGAGATCACCGGCATGATCCAGCCGGTGGAGCGCCGGCACACCTCCAGCACCAGGGCGATCAGCATCCACCCGACCACGATATCCATCTGGTCCGGGAAGATGTAGCGGTCCTGCAGGTCGTCCCCGCCCGCGACGAGGTAGTACACCACGTAGATGCCGGCCGCGATCAGCGCCCAGTCCCACACCATCACCCGGTGCCGGAAACGCCGCGCCGCGGGGAACAGCGCGAAGCCCAGCACCATGGCGAAGGCCACGTGCACGTAGCGCAGCGTGGTGGTCGGAACGATGTCCCACGCCGCCCAGAGATGGAACAGCGACATCGCCAGCGCCACGGCCACCGCGGCATGGCCGAGCAGGCCGGGGAGCCGGTTCTGCGCCCCCTCCTCCTGCTCGATCAGCTCCTCGACCTTCCTGGCGGTATCGTCATCAAGCGCGCCAGGCTGGACCTCGGGCGGCAGGGCGGAGTGGGACATTGCGCAATCAGGCCAGGGTTGCGCCGGCGGCCTTCCAGAAGGCCTCCGCGGCCGGGTGCCAGGGAATGCCGGCTGCCGACGTTTTCTGCGCCGCCAGGGTGAAGTTGCGTGCTTCCGCGTGCACCTTCGACCAGTCTTCCCGGTTGCCCCAGGTGATCTCCAGGATCTTCGCCACCATCTCGGCCGGCATGTTCTCATGCACCGCCAGGATATTGGCCACCGAGAGCTGCTTGTTCTCCACCGTCTGGCCCGGATAGGTGCCGGCCGGGATCGCCTCCGGGAAATACACCGGGCCGTTCTCGGCCACGATGCGCTGGTGCAGATCGGCATGGTCGATCATCTGGATCGTCGTGCCCGGCGTGGCGGCGAGGTCGGTGATCGCGCTGGTGGGCACGCCGGAGACGAAGAAATACGCATCGAGCTTGCCGTCGCGGATCGCGTTGGTGGATTCCGCCGGGGACAGCCGCTCACGCGCGCGGAAATCCTTCTCCCGGTCCAGCCCGGCGGCGGCGATCACACGGAAGGCGAACAGTTCGGTGGCAGAACCCGGCGCGCCGGTACTGATGCGCTTGCCCTTGAGATCGGCGATGGACTTGATGCCGGTGGCCGCCGTGGTCACGATCTGCATGCGGTTGGTGTAGAGCACCGCAATGGCGCGCGCCGGCACGGCCCGGCCGCGGAACGGCCCCGCACCCGTCAGCCCATCCACCGCCGCATCCACCTGCCCGAACACCAGGCCGGCGCGCCCGGCGCCCAGCAGCTGGAAATTCGCCACCGACCCGCCGGTGACTTCGGCCGTGGCGCTCATGCCCGGAATGCCGCGAGAGAGGTAGTTGGCCAGCGCGCCACCCAGCGGGTAGTACACGCCACCGGTGGTGCCCGTGGCGATCGACATCTGCGTGGCGGCCTGGGCCAGCGCACGGCCCGAAACCGCCCCGGTGGAAAGTGCGGCGGCGGCCCCGAAAGCGAGGCCACGGCGGCCGATGCTGAAGGTCATGGATGCGTCTCCCGTCATGGGGCCGCTGCGGGCCCTGCGGCGGGTAGAAGGGGTTTCACGCCCCTGTAGTCAAGTGTGGCGACGCAACACCCGTCATCCCAGGGCCTGGCGCCCCGCCCGCGTACCGCGCCATGCAGCATGAACCTTGGTCAATTCCGCGCCGAACAGGAAGATCTGCACCGACCAGTAGATCCACAGCAGCAGCAGGATCACCGCCCCCGCCGCGCCATAGCTGGATGCGATCGCGGTACGGGCGAGGTACAGCGCGATCAGGAACTTCCCGGCATTGAACAACAACGCCGTCACGATCGCGCCCGCCACCACATCGCGCCAGGCCAGCCGCACATCGGGCAGTATCTTGTAGATGGCCGCGAACAACAGCGTGACCAGCACATAGGAAATGACCAGGTTCAGCGCGCCCAGCACCAGCGTGCCCCAGGCCAGCCGCGCGTTGATCCAGTCCCCCAGCCCTGCCAGCATCGCGCTCACCACCAGCGACACCATCAGCAGGAACCCCAGCGCCGCCACCAGGCCAAGGCTGACGATCCGCGCCCGCACCAGGCGCGAAACGGTGGTCGCCCGTGGCGGCGCCCGCCACAGCGCGTTGAGTGCCGACTGCATCTCGGCGAATACGCCAGAGGCCGTCACCAGCAGGGTCACCGCCCCGAGCACGGACGCCAGGATGCTTTGCGGCGTGCCGGCGGCCCCGTGCAGCGCCGCCTGCACCAGATCGGCACTCTCGCGCCCCACCAACCCGGTGAGTTGCGCCGCCACCGCGCCGCGCGCCGCCTCCTCGCCGAAGGCCAGGCCGCCGATCGCCACCACGATGAACAGAACCGGCCCCAGGGAGGTGACGGTGTAGAACGCGATCGCGGCACCGCGTGTCAGCGCCTCGTCCTCGACGAAGGCATAGGCCGCATCACGCACCAGCCGCCACAGCACCATCAGCATGCACCGTCTCCTCCCATGTTCGGGCGAGGCGGCAACGCGGGGTGCAACACAGCGTTCCGCCGGATCCCTTACGAAATCCGGCGGCGCTCAGTCGATCGTGCAATCAGTCAGAGCCAGCCAGGGCCCGGCGTGGGCCCTGGTCAGGCGGGCCGCGCTGGCCTCAGCCGGCCTTCGGCTTGCGGCCGCGGGTGCCAGGCTTGCGCGCCGCGGCCGGGGCGGCGGAGGCTTCCGCCGGCTTGCGGCCCAGGCCGATTTCCTTGGCCAGCGCCGAGCGATGCTTGGCGTAGTCCGGCGCCACCATGGGATAATCGTGCGGCAGGCCCCAACGCTCGCGGTACTGCTGCGGGGTCATGTTGTAGGAAGTGGCCAGATGCCGCTTCAGCATCTTCAGCTTCTTGCCGTCTTCCAGGCAGATGATGTGATCCGGGAAGACCGACTTCTTGATCGGCACCGCCGGCTCCAGCTTCAGCGGCTCCGGCGCATCCTTGCCGGCGCCGGCAAGGGTCTTGAACACGGACTGGATCAGACCCGGCAAAGCATCGGGCTGAACGGGATTGTTCGCCACATGGGCAGACACAATCTGGGCCGTCAGGCCGAGCAGGTGGGCTTCCTTGGCATTGTCGCTCATTGCACTCATCTCGTGAAGGTTTCCGGTTGTATAGGCGAAGGATTCACGCCTTGCAACGCATCATACTCAAATGAATGCTGCTTCTGGCGATTTTGGCGCGACTTTCACGCCGAAAGCACCCCAAAGCGCTCCCGGCGGGCATACCATGGCACCAAAACGTCAAGTAATCCTATCCAAACGAGTTGCCCTCCCCCCGAGTCGGGCACTGATACCTGCCGTGCTGCGCCAGGATACTTGGAGTCCCATGTCCAACCGTATCAGGGGTGCCGCACCCGCGGCATCGCCTCGCCAATCCCGGGACAAATAATCGCCGACGGTCGTTCCTTGGCCGGCCCAGCCGCGCCCCGTTCCCTTCCGCCCGCGCCCGATCTACCGTCGCCGGCCAGGAATAGGGGACCCCGAAATGACCAACCGCACCCGCGTGCTGCTCTGGACCGACACGCCGCAGGCCTATCTCGAAGCGATCGAGGCCGCCGGCCTCGGCCCGCGTGTCGCCATCGAAACGCTCGCCCGCAAGGACCTCCCCTCGCCAGACCAGCGCGCCGGCGTGGAGGCGATGCTCTCACTGGCCGCCCCGCCCGGCCTGCTGCCCACCATGACCAAGCTGCGCTGGATCCAGGGCCTCACCGCCGGCATCGAATCCTGGCTCGCCCTGCCCGACCTGCCGCCCGCACTCGCCCTCACCTCCGCGCGCGGCACCCACCGCGAGAGCATGCCGGAGAACATCCTTGGCGCGCTCTTCCACATCGCCAAGCCCTTCGCCGCCATCGTGGACGACAACAAGGCCGCCACCTGGACGCGGCACATGGCAACGCCGCTCAACGGCAGCACGCTCGGCATCCTCGGCCTCGGCGCCATCGGGCAAGACCTCGCCCGCATGGCCTCCGTGATCGGCATGCGCGTCATCGGCACCCGCCGCACCCCCGGCGAGCTGCCCGGGGTCGAGCGCGTCTATGCCCCCGAGCAAACTGCGGAGGTTCTGGCACAGGCGGACTACGTTGTTCTGCTGCTGCCCTCCACGCCCAGCACCGACAACTCCGTCAACGCCGCCCTATTGGCCCAGATGAAGAAGGGCGCCTGGCTGCTCAACTTCGGCCGCGGCGCGCTGATCGTGGATGCCGACCTCATCGCCGCCGTCGAAAGCGGGCACCTGGCCGGCGCCATCCTGGATGTGTTCCGCACCGAGCCGCTGCCGAAGGAACACCCGTTCTGGGCGGCAAAAGGCATCATGGTCCTGCCCCATATCGGCGGCGGGCACCCGGAACGCGACAAGACCGTGGCCAAGCTGTTTGTCGACAACCTGGCGCGCTTCCTCGATGGCAAGAAGCTGCGGGAGTTGGTGGACCGCGCGGCGGGGTACTGAAGCAAGCAAGCGCGTTCTTTTTTGAAAAAAAGAACCAAAAAACTTTCATTCGTTTGCGCCGGGGCTAACCCCCGGCGCACATGAACAACACATCCTCAGTCGAGGTGCTTCAGGTATTGCGCGACGAAGTCGCAGCCGACCTCGCCGCTGTAGGCGGCAATCAGCTTCTGCGTCACCGGGCCCGGGATCTTCCCGTCCGCCACCTTCTGCCCGTTGAACGAACTCACCGGCAGAATGCACAGGCTGGTCGAGGTCAGGAACATCTCATCCGCCGTCGCCGCATCGAACATGTCGATGTCGCGCTCATCGAACGTCACGCCCAGCTTGTGCGCCATGTCGATCGTCATCTGGCGCGAAACGCCAGGCAGCACGAATTTCTCACGCGGCGTCTTCAACACCCCATCGCGCACGATGAAGATGTTGCTGCCGATGCCCTCGGCCAGATTGCCGTTCTCGTCCAGCAGCACCGCCCAGGCATCGGGGTTGGCCGCCTTCACCGGCTGCTCCGCCACGATCATGTTCAGGTAGTTGTGCGTCTTGGCCCTGGGGCTGAGCATGTCCGGCGCCGTGCGGCGCACCGGCGGCACGATCACCTCCGCCCCATCGCGATACATCTTCGCCCGCGCCTTGAACGGCAGCGGCATCATCTCGATCACCACGTTGGGCCCGGTGTGCTCCCAGCCCTCGTCGCCCACCGCGTTCACCCCGCGGCTGACACGCTGGCCCACCCACCAGTCGCCGCCTTCCTGCCGCAGGTGATTGTTGCGCTCCACGATCTCCTCGGAGAGCGCCACCATCTCCGCCGGCCCCATGCCGGGATCGATGCGTAGATAACGCAGCGAGCGGTAGAAGCGGTCGATATGCTCCTTGATGCGAAAGATGTGGCCATCGAAAGTCCGCGTCATGTCGAAGGCGCCGTCGCCGTACAGCCAGGAACGGTCGCGGAACGGAACCATCACCTCCCGCTCCGGCACCCACTTCCCGTTGAACCAGGCGATGCGCTCATTGGCCAGGCGATGGGCGGGCTGCGACATGGGGATCCTCCTGGGATGCAAGCCGGAAGCCGAAACTATCCGGCCAATCACCCGCCCGCGCAACGGCGCAAACGTTCCTGGATGCGGCGCCTAGCGCCAGAACATCGTCGTGCAGAGGGTCTGCAACCCGGCCCGCTGCAGGTTGCGGTGGCTTTGCGACAGGAAGCGGCAGCGCGCCCAAACGACGCCGCCTGCCCCATGCAGCGCGTGCGCCGCGGCAAGCAACCGGGTCTGCACCCCGCGCCCGCGCCATTCCGGCCGGGTCGACATATCCGCCACATAGGTCTGCCCGTCCTGCCGGTGCAGCGCGCAGGCGCCCACCGCAACACCCCCTTCGTGCGCCAGCAGCAGCTGGAATCCCGGAACCCCCAGCCAGCCGCGCATGTTCGGCTTCGCGCTCTCCCGCACTGCCGGCGGCAATTCCAGACCCACCAGATGCGCCTCCAGAAAATCCTCCAGCGCGGCTGCATCCCCCACCAGCGACACCCCGTCCGGCATTGCGCCTTCGCGCCCCGCGCCCCACACCAGCGTATCGCCCTCTCCCGGCACCAACCCCGCCGCCACCAGCGCCTGGCCCAGAGCCGGCCCCATGCTGTCCGGCGTCGTCTCAAACCGCGGCGCGACGTCGCCGAACCAGGTCCGCAGCCCGGCCACCAACCCCGCCTGCGCCTCCCCCAGCCCGATCACCCGGTTCAGCCACGGCGACGGCACGCCGGCCACGCGGCAGGCGAACACCGCGCCCTCGCGCCGCATTGCCACCCCGAACGGATTGCCTGGCCGGCACCCGATCACGCCGGCCCGCGCCGCGGTGTACTCCACCTCCTGCGCCAGCAACCGCGGCACCAGGCGTTGCGTCGCCACCATCATCCGTTTGCCATCGCCCGCACCTCGGCCGCACTCCGCCCCGCCGCCCGCAGGTCGCGCAACGTCGCCGCCCGATCGCGCTTGGCCAACCGCCGGCCAGACGCATCGGTCAGCAGCGCATGATGCGCGTAGTCCGGCGTCGGCCATCCCATCAGCGCCTGCAACAGCACATGCACATGCGTCGCCGCCAACAGGTCCTCCCCACGCACCACCTGCGTCACCCCTTGCAGCGCGTCGTCATGCGTCACGCACAGATGGTAGCTCGCCGGCACATCCTTGCGCGCCAGCACGACGTCACCGAACGAAGCGGGATCGGCCACCACCCATCCGTGCCGCTCGTCCTGAAACCCCAGCACACGCCCCACCGCCGCCAGCGCCGCGCCCATATCGAGCCGCAGCGCATAGGGCACGCCGCCTTCGATCCGCGCCGCCCGCTCCTCCTCCGAAAGCCCCCGGCACGTTCCGGGATACACCGGCCCTTCCGGCCCATGCGGCGCCCCCGCCGACGCCGCCAGCTCGCGCGCAATCTCCGCCCGCGTGCAGAAGCAGGGATAGAGCAATCCCCGGCCTCGCAGCGCCTTCAGCACCACGCTGTAGTCGGCGAAATGCGCCGACTGCACCCGCACCGGCCCGTCCCAGTCCAGCCCCAGCCACGCCAGGTCTTCCACAATGCCCGCCGCGAATTCCGGCCGGCAGCGCGTGGCGTCGATATCCTCCAGCCGCAGCAGGAACCGCCCACCCGCCGCCCGCGCCCGCCGCCACGCCGTCAGTGCCGAATGCGCATGGCCGAGATGGAGGTATCCCGTCGGGCTCGGCGCAAACCGTGTCACGAGCCCCACGCGCTCAGGCGCTCCGCAGCGGACGCCAGCACCGCATCGCCATGGCGGCGGCCAGCGCCCCCGCCAGCAGCAACACGCTCGCCGGCTCCGGTACCGCCGCCACGGAAGACTGCCAGGGCGAGGCCGTGGAAACCGCCGGCGCGGCTCCGGTCAGCATCACATTCCCCTCCAGCGTCAGCGATGACGGCCCAAACCCCGTCCGCACCAGGTCAGTCACATTGTAGAATGTGTTGTTGACCAGCGTGGCCGGGTTGGAGAACCCCGACGGCCCATCGCGGGACTGGTTGAACAGCGCCGTCGCCCCAGCACCGCGCTCGTTGATGATGATGTTGCCGGTGATGTCCAGCGTCGAACCCGGCCAGGTCGGAACCACCTCGCCACCGTAATGGATGATGTAGCGATTGACCGCGAGCGGCCCCTTCACGATCTCGTTGTTCTCGATCCGCACAACCCCGCCATTCGGCAGGTCGATGCTGTAGCTCGCCTGCGAATCCGGCCCGTCCACGAACCGGCTGTTGCTGATCGTGGTCACCGCGGCGCGCGATTTCAGCTCGTGATTGGTGCGCACGCTGTTGAAGTAGCTGTCCGTCACGGTCAGCGTGGCGACCTTGTTCACATACACGTTGTGTGCGGCACTGTTCGTGCCGGCATAGGTGGGGTTGCCGTTGGCGCTGAACTCGGAGCGCACGATCTCCACATCGGTGGTCGCGCCGTCGCCCACCAGGATGCCGTTTTCGTTGTGGTGGATGAACGAATCGTAGATCTTGAGGTCCCCGTTGCCGAACTCGAACAGGATCCCGGCGCCATTGGTCCAGAACGGGCGCGCGGCACCGAAGATCTCCAGGTTCCGAACCGTCAGGTCCGCCCCGGCATTGCCCGGCACCATCAGCACCGCCCGGTCGTTCGCCGGCGCCGGGTTCGGTGTCCGCAGCTGCGCCATTCCACCCACGCCCTGCAGCGTGAGCGAATGGGTGATCAGCGGAAACTCCTCCACGTACAGCCCCGTGGGGATCAGGATCACATCCCCGGCCGAGGACGCGGTGATCGCCTCCGAAACGGTCGCGTAGGAAATGCCATCGGTCGCGTTGAGGATGCTCATGGGGACCCACGCGCTGCGTTCACGCAACAGTACCACGCCGATCCATCCCGGAGAAGGCAAACTCACGCCCCATCATGCTAGCCTGCCGCACCACCACTGCCAGGAGTTGCCCGATGGCCCCGATCGACGGCCCCCGCTGGGGCCCCGCCGAACCCGGCCCCGCACGCCAGCTCGTCGTGCTCTGCCACGGCCTTGGCGCCGACGGCCACGACCTGATCGACCTCGCCCCGCTCTGGGGCCGCACCCTCCCCCATGCCGCCTTCGCCGCCCCGGATGCGCCCGAGGCCTGCGACATGGGGCCCTACGGCCGCCAATGGTTCTCGGTGGCAGACCGCACCCCCGCCCGCCTCGCCGCGGGTGCCGCCACCGCGCGCGATGCGCTGGATGCCTTCATCGATGCGGAACTCGCCCGCCTCGGCCTCCCGCCCGACGCCTACGCACTGATGGGTTTCAGCCAGGGCGCCATGACCGTGCTCCATACCGGCCCGCGCCGCCCCGTGCCGCCGCGCGGCGTCCTCGCCTTCTCCGGGGCCCTCCTCGCGCCCGAGCGCCTGGCCGACATCACCGCCCGCCCGCCGATCCTGCTGGTCCATGGCGAGGATGACGAGGTGGTGCCCGTCACCCGCTCCCGCGCCGCGCAATCCGCCCTGGAATCGGCCGGCTTCGGCGTCACCGCCCTCTACTGCCCGCGCCTCGGCCATGGCATCGACGATGCGGGCCTCTCGGCCGGCGCCCTGTTCCTGCAACGCATCTTCGCCGCAGCCGAACACGAAGCATGACACGCCGGTGAAACCTTCATCCGGGGCTGTTGCCCGCCCCCGGTCCCGGTGCAAAGATCGTGCAGGTTTCGGCAACGCTCGCATCGCGGCGATTCGTTCGGACACCCGGTCGCCGCCGGTGCGTTACCCAGGGGGTGACCCTTGCCTGACGGCGGCAGCCAATTTCCGGCTCTGGTCCTGAATGCGGACTTCCGTCCGCTGTCCTATTTCCCGTTGTCCCTGTGGTCCTGGCAGGACGCGGTGAAAGCGGTCTTTCTCGATCGGGTCTCCGTGCTCTCGGAATACGAAACCGAGGTCCGCTCCCCCTCCCTCACCATCCGCCTGCCCAGCGTGATCGCGCTGAAGGACTACATCGCCACCGCCCGCCGCCCCGCCTTCACCCGCTTCAACGTCTTCCTGCGGGACGCGTTCTCCTGCCAGTACTGCAACGAGCGCGCACCGGCGCCCGACCTCACCTTCGACCACGTGATCCCGCGCAGCCGCGGCGGCCGCACCACCTGGGAAAACGTCGTCACCGCCTGCGGCCCCTGCAACCTGCGCAAGGGCAGCCGCCTGCCGCGCGAATGCCACATGCACCCGCACATCACCCCTCGCCAGCCCTCCACCTGGGAGCTGCAGGAAAACGGCCGCGCCTTCCCCCCGAACTTTCTCCACGAAAGCTGGCGAGACTACCTATACTGGGACAGCGAACTGGAAAGCTGACCGGCCAGCCGGCCCGCCTTGGGGACCAAGCCTTGGGGAAACGACAGGGATGAAACGATGCGGCCACACCCACGCCTGCAGCGCCGCGCCCTGCTGCTCGCCGGCGGCGCCATGCTGACCGCCGGCATGCAGGCCACCTCGGCCGAAGTCCTGCGCACCACCACCTGGCTGCGCGCCTGGGACAGCCACGGCAACCACCGCACCGCCACCCAAGGTGACGAACAGGGCGCAGACTGGCTCGCCGCCGAAGCCCGCGCCCTCGGTGCCACCCCCAGCTTCGAATCCTTCGCGCTCGACCGCGTGGATACCGACGCCGCCTTCCTGGAGATCGAAGGCGAACGCATCCCCGGCGAGCCCATGCAAGACGCGCCAGACACGCCCGACGGCCGCGTCATGGCGCTCGCCAGCACCGGCAACAACCTCGCCGAGCCCTCCCAGGCCGACATCCACGTGATGGAACTGGCCCCCACCGCCGTCTACAGCCCCGATTTCGCCCGCTTCCGCCGCGAATCCCGCAGCAAGGCGCTGGTCGTCATCACCAAGGGCGCCGCCCCCGGATTGGCCCTGCTCAACGCCGAGGCCTTCAAATCCCCCTTCGGCCCGCCGATCCTGCAGGTCTCCAGCGTCGCCGGCCCGCGCATCCTCGATGCCGTCCGGCGCGGTGCCGCCCTGCGCGTCGTCCTCCGCACCCGCCGCACCCGCACCCAGGCCCGCAACGTCGTCGTCACCCTGCCGGGCCGCGACCGAAGCCGGCCCAAGCTCGTGGTCATGACCCCGCGTTCCTCCTGGTACCAATCCACCGCCGAACGCGGCGGCGGCCTCGTCTGCTGGCTCGAAGCCCTGCGCGCCCTCATGGCATCCCCGCCCGGCCGAGACGTGGTCCTCACCGCCAATTCCGGCCACGAGATCGGCCATATCGGCCTCGATGACTTCCTCGCCCGCAGGCCCGGCTGGGACCAGCCCGGTGGCGCCAGCTGGATCCACTACGGCGCCAATATCGGCTCGGCCGGCGGCGAACTGCACATCCTCTCCAACGCCGACGACCTGCGCACACTTTTCCAGGCCGAGCTCACCACCGCCCGCTTCCCCGCCAACCGTCTGGCCGAGAAAACCTTCGTCCCCAACGGCGAAACCCGCGACATCCACAAGGCCGGCGGCCACTACCTCACCCTGATGGGCACCAACCGCCTGTTCCACCTGCCGCAGGACCGGTTTCCGGATTCCGTGGACGTGGAGGCCATCGCACGGATCGCAGCAGGGAGCGCGGCTGCGGTGGCAACCCTTAGTAAGTAAGACTCTTCTTTTTTCTGAAGAAAAAAGAAGCAAAAAAGACTTCATCCGCTTGCGCGCGCGCCAGGACCCCGGCACGCGGGCAAGCAAACAAAAGTTTTTTGGTTCTTTTTTTCAAAAAAGAACTACTTCCTTGCCAAAGCCCGCGCCGCCCGCAACTCCAGATCAGACCGATCATCCGTCAGCACCACACGCTCCCACCCAGGGTCCGGCAAGGCCAGCTTCTCCGCCAGTTCCGGCGCCGCCACCAGCAGGCTGCGCGCCGTCGCCAACTCCATCGCCTCCGCCCAGGCCAGCAGGATCACGTTCCCGCCCCCGGCATCCGCGGCCAGCACGCTCGGGAACACCGCCCCCAACGTCGCCGCCACCGGCCCCACGATCGCCGCCGGATCGCCTGCCCCATACACGTTCAGCGCCACCACCCCGCCGGGCGCCAACCGCCCCGCCACCGCTTCATAGAACTCCCGCGTGGCCACATGCGCCGGGATCTGCCCTGTGGCGTAGAGATCAATCACGATCACATCGAACCGCGCGCCGGGCTCCGCCACGAAGCGCCGCGCATCCGCCGCCACCACCGGAATCGCAAGCCCGAACCGCCGCCGCGCCACCTCGATCACCGCGGGGTCGATCTCCACCCCCACCGCCCGCAACCCGGGCCAGGCCCGCAGCGTCGCCTCCACCGCCGTCCCGCCCGCCACACCCAGGAACAAAGCGGAATCGCCACGGGCCAACGCCGGCACCGCCGCTAGCACATCCCAGTAATAGCCGGTCGGCCCCCCATCCTGCCGCCGCAGGCTCTGCATCACCGAAGGCGAGTTCAGCGCCAGCACCAGCCCCTCGCCGGTCTCGGAGACCATGATCGTGTTGTACGGCGTCTCCCGAAGCTCCAGGAACCCCGCGGCAAAATCGCGCTGCGCCATGAAGGCCGGCACCAGCGGCAGCAGCATCAGCACCGCCCCGCGCCAGGCCAACCCCGCCAGCATCGCCGCCCCTGCCGCCAGCACCGCCGCACTGGCATACCCCCCGGCCAGCCCCAGCCACGGGATCGCCAGGAACGCGCCATAGAACGTCCCCCCAATGCTCCCCAGCGCCCCCAACGCGGACACCAGCCCGGAAGCCCCCGCCACCGACCCACCCCGCGCCAGCAACGCCACGCACAACGGGGAGACCGCCGCCAGCGCAAACCCCGGCGGCCCCATCAACACGAAGGCGGCCACCAGGCTCCCCGCCACCGGCCCCAGCCATCCCTCCGCCCAGGCGCATACGCCCCGCCCCAGCCACGGCGTCACCCCCGCCCACAACGCCCCCAGCGCCAGCAGCCCCGGCAAGGCCCGCCCACCCATCCGCCCGGCGAGCCAGTATCCCAGCGTCATCGCCGCCATCGTCGCCCCGATCAGCGCGCCCCATTGATGGATCGTCTGCCCGAACGAAGGCGCCATCAGCCGCCCGCCCAGCAGCTGCAGGCTCATCACCACCCAGCCCGCCGCGAACGCCGCCAGCCCCGCCGCCACCCGCGACAACCCGCCGCTTTGCCTTTCCGCCACGCCCCGCCCTACCCTTCCCGGAACAACACGCCGGAGGACCCGCCATGCCCCGCCGCCTGATCGACATTTCCGTGCCGCTCCAGGCCGGCATCGCCTCCGACCCGCCGAACATGCTGCCCAGGATCGACTACGTGGACCACCACATGTCCGCCCCGCGCATGGCGGACTACATGGGCGTCCGCATCGACCAGCTGCCGGAAGGCGAATACGCCGCCGTCGAGAACGTCCAGATCTCCACCCATAACGGCACCCATCTGGACGCTCCCTACCACTATTTCTCGCGCATGAACGAACGCCTCGTCCCCGGCGGCGAACCCTCCTGGCGCATCGACGAGGTGCCGCTCGAATGGTGCTTCCAACCCGCCGTGAAGCTGGATTTCCGCCACCTCCCGGATGGCTACGTCGCCACCCCCGGCGACGTGGAAGCCGAGCTCAAGCGCATCGGCCACGCGCTCCGCCCGCTGGAAATCGTCGTCGTCAACACCGCCGCCGGCGCCCGCTACGGCCAGGAAGACTACATCGACCGCGGCTGCGGCATGGGCAAGGCGGCCACACTCTGGCTGCTGGAACAAGGCATCCGCCTCGTCGGCACCGATGCCTGGTCGTGGGACGCCCCCTTCAGCCACACCCGCCGCCGCGTGGCCGAAACCGGCGACGCCGCCCTCATCTGGGAAGGCCACCGCGCGGGGCGCGAGATCGGCTACTCCCACCTCGAAAAACTCGGCCAGCTCGATCAGCTCCCGGCGAACGGGTTCCAGATCGTCTGCTTCCCCGTAAAGGTCCACCGCGGCAGTGCCGGCTGGACCCGCGCCGTGGCCATCATCGACGATTAGGCAGAAGCCTCGCGCATCATCAAAGCCGCATCCACCGCCTCGCCGCGCAGCGCCGCCAGCGAGGCGAGCACGCGGTCGCGCGTGTTGAAGATATCGTCGCGCAGCAACCGCTCCGCCGCGTGCTCGTCGCGCGCCCGCAGCGCGGCCAGGATGCCGGTCCAGAATGCCAGGCTCTCCCGCCGCCGCTCCGGCGTCTGGAAATCCAGCGGCTGCGCCCGCCACATCAGCCCCCAGATCGAACGGTCCACCTGGTCCGTCAGCGCCCGTTCGATATGGCCCGCCCCGCAATGCCGGTAGATGCACAGCGCGGTATCGCGGATTGCCAGCTGGAACGCATGCGTTGCCCCGGCCGGTTCCTCCACCAGTTCGGCCGCACTCGCCAGCGCCGCCTCCATCTCCGCCACCGCCCGCGCCGCCGCCGCCTCGCGCCGCGCCAGCTGCCGCGCCGCAATACCCGCCAGCGCCGCGCGTGCATTGAACGCCTCGGCAATCACGTCCAATGAAAGACCCACCGCATAGGCCCCGCGCCGCGGCAACAGGATCGCCAGGCCATACCGCTCCAGCGCCCGCAGCGCCTCACGCACCGGCCCGCGGCTCACCCCATGCGTCTCCGCCAGGTCCTGCTCGCGCAACCGCTCCCCGTCGCGGTACTCCCCGTTCAGGATCGCCGCGGCCAGCCGGTTGGCGATCTGCTCCGGAATCGTGAGCGCACTCGTCCGCCGCCGCGCGCGCGGCGCCTCACTGGTTGGGGGCGTAGGCGGGATGGCGTCCATGTCGATCCAAATAACGTCCCGTGGCTGCTATCCCCGAGCCAGGGTCAAATGCAAGCATTCCAATTGTCGACAATCGACGTTGACAGGGTGTGGCACGGGTGGTCTAGTTTTTTAAAACCTGCCGCACCCATCAGCAGAGCAGGCCACTGGAGGAAGCC
>JAIXTK010000117.1 GCA_027483995.1 Acetobacteraceae bacterium
AGGAGGGAGAGGATGTTTGTCATGACAGACAATATATCTAACTAAACGACCGGATGCAAGAGGGACCTTTGGGGGAGGCCCGTTTTCTTTGCGATGCCGGGACGGGGTCAGGCGCGGGGGGATTGGAGGCGGGCGACGGCCTTGAGGAGGCGCAGGGCGGCTTCCGGCGTGAGGGTGCCGGGATCGAACTTGCCGCTGCCGGCCAGGGTGCGGATGATCGCCTCATCCGTGGGGGAGAGGACGCTGGCGCACATCTGCCAGGCGCTGAAGCGGCGTTCCTCGATCGGGCCGGCGGTGATGCGGCGGATGCCGTGGTGGTTCGGATCGCGTTCGATGCGGCGCAGCGTGTGTTCCACATCGATGCGGCGGCCTTCCAGGGCCTGGAGGAACCAGCCGTCGCAGGCGAGCAGGGCCCCGGTGACGTGGTTGAAGCGGTTGTTGTGCTTGGAGGTGCGCAGGATCTCGGCCACGCAGGCATCGATGGTGGGATGGCGCACGACGACGAAGCGGCTGGCATAGATGACGGCGTGCAGGGCGGTGGTGCCGGAAACCGCGCTGAGCGATGCCGATGTGCCGTCCATGTCTCCCTCATTTTGGCTGGGGCTTGTGGCAGCCCGGTGGTTGGAGAGTGATGCCGGGTGGTGGTTGCGGGTGGGTTAACAGGGCCGGGGTTGCAAGCTTTCGGCCGGGATGCGACTGCGATCGGGGCGGCGATGCCGCGGTTGGGGAGGGATGGCCATGCTGCGCGACCGGGACGGGAACTTGATTTCGACTTCCAGCGTGGCGGCGCGCGATGCCTATGTGGAGGGCGTGGAGGCGATGCTGTCCACCAATCTCGGGGCCGGGGAGGCGTTGCGGCTGGCGGTGGCGGAGGACCCCGGCTTCGTGGCCGGGCATGTGGCGATGGCGCGTGCGTTGCAGATGGCCGGGCGGATGGGCGAGGCGCGGGAGAGCCTGGCGGCGGCGCGGGCGGGGCTGGAGGGGGTGACGGCGCGGGAGCGGAGCCAGTTCGGCATCTATGAGACGCTGCTGGCCGGGGACGCGATGGGGGCGCTGGCGCAGGTGCGGGCACATGCCGTGGAGTGGCCGCGCGATACGATGGCGCTGGCGCCGGCGACGGGGGTGTTCGGGCTGATCGGGTTTTCCGGGCTGGCGGGGCGGGAGCGGGCGCAGCTGGAGCTGCTGGCGCCGCTGGCCGGCGCCTATGGCGATGATTGGTGGTTCCTGGCGGCACTGGCGTTCGCGGAGATCGAGCAGGGGGAGCTGGCTTCCGGGCGGCGCCATGTGGACCGGGCGCTGGAACTGAACCCTCGGCATGCGAGCGGGGCGCATATCAGCGCGCATGGGCATTACGAGGCCGGCGATGTGGCCGACGGGATGGCGTTTCTGCGCGGGTGGTTGCCGGGGTACGACCCCAGGGCGGCGCTGCACAGCCATCTGAACTGGCATGTTTCGCTGTGGGCGATGGAGCGGGGGGAATTCGGCGAGGCCTGGGCGGTGTGGGAGAATTCGCTGCGGCCCGGGGTGTGTCAGGGGCCGGGGATTAATCAGGTGACGGATGCGGCCTCGTTCCTGTTCCGCGTGGGGGTGGCGGGAGAGGCGGTGCCGGAGGGGCTGTGGGGCGAGGTTTCGGCGGCGGCTTCGCGGCTGTTTCCGGAGCCCGGGGTGAGCTTCATTGATCTGCACTCGGCGCTGGCGGCGGCGATGGCGGGGGATGGGGAGAGGTTGGCCCGGTTCAGCGATGGGGTGCGGGGGCCGGCGGGGGATCTGGTGGCGGTGGCGGGGCGGGGGTTCGGGGCGTTTGCGCGGGGGGAGTGGGAGTGGGCCGTGCGGGAGTTGCGGGCGGTGCTGGGGGGGCATGAGCGGTTTGGGGGGAGCCGGGCGCAGCGGGATTTGCTGAGCCAGGCGGTGGCGTTTGGGTTGATGCGGTTGGGGCGGGGGGAGGAGGCGAAGGGGGTTTTGCGGCGGTTGGGGTAGGCGGGCTAGCCGGGGGGCTGGGGCCCGCCCATCAGGGCTGAGAGCTGTGTGGCGGCCTCTGCCACGAGGCGGGCGAGGGGGCCTTCGGGTGTGGCGTCGAGCCGGCCTTGGGGGCCGAAGACAGTGACCACCATGGCCAGCGCGCCGTGGGCGTCGTGCACCGGGGCGGCAACGGCGGCGGCGCCGCCCTGGGCGCCATCCACCACCGCGACGCCGGCCCGGCGGATGGTGGCGAGCCGGGTTTCCAGTGCGGCTGCCGTGGACGGGGCGCCGGGGCGGGCGACGCGGCGGTTCTGGCGCAGTTCCTCCTGCAGCAGGGGGGCGGTGCGGGCGGCGGGCTCGAAGGCGGCGAAGACGAGGCCGGTGGCGGACCAGGTGAGCGGGCAGGCATGGCCGAGCGGGACCTGGCCGGCGAGGCTGTGGCGGGCTTCCGCCACGCGCACGATGGCCGGGGCGCGGCCGGCCCAGACGGAGAGGGCGGCACTTTCGCCCGCCTGGGTGCTGAGGGCGGCGATGGTCTGTTCCGCGAGGCGCAGCGGTTCGAACCGGGCGATGCCGTGCAGGCCGAGGCGCAGGGCGAGCGGGCCGAGGTCGTAGCGGCCGGAGGCGGGGTTCTGCACGGCGAGGCCGGCGCGGATGAGGCTGACCAGATAGCGGTGCGCCTTGGCCGAAGGCATGCCGGCGTGGCGGGCGAGGTCGGCGAGGCGCAGGGCCTCGCCACCTTCGAGCAGGGCGTGGAGCAGGCGGCCGGCGACCTCGATCGATTGGATGCCGGCGCGGGGAGATTCGGGGGCTGGTTCGGGCATCGGGCTCCGGGGGTGGGGTTGACGGTGCGTTGGCGGCGCGGGGTATGCTTCTGCATAGAGTAGCATATTACGGATTGTGCAATAGAGGGGAGTGGCGCGATGCGGGGTGGAGAGGGCGTGCTGGCCTGCGACCTGCTGGTGGCGGGCTCTGGCGCGGCGGGGCTGGCGGCGGCGGTGACGGCGGCAGCGGCGGGGCTTTCGGTGGTGGTGGCGGAGAAGGCGGCGGTGTTCGGGGGCACCACCAGCTATGCGGCCGGCATCGTGTGGGTGCCGGGCAGCCGGCAGGCGGTGGCGGCGGGCAAGGTGGATAGCGGGGAGGCGGCGCTGGCCTACCTGATGACCGAGGGCGGCAACCGGCTGGACCGACCCAAGGCCGAGGCGTACCTGGCGCAGGCGCCGGAGGTGCTGGCCTGGCTGGAGGACAACACGCATCTGCGCTTCAGCCTTGCGCCGGGGTGGCCGGATTATCATCCGGAGCGGGAGGGCGGGTCGGCCGGGGGGCGGTCGTTGGGGCCTGTGCCGTTCGATGGGCGGCGGCTGGGGGCGCGGTTCGCGGAGCTGCGGCCGCCGCTGGCGACCACGACGATCCTGGGCGGGATGATGGTGGGGCGCGAGGACCTGCCGAATTTCTACCGGATGACGCGCTCGGCGGCGGCGGCGCTGCAGGTGGGGAAGCTGTTCGCGCGGTATGCGTGGGACCGGGTTTCGCATCCGCGCGGGACGCGGCTTTCGAATGGGAATGCGCTGGTGGCGGCGCTGGCGCTTTCGGCATTCGAGCGCGGGGTGCGGCTGATGCTTCGCGCGCCGATCGTCTCGTTGCTGCATGAGGGCGGGCGGGTGCGCGGGGCGGTGCTGGAGACGCAGGACGGGAAGGTGCGGGTGGAGGCGCGGGCCGGGGTGGTGCTGGCGACCGGGGGGTTTCCGGCGGATGACGCATTGCGGGCGCGGTTCTTCCCGCATGTGGCGGCCGGGCGCGGGCACCGGACGCTGGCGCCGGAGGGCAACCAGGGCGACGGGTTCCGGCTGGGGACCGGCGCGGGGGTGGCGACGATGGAGGACCAGGACCAGCCGGCGGCCTGGACGCCGGTTTCGCTGGTGCCGCAGGCCGATGGCTCGACCCTGCCGTTTCCGCATTTCCTGGACCGGGGCAAGGCGGGGTACATCGCGGTGGACCGGCGCGGGCGGCGCTTCATCAGCGAGGCAAGGTCCTACCACGACTTCGTGCCGGCGATGCTGGGGGCCTGCCGGGACGACGACGAGGTGGCGTGCCACCTGATCTGCGACAGCGTGGCGATTGCGCAGTATGGGCTGGGGCGGGCGCCGCCGCGGCCGGGGCGGCCGGGGCCGCATGTGCGATCCGGCTACCTGATCGAGGCGCCGACGGTGGAGGCGCTGGCGGTGGCGTGCGGGATCGACCCGGCGGGGCTGGCCGCGACGGTGGCGCGCGTGAACGCGGGGGCGGCGCGGGGCGAGGACCCGGAGTTTGGCAAAGGCGGGGACGTGTATCAGCGCTTCAACGGCAGCCTGGATCATGGCGGGCCGAACCCGTGCGTGGCGCCGGTGGCGGTGGCGCCGTTCTATGCGGTGCGGCTGGTGCCGGGGGACCTCGGCACGTTCATCGGGTTGCGCACGGATGCGCAGGCGCGGGCGGTGGATGCGCGTGGCGTGGTGGTGGACGGGCTGTATGTGGCCGGGAACGACGCGGCGAGCTTCATGGGCGGGACGTATCCGGGGGCGGGGATCACGATCGGTCCGGCGCTGGTGTTCGGGTGCCTGGCGGCGCGGCATGCGGCGGCGGCTTTGGGGGAGGGCGGGCGATGAAGGTGTTCTGGGATGAGCGGCAGCGGGCGCATGCCCCGGCGTTCTTCATGCTGCGGGGCGCGCTGCTGACGAATTTCGAGGTGGAGGCGCGGGCCGATGCGCTGCTGGCGGCGTGCCGGGGGGCGGGGCTGGGGATTCATGCGCCGCCCGATCCGGCGCCGATGAATGCGGTGCGGGAGGTGCATGCGCAGGACTACCTCGACTTCCTGCGCGACGGGCATGCGGCGTGGGCGGCGATTCCCGGGGCGGGGCCGGAGATTGTGCCGAACAGCCATCCGGCGCCGGAGATGCTGGAGGATGGCGGGCGGGTGCCGCCGCACATCATGGGCCAGGCGGGGTGGTACACCTACGACACGAGCGCGCCGATCGGGGCGGGGACGTGGGAGGCGGCGGTGGCCTCCGCAGCCTGCGCGGTGGCGGCGGCGGACGAGGCGGCGGCGGGGCGGCATGCCTATGCGCTGTGCCGGCCGCCCGGCCACCATGCCTATCCGCGGCGGGCGGCGGCGCATTGCCTGATCAACAACGCCGCCGTGGCCGCCGAACGGCTGCGGGCCGGGGGGGCGGCGCGGGTGGGGGTGCTGGATATCGACGTGCATCACGGCAACGGGACGCAGCACATCTTCTGGCGGCGCGACGACGTGCGGACGGTTTCGGTGCATGGCGACCCTGCGGCCTGCTACCCGTGGTTCGTGGGGCATGCGGGGGAGCGGGGCGCCGAGGCGGGGGCGGGGTGGAACCTCAACCTGCCGCTGGCGCGGGGCACGGGCGACGAAGGGTGGCTGCGCGCGGTGCGGACGGGGTTGCGGGCGCTGGAGGGGTGCGACGCGCTGGTGGTTTCGCTGGGGCTGGATGCGCATCGCGACGAGCCGCTGGGGTTCCTGGGCGTGGGGGATGACGGGTTCGCGCGCGCGGGGGAGGCGGTGCGGGGGCTGGGGCTGCCGTGCGCGGTGGTGCAGGAGGGGGGGTACAACACCGAGGCGATCGGGGGGTTGCTGGGGCGGTTTCTGGGTGGGTTGGTCGGATGAAACAGCGCTTCGTGGCACGCCGGGGCGGTCGCGGCCAGGAGCGCCTGGCCTGGGTGTTGTTGGTTAGTATAATGCAATGAAATCAGAGCTTTCCGCAGGATCGCGGCAGGCCGCTGGGATCCTGCTGGTGATTGTGTCTGCCGTGGTGACCGCGGTTTCGCCCACAGCGGCCAAGGTGGCGCTTGAGGCGGGGGCGACGACGCTGACGGTGCTGACTGCGCGCGGCCTGATCACGGTTGTGGTGATGTGGCTGGCGCTGGTGGCGCTCGGCCAGGGACTGGCAGTCGGCCGGCAGGCTGGGTTGTTCGCCCTTCTTGCCGGCATTTCCCATGTGCTGATGTCGTATGGGTACGTTGCCTCGGTGGCCCACATTCCGGTGAGCCTGGCGATCTTGATCTACTTCACCCATACGTTGCTGCTGGCGCTGATCGCGCATCTGCGTGGGACGGAACGACTGGGGCGCCGCAAGCTGCTGCTCGCCGTTGTGGTTCTGGCCGGGCTGGCGCTGGTGGTGGGGCCCGAACTGGGCGTGCTGGAGCCGGTTGGCATTGCGCTGGCGGTGCTGGCCTCGGTGGCAGTTTGCGGGCTGATCCTGTTCGGGGCAGAGGCGCAGAAGGGGGCAAGCTCCATCCAGCTTATGTTCCATTCGGGACTGGTGAACCTTGTCGTGTTCTCCGCCGCGACGACCTGGCTCGGGGCATGGGCGGCACCGCAGGGCGTGGTGGGCTGGACCGGACTGGCGCTTGCGGGGCTTGGCGCTGCCATCGGGCTGTTGGCGTTCTTCGCGGCGTTCCGCTTCATCTCGCCGGTAAGGGCGACGATGATCAGCAATCTCGAACCGCTTGTAGGGGTTCTGATCGCCGTGGCCGTGCTGGGGGAGTGGCTTTCGGCTTGGCAGTGGGTGGGAGTTGGGGTGGTGATCTTGGGACTTGTGCTGTTCGAGAAGGCCTCGGGCAAGGGGTGACGCATGGCGCACAAGGCCGAATGTGAGCGTTATAGCGGCCGTGGCTACTGACCGATTCGCATGCGAGCGAGGCCCGGCTGACGCCTACGCCCCGTTGAGGCGGAATTGCTAGCCGGATGCGGCTCTTCCTGTGTTGGTTGATGCCGGGTCCAGGGGACGCTGTCCCCTGGTAGGGGGTGCAGGGGGACGACGTCCCCCTGCGTCTTTCCTCAGGAGCGCTTCTTGATCGGCGGCTTCACGTCTGTCGGCAGGGGGCAGACGTAGGGGTTGGTGGCGGTTCGGGTGACGTAGTCGGCTTTGGCTTGGGCGATGATTTCGGGGTTGGCGAGGGCGTCGACCGCGGTGCTGGCCATGATTTTGGCGACGTGGAGGAGGCCTTTGTGGGCGATGCCTGATTTGCCCTGGGCGGTGAGTTGCCAGGAGTGGCCGGGGGTGCCGATGGCGTAGGTGGCGCCGCGGGCCTGGACGGTGGGGACGACCCAGGAGACGTCTCCCACGTCGGTGCTGCCCATCATGGGGGCACCTTTGGCGTCGATGGGGACGATGAAGTCGCAGAGGGGCTTTTCGAGGTCGGGCTTGGCGCCGATGCGGCGGTAGGCGCTGGTGATGTCTTCCGGGGAGAGGGTGGACTGGATTTGCTTGGCGTATTCGCGGTCGGCGTCGTCGAAGGGGGGCGGGCCGAGGCGTTCGAAGGCGGCGTACATGGTTTTTTCGAGCGGGGTGTTGCCGAGGAGGTTGGAGACGGCTGAGACCACCTGGTGGGTGACGGTGGTTTCGGTCATCAGGGCGGCGCCTTCGGCGCATTTTTTCACGCGCTCGATGAGGGGCCAGAGTTCCGGGAGCTCGCGGGCGCGGATGGCGTAGCGGATCTTGGCGGTGCCCTGGACGACGTTGGGGGCGATGCCGCCGGTATCGAGGTAGGCGTAGTGGATACGGGCGTCGCTGGGCATGTGTTCGCGCATGTAGTTGACGGCGACGTTCATGAGCTCCACGGCATCGAGCGCGCTGCGGCCCAGGTGGGGGGAGGCGGCGGCGTGGCTGGGCCGGCCGGTGAAGGTGAAGTCGATGCGGGTGTTGGCCAGGCTCATGGCGTCGTTGACGCCGGAGAAGGCGGCGGGGTGCCAGGAGATGGCGATGTCCACATCCTTGAAGGCGCCTTCGCGGACCATGAAGGATTTCGCCGCACCACCTTCCTCGGCGGGGCAGCCGTAGTAGCGGACGCGGCCCTTGAGGCCGTTCTCGGCGAGCCAGTCCTTCACCGCGGTGGCGGCGAGGAGGGCGGCTGAGCCGAGGAGGTTGTGGCCGCAGCCGTGGCCCAGGCCGTTGCCGGGAAGGGGTTTTTTCTCGGCGATGCCGGCTTCCTGGCTGAGGCCGGGCAGGGCGTCGTATTCGCCGAGGATGGCGATGACGGGGCCTTCCTCACCGGCTTCGCCCATGACGGCGGTGGGGATGCCGGCGACTTCGCGGGTGATGCGGAAGCCCTGCTGTTCCAGCATGGCGGTGTGTTCGGCGGTGGATTCGTATTCGTCGTAGGCGATCTCGGGCTTGTCCCAGATGCGGTCGGCGAGATCGAGGAATTCCTGGCGCTTGGCTTCGACCAGCGTCCAGACCTTGTCGGTGTTTTGCATGGGATGGCTCCTTCAGGGCTTGAGCGGGTGAGTCATGTCGTCGGCGTTTCGCCGGCGACGATCACGCGCTGGCGTGCAGTGCGGCGGAGAGGATGGGGGCGGCGGCAACGGACATGCGTTGGCCGTCGTGGTCGACGCCGGGGACGTCGATGATGGTCCAGGCGCAGCGTGTGCCGAGGGCTTCGGCGCGGGCGCGGGCGGCGGCGATGTAGTTGTGGGCGCGGGCGTGGCGGGTGGGGCCCTGGGCCATGGCGGGTGGGTCTTTGGGGAAGTGTTCGCTGGTGGCGTCGATATCCGCGGTGCCGGCCATGATGGTGAGGCGGAATTCGAGGAAGGATTTGAGGTCGGGTTCGGTGAGGCCGGTGTCTCCGAGGCCGTAGGGGTAGGGGGTGGCGAGGTCGGGCCAGGAGTAGGTGCCGGCGTTGGCGGTGACGGCGGCGGCGACGCGGGCGCGCAGGCCGAGGGAGAGGGCGCGGTGGACGAACTGGCCGCCGGCGGAGTGGCCCCACATGCCGTAGCGCTCGCGGGTGGTGAGGCCCTGGGCGCGCAGGAGGTCGAAGATTGTGGGGTCGGTGGTGAAGGACCAGGCGGAGCGGGGGGTACCGCCTGCGATGTTGCCGAAATTGTAGGTGGCGGCGGCGGGGAAGCTCTCGTTGGGGAATTCCGGCGCGATGACGAGAAGGTCGGCTTCGTCGACGAGGGGGAGCCAGTGGTTGCGGTAGTCGTCGCCGTTGCGGAGCACGCCGTGGTGGACGAAGAGGATGGGCGTTGCGGGGGTGCAATGGCGCGGGCGGGCGCTGCGCAGGATGATGCGGCGGCCGGGGAGGCCGGGGAGCTCCCAATCGAGGTCGTTGGCGCCGGGGCGGGCGAGGAGGGCGGAGAGGTCGGTCATTCGGTGTCCTGGTGTGCGCCGGCAATGACAGGGCGTGTGGCGGCGTGCGACGTTACCGGGCGACGCGGTATGCGACCAGTGAGCGTGGAGGGTTTCGATGAACGATGCACCTGGCGACGTGGCGTTCTGGGTGCGGGCGAATAAGCACCTGCTGAAATATGGCGGGGAATTCACGTCGTTCGTGCCGGTGCGGGCGGAGGGAAGTTTTCTGTATGACGCCGCCGGGAAGAAGGTGCTGGATTTCACCTCGGGGCAGATGAGCGCGATCCTGGGGCATTCGCATCCGGAGATCGTGGCGGTGGTGCGCGAGGAGGTGGGGAAGCTGGACCATCTGTTCAGCTCCATGCTGTCCGAGCCCGTTGTGGCGCTGGCGGAGGGGCTGGCGGGGCTGGTGCCGGAATTGCCGCGGGCGATGTTTCTTTCGACCGGGGGGGAGGCGAACGAGGCGGCGATCCGGATGGCGAAGCTGGTGACGGGGAAGTGGGAGGTGGTGGCCTTCGCGCAATCCTGGCACGGGATGACGGGCGGGGCTTCGGCCGCGACCTATGCCTTCGGGCGGCGCGGGGTGGGGCCGATGGCGGTGGGGAATTACGCTATCCCCGCCCCCAATCCGTATCGGCCGCGGTTCAAGGGGGTGGGCTGGCGGGAGGAGCTGGACGATGCCTTCGTGCAGCTGGACCGGCAGTGCACGGGGAATCTTGCGTGCTTCATTGCGGAGCCGATCTTGTCGGCGGGGGGGCTCATCGATCTGCCGCTGGGGTATCTGGCGGCGTTGAAGGCGAAATGCGCCGAGCGGGGGATGCTGCTGATTTTGGACGAGGCGCAGACCGGGGTGGGGCGGACGGGGACGATGTTCGCCTTCGAGCGCGACTTGGTGGTGCCGGATATCCTGACGCTGAGCAAAACGCTGGGGGTGGGGCTGCCGCTTTCGGCGGTGATGACGTCTGACGCAATCGCGGATGAGGCGGAGGCGCGGAAGTTCCTTTTCTATACCACGCATGTGAACGACCCGCTGCCGGCGGCGGTGGGCGTGAAGGTGCTGGAGATCGTGCAGCGCGACGGGTTGGCGGGGCGGGCGGCGGCGATGGGGGCGCGGCTTTCGGCCGGGCTGCGCGGGCTCGGCCAGCGGTTCGACTGCATCGGCGATGTGCGCGGGCGCGGGCTTTTGCTGGGGCTGGAATTCGCGGGTGCGGAGGCCGGGACGGTTTCGGATGCGGTGACGTCGATCGCGATGGATCTGGGGCTTTCGGCCAATATCGTCAGCACCGGGGGGACCGGGGGGATCATGCGGATCGCGCCGCCGCTGACGGTGACGGAGGAGGAGATCGATCTGGGGGTTTCGATCCTTGGGGAGGCTATTGGGCGGGTGGTGACGTAAGGAAGAGTCTTCTTTTTCTGGAGAAAAAGAAGCAAAAAGACTTTTGTTCGTTTGGTGCGGAGGGGCCTCGCGCTCAGCGTATAAAAGTTTTTTGGTTCTTTTTTTCAAAAAAGAACTACTTGCTTACGACATACGTGACACCCAGCGTGGCGACGAGATTTTCTCCTTCATGCCCCTCGCTCTCGATCGTGGCGCGGCCGCGGGTGGGGTCTCGGGGTGAGGGGCTGGTTTCGGTCCAGCGGGCGCGGACGGTGTAGGTGGTGTCGGGCCAGGTGGGGGCGCGGAAGCGGGCCTGGTTGAGGCTGTAGCCGGCGACGACGGCGACGTTGGTGATGGCGCGGACCATGAGGCCGATGGCCATGCCCTGGGTGTGCAGGCCGGAGGCGCAGAGGCGCGTGAAGTAGCTTTGCGCGGCGGCTGCCTCGTCGAGATGGAAGGGCTGGGGGTCGTAGCGCTCGGCGAAGGCGACGATGTCTTCGCGGGTGAGGCGGAAGGTGCCGCAAGGGAACCAGGCGCCGAGGGGCAGGGTGTTGAGGGTGAGCATCAGGCGTTCAGGATGAAATCGCGCAGGAGGGACATGGCGGCGGCGGGGTCGTCGTTGTGGACGCCGTGGCCGGCGTTGGCGAAGCGCTCGAAGCTGACGAGGTGTTTTGGCAGGCTGGCGGCGAGGAGCTCGCTGCGGGTGATGGGGGTGATGGGGTCGTCCTCGCCGGCGACGACGAGGCTGGGGCATTGGATGCTGGCCAGGGCGGCGGTGTAGTCCAGGCGGACGGCTTCGCCCTCGGGGCCGCCGAAGTGGAAGGCGACGGCATCGTTGTTGAGGCTACGCAGGGCGGCATCGGGGTCGCGGGTGCCGCGGCGGTTGTAGAGCGGGTAGCAGATTTCGATGTAGGCGCGCTGGCTCTCGGGGTTGGGGGTTTTCCAGCGGGCCTCGGCCACGGCACGGGCGTGGGGGCCGCCGAGGCGTTCGAAGACGGCGTAGTTTTCCTCGCGGTCGACCTTGGGGCTCGTGCTGTAGAAGATCAGCTTGCCGGGGTGGGTTGGGTGGCGGGTGGCGTAGGCCTGCAGGACCATGCCGCCGAAGGAGTAGCCGAGCACGATGGGCTTCTCGATCCCCAGCAGGTCGCAGAAGGTTTTCACGTCGTCGCCCCATTGGGCGAGGGTCCATTCGTTCGGCGTGCGGCGGTCGCTGCGGCCGTTGCCGCGGTGGTCGAGGTAGATCACCTGGGCGATATCGGACAGCTCATCGAAGCGGGGGCGGAACATGGAGTGGTCGCCGCCGGGGCCGCCGTGGAGGAGGAGGAGGGTGGGGCGCTCGACCATGCGCGGGCCGTTCGGGACCAGCTTCTCGCCGCGGACGTCGAAGAAGAGGCGGGCGCCGTTGACGGTGATGTGCATGGAGGGATGATTCCGGATGCGACTGGCGCACAGGGTAATGGTGGCGGTGCGGCGGGGCAACGCGGAGGGGGCAGGGTATGGCGGGATTCGACTGGCACGCGGACCCGATCACGCGGGCGACAGTGATCGATGCCAGGTATCGCAACACGCAGAACGTGCGGCGGTTCTTCCGGGCGGAATGCGGGGCGGATTTCGCGTTCGATCGGGCGTTCATGGCGTGGATGAAGGCCAGCGTGGGAACGACGATGGGGGCTGCCGTGGAGGAGTGGTTGCGGCGGAAGGCGTGAGGGATCGCTTTCTTCATGAAAGGCAGGCTGACTGCTTGATGACGTGCGAGCGGAGTGTCTTTGCTTGTTCACGTTTGCCTTGTGGCATGATGCGCTAGGGAATGCGGTGGTGACCTCTGGCGACGGGACGGGACGGATGACGCACGATACCGGCAAGGACGAGGCGGCGGAGGCGACGGATTGGTTGCGCCGCGAGTTGCAGGACGATTTCGACGAGGAGCTGGAGCAGGAGATCGATGATTCCCGGCTGCCGGCGGAGCTGCGCGACTTGCTGTCGCGCCGGCCGGCGAGCACGCTGGAGCGGGGTCTTTATTTCCGCGAGTTGCTGCGGCTGCAGGCGGAATTGGTGAAGCTGCAGGATTGGGTGATGCACCGCGGGCTGAAGGTGGTGGTGCTGTTCGAGGGGCGGGACAGCGCCGGCAAGGGCGGGGTGATCAAGCGCATCACCCAGCGGGTCAATCCGCGCACCTGCCGTGTGGTGGCGCTGCCCGCACCTTCCGACCGCGAGAAGACGCAGTGGTATTTCCAGCGCTACGTGCCGCATCTGCCGGCCGCCGGCGAGATCGTGCTGTTCGACCGCAGCTGGTACAACCGGGCCGGGGTG
>JAIXTK010000304.1 GCA_027483995.1 Acetobacteraceae bacterium
AGCACGCCATCGAGGCCGGCTTCGCCGCCGCCATGAAGGGCGACACCAAGTACCCGCCGCAGGATGGCGCGCCCGCCCTCAAGCAGGCCATCCAGCGCAAATTCAAGCGCGACCACGGGCTCGACTACGCGCTCGATGAGATCATGGTCGGCAACGGCGGCAAGCAGGTGCTCTACAACGCCATCATGGCCACCGTGGACGAGGGCGACGAAGTCATCGTCCCCGCCCCCTATTGGTCCGCCTACGTGCTGATGTCCCGCCTCGCTGGCGGCGAGCCCGTTATCGTCACTTGCCCGCAGAACAACGGCTTCAAGCTGCGGCCCGAGGATCTCGATGCCGCCATCACGCCCAAGACCAAGCTCGTGATGCTCAACTACCCCAACAACCCCACCGGCGCCGCCCCCACCGAGGCCGAACTGAAGGCCCTCGCCGAGGTCCTGCGCAAGCACCCCCATGTGTGGGTGATCTGCGACGACATGTACGAACACCTCGTCTACGGCGATTTCAAGCACACCACCCTCGCCCAGGTCGCGCCCGACCTGAAAGACCGCGTCGTCACCGTCAGCGGCGTTTCCAAGACCTACGCCATGACCGGCTGGCGCGTCGGCTTCGCCGGTGGCCCGAAGGACCTGATCCGCGCCATGGTCAACATGCAGGGCCAGGCCACCGCCGGCGTCTCCACCGTCGGCCAGGCCGCCGCCGCCGCGGCGCTGGATGGCCCGCAGGAAATCGTGGCCGACATGAAGGCCCAGTACAACGCCCGCCGCGACATGGTGGTGGATGCGCTGAACAAGATGCCCGGCATCTCCTGCCACAAGCCCGAAGGCGCCTTCTACGTCTTCCCGAACATCGCCGGCTGCCTCGGCAAGAAAACCCCCGCCGGCAAGGTGATCGAGACCGACGCCGATTTCGCCATGGCCTGCCTCGAGGAAGCCCACGTGGCCCTCGTCTCCGGCGCCTCCTTCGGCATGTCGCCCTACCTGCGCATCAGCTACGCCACCGACGACGCCAGCCTCGAAGAAGCCATGTCCCGCATGGCCAAATTCGTCTCCAGCCTGTCCTAGACCCAGGAGCCCCCTCTCCCCTTGGCGCCTTGATCCGCGAAGCGGATCAAGGCTGGGGTGAGGGGTAGGCCCCACCAACCCAACCATCCCGGAAGGCCTCCCCAGCGGTGCACCCAGCCCTCCGCCCCGGCCGCGATTCCGACGCGCCAGGCTTCATCGCCCTGGTAGATACCTGCTGGGCCGAATACCCCGGCTGCGTGATGGACCTCGACGGCGAGGTGCCGGAATTGCGCGCGCTCGCCACCTACTACGCCCAACAGAACGGCGCCCTCTGGGCCGCCGAGCACGAAGGCCGCGTCGTCGGCATGGTCGCCACGAAGCCCCTGGCCGACGGCACCTGGGAACTCTGCAAGATGTACGCCTATGCCGCCCAGCGCGGCACCGGCCTCGCCCAATCCCTCGTCGCCGCCGCCGAAACCCACGCCCGCGCGAACGACGCCACCGAAATGCGCCTCTGGAGCGACACCCGCTTCGACCGCGCCCACCGCTTCTACGAAAAATCCTCCTACCTGCGCGCCGGCCCGATCCGCGCCCTGAACGACCTCTCGAACTCCATGGAGTTCGAATACGCCAAGCCCCTCACCGGCACCCACGTGCAGAAGCTGAACGCCGCCGCCGCCGTCTCCGCCGTCCCCCGCCTCGCCGCCATCCTGAAGGATTGCGTGGACGCCGGCGGCAACCTCTCCTTCCGCGCCCCGCTGCCGCAGGAGAAAGACACCGCCTACATGCGCCGCGTCGCCTCCCAGGCCGCCCGCGGCGAACGCATCCTCTTCGCCGCCTGGTCCGACGGCATCCTCGCCGGCAGCGTCACCCTCGACCTCGCCCTGCCAGACAACCAGCGCCACCGCGCCGAAATCAAGAAACTGATGGTGGCCCCCGCAGCCCGCCGCCGCGGCCTCGCCCGCGCCCTGCTGCACCAGGCCGAAGCAGCCGCCCGCGATTCCGGCCGGGACATCCTCACCCTCGCCACCCACGCAGGCAGCGAAGCCGAACATCTCTACGTCGCAGAAGGCTGGCAGCGCGGCGGATCCATGCCGGACTACACCCGCAAGGCCGATGGCACGCCAGAGGCGGTGGTGTTTTTCTGGAAGCGGCTCGGCACCTAGAGACCGCCCACGCTATGCCCTTGTGGCAAGGGCTGCAGGTCTGACGCGGCAGGTGGCCGAATCATTGCTGTGGAATCAGCCTTCCAGATATCGACCTCCACCGGCTCCCGCGCCTCGTTGAGGTTCAGGGCAAGGAATACCTCGACGCCATCCGAATCCCGATACCAGAGTTCGGCAGCGGAGAACCACGCGACCGAAACATCTCCGGTAGGTGGCGTGATCTGGAACGAGCCCATGCCACCGTCCATCATGGTCCGCGCGCAGGCACCGCGCGTCAGCGATGCGATATCGGCGTTGAGGCCCGCATTTAACGCGAGAGCCTGCAACACCTCCAGTTCCCACACTTGCAACGGTCGAGCCGGCTGCGTTGCAAGTTGGGCGCAATAGTCGGGCCCCTGTCCTTCCTCCATGATCAGAACGACATACAACTCTCACCCACCACCAGCCCCACGCTCTCCTGCTGGAACCGCGCGCGATACGCCCCGCGGATCTCCTCCAGCTTCGCCACCACCTCGGCATTCCGCGGCGCCGCCACCTCGATCACCGTCGAGGCCTCCTGGATGATCCGCCCGGTGCTGCGCTGCTGCCACTGCCCATAGCCGTCGAACACGCTGAACCCCGAGGGGAAGCGCGGCGTCACCGCCTCGGCCAGGAACCGCTGCCAGGCGGCATCATCCACCTTCGCACCGCCCTTGATGGTCCGCCCGAAATACAGCCGCGCCGTGATCGCCGGCTCCCCCGGTAACCCCGCGCAGGCGGCCGAAGGCACGTAGGTGGGCTGCAACCCCGCCCCGCACCCGGCCAGCAGCACCAGAGCCAGTAGCGCCCGCATCGCCTTAGCCTCCCCGCAGCCGCGCCGTCGCTGCCTCGTCCAGCACGCCCAGCCCATCCACCGCCACGCGATACAGCTCCCGCGCCGCCACCACCGAAACCAGCCCGTCGCGTACGTCGCGCGCCACCAGCCCCGGATCACGCGTCACCGGCTCGCCCATCCCGCCACCGCCGGGCAGTTCCAGGATCAACCGGTCCCCATCAGGGATCACCTGGAACCCCTTCGGCCGCAGCACCTTGCCGGATTTCAGCCGCACCGCCCCGGCCGCCCCGTCCAGCCCACCATCGCGCCCGCGCGGCGCATTGGCGATGCGATCGAAGGTGGCGTTCACGGCGTACTCCAGCTCACCCTTCGTCCCCACCTCCATCACCTGCCCGAACCCACCGCGCGTCAGCCCCGCCCCGCCCGAGCCCTCGCGCAGCTCCTTTCGCCAGAACACCAGCGGCGAAACATTCTCCGTCGCCTCCACCGGCATCGTCCGCACACCGCTCGGAAACGCGGTGGCATCCAGGCCATCCAGCGTCCGCCGCGCACCCGTCCCGCCGGAATTGAACGTGATGATCTCGAAATCAGACACCACCGGCCTGTTCCCGCGCGCCTGCCCGGAAACGCTCGCCCCCCCGCGCATCGGCGGGTTCCACAGGCACGAAGCCCCCTCCGCCGCCACCCGGTCCGGCACCACCTGGTGCAGGCACCCCATCACCAGATCCGGGATCAGATGCCCGATCACATGCCGCACGCTCACCGGATACGGCCGCGGCGCGTTCAGGATGCACCCCTCGGGGATCACCATGCGGAACGGCAGCAGGCTCGCCCAGTTGTTCGGAATCTCCGGCGCCACCACCACCTTGATCCCGAAGCACGCATAGGCCCGCGTATAGGCCGGCGGCACGTTGATCCCCCGCTGCGACAACCCGGAGGTCCCCGCGAAATCCACCTCGATCGCATCATCCAGAATGGTCATCGCCCCGCGAAGGGTCACCGGCTCGTCATACCCGTCGCTGCTGATCTCGGCGCTGAACGTCCCACGCCCCAGCTTGCCGATCTCCGCCACCGTCGCCCGCATGGAACTCTCGAAGATGAACCCGGCCAGCGGATCGAGCGAGTCCATCCCGAACTCGTCCATCATCTCCACCAGCCGCTTGGCGCCGGCGTCGTTGCAGGCGCACAGCGAATACACGTCCCCTTCCAACTCCACCGGCAGGCGCGAGCCCACCCGGATGAAATCAAAGAACGTCTCGTTCGGCGCACCCTGGTCGAAGCATTTCACGATCGGAATGTACAGCCCTTCCTCGTAAACGCTGCGCCCCTCCGGCCCCATCCCCAGCCCGCCCACGTCGATCACATGCGCGGTATTGGCGAACAGCCCCACGATCGCCCCGTTGCGAAACGCCGGCGTCACCACCGTCAGATCGTGCAGATGCCCCGTCCCCAGCCATGGATCATTGGTGATGTAGTGATCCCCCGGCTTCATCGTCCCGGCCGGGAACTTCGCCAGGAAATGCCCCACCGCCTCGGCCATGGAATTCACATGCCCCGGCGTCCCCGTCACCGCCTGGGCCATCATCCGCCCCTGCAGGTCGAAGATCCCCGCCGAAAGATCGCCCGCCTCGCGCACCGTGGTGGAAAACGCGGTGCGGATCATGATCTGCGCCTGCTCCTCCACCACCGCGATCAGCCGGTTCCACATGATCTGCCGCTGAATCGCGGCCATCTGCCCACCCGACATCAGCGTGCCCCCCGCACCAGCTCGATATACCCCTGCGCCGTCACCGAGGCGGTCCACCCCGCCCCCACCAGCGTGGAGGTCTCGTCTTCCGCCACGATCGCCGGCCCGGCCAGCACCGCCCCCGGCGCCAACGAAGCCCGATCATAGATGGCCCAATCCGCCACCTCCCCCGTCACGCTGTCCCGCACACGCTGCACCCGCGCTGCCGTGGCTGCGCTCCGCCCCGGCACCGCCGCCACCGCGGGTGCGGCCTCCGCCACGGTCGCCACCACCACCGCGTAGCTCATGATCTCCACATCAGACCCAGGCACCGGCCGATCGTAGAACCGCGAATATTCCACGTCATACGCCGCCCGGATCGCCGCCACGTCGGCCTGCACCAGCGTGCGCGCCGGCAGCGCCACCGGAATCTCGTGCCCCTGGCCCACGTAGCGCATGAACGCGATCCGCGTTTGCGTCGTCGGCGCCCCAAAGCTCCCGGCCGCCACAACCTCTTCCGCCTCGCGCACCATGTCGTCCAGCAGCCCATTCACCGCCGCCACATCGAACGACCGGAACCGCTGATACAAACTCCGCACCACCTCATACCCCACGGGCGCCCGCAGGAAACCGATCGCACTCCCCACCCCGGCGCCGGAGGGCACCAGCACCCGATCAATCCCGATCTTCTCCGCCACCCGGAACCCATGCACCGGCCCGCCGCCGCCAAAGGCGATCATCGTCCGCCCGTCATACCCCTTGCCGGATTCAATCGCGTGCACCCGCGCAGCGTTGGACATGTTCTCGTCCACCATCTCCACCACCGCCAGCGCCGCCATCTCCGGCGCCAGACCCAGCTTCGCACCCACATGCTCGCCCAGCGCCACCTGCGCCGGCCCTTCATGCAGCGTCATCGCCCCCCCCGCGAACCGCGCCGGGTCATACCGCCCCAGCACCAGGTTGGCATCCGTCACCGCCGGCCTCTGGCCCCCGCGCCCGTAGCACGCCGGCCCCGGCATCGCCCCCGCACTCTCCGGCCCCACCCCGATCCGCCCAAGGCTGTCCACATGCGCGAGGCTCCCACCCCCGGCCCCGATCTCCACCATCTCGATCACCGGAATTCGCAGCGGCAGCCCCGATCCCTTCCGAAACCGCCCCACCCGCGCCACCTCGAACGTCCTGGAGGTCTGCGGCTTGAAATCATCGATCAGGCAGATCTTCGCCGTCGTCCCCCCCATGTCGAACGACAGCACGCTCGAAAGCCCGCACTCCCGCGCCACATGCGCCGAGAAGATCGCCCCCCCCGCCGGCCCGCTCTCCACCAGCCGGATCGGAAACCGGCACGCCGTCTCGATCGTGGTCAACCCGCCGCCCGACAGCATCAGGAACACCGGCGCATCGAGCCCCATCCCCTTCAGCTCCGCCGCCAGCTTCGTCAAGTATCGCGCCATCAGCGGCTGCACATAGGCATTGGCCGCCGTGGTCGAAAACCGCTCCCACTCCCGCATCTCCGGCGACACCTCGCAGGAAAGCGAAACCGGCACCCCCGGCAACGCCTCCGCCAGAATCTCCGCCGCCCGCTTCTCATGCGCCGGATTGACGAAGCTGTGCAGGAACCCAACGGCGACACTCTCCACCGCCTCCCGCTTCAGCACCGGCACCAGCGCCCGCACGCCCGCCTCGTCCAGTGGCAGCAACACCCGTCCGGTATTGTCCAACCGTTCGGCCACCGCCAGGCGCAGATGCCGCGGCACCAGCGGCTGCGGCAGCGTGATGTTCAGGTCGTACTGGTCGTACCGGCTCTCATTGCCCATCGCCAACACGTCGCGAAACCCCTGCGTCGTCACCAGCGCCGTGCGCGCCCCCTTGCGCTCGATCACCGCATTCGTCGCCAGCGTCGTGCCATGGATCAGGATCGCCACGTCCCCGGGCCCGATCCCCGCCTGCGCCAGGATCGCCCGCACCCCCTCCATCACCCCCTGCTCCGGCGCCGAAGGCGTGGTCAGCACCTTGGCCGTCGTCCTGCGCCCCCCATGCTCCAGCGCGAGGTCAGTGAAGGTGCCGCCGATATCAACGGCCAAACGTGCGGAAGCCATGCGATGCGCGATCCCGGAAAACGACAGACCGCTGAGTCAACCGGCCCAGCGCGCCCCTGGCAAGGGCCACAATGCGCCCGGCGAGTTTTCATGATTGTCACATGCCGGAAAGCCTTTCCCGGCCCCTAGATAACCCGCTGTAAACCAGTGGCATCGGATGACGGGCCCACCAGAACAGTCTGAAAGAGCCCCGCCATGCTTCGCCTCCTGGCCTCGTTTCCGATCTTGCAGAAGGCGCTCCTACCCCTCGCCCTCTGCGCCCTTGTCGCCATCGGCCTCTCCACCAAGCTTCTCATCGCCAAGCAAACGGCCGACTCGCACTACACCGCGCTCGTCCAGCAGAAATCCCCCGCCGCCACCTGGGCCACCCGCATGGGCGCCTCGGTCATCGACCTCAGCCGCCTCACCTGGCGCTCCTTCGGCGACAACACCACCGACCCCGCCGAGGAGCGCCGCGCCCTGGAGGCCCTGCTGCCCCAGTTCCGTGAGCGCGCCACCCGCACGCGCACCCTCCTCACGGAGGACACGTTCGCCAGCCGCGTGCCCGGCTTCCAGCAGCGCTTCGAGGCCCTGCACGCCGTGGCCCTGAACGCGATGGCACTGGAACAGTCCGGCAAGGGCGCAGAGGCGGCCACCCTGCTGCAGGCCAGCTTCAACCAGCCCTTCGCCGCCCTGCGCCAGGATCTCATCACCTTCGCCGACGACATCCTCACCGAAGCCGATTCCCTCGCCCGCCAGCTTGCCGACGAAGCCGACACGACCCGGCGCGACACCATCATCCTGGTCGCCGTCTCCCTCGTCCTTGTCGTCCTGCTCGGCACCTGGATCGCCATCAAGGGCCTCGTCAGCCCCGTCCGCGCCCTCACCGGCACCATGAACACGCTCTCCGCCGGCCAGCTCAACACCACCGTCCCCGGCACCGACCGCGGCGACGAACTCGGCACCATGGCCCGCTCCGTCGAAACCTTCCGCCAGGGCCTCGTCGAGGTCGAACGCCTCAAGGCCGAGCAGGAAACCCTCAAGCAGCG
>JAIXTK010000423.1 GCA_027483995.1 Acetobacteraceae bacterium
GGCAGCAGGGCGGAGCCGAGCTGGGCGAGGTTCCACAGCAGCGCCTCCGGCTGGCGGCCATAGGCGTAGAGCCCGGAATGGTCGAAATAGGCGGCGGTGAAGCCGGGCTGGTAGGTGGGCAGCCAGCGCCAGGGGCCGTAATCGAAGCTCTCGCCGGTGATGTTCATGTTGTCGGTGTTCAGCACACCGTGCACGAAGCCGGCCGCCATCCATTGCGCGCCGAGGCGGGCGACGTTGGCCATCACCCTCCCGTAGAACGCCGCGCCGCGTTCGGCGGCATCGTCGTGCCAGAGGTCGGGCATGTAGTGGCGGATCGCGTGATCAACCAGGCGCTGAAGGCTGTCGGCGTCCTTGTGGTAGGCGCGGCGCTGGAAGGTGCCGAAGCGGATATGGGAGTGGGAGAGGCGCACCAGCACGGCGGCGCGGGTGGGCGAGGGCTCGTCGTGGCGCTGCAGTTCCTCGCCGGTTTCGATCAGGGAGAAGCTTTTGGAGGTGTAGACCCCCTGTGCCTCCAGCATCGCCGTGGCCAGCACCTCGCGCACGCCGCCCTTCAGGGTGAGCCGTCCATCCGCCCCGCGCGACCACGGCGTGCGCCCGCTGCCCTTGGTGCCGAGATCGAGCAGGCGGCCATCCAGAAGATCGTGCAGCTGCGCGAACAGGAAGCCGCGCCCGTCGCCGAGGTCGGGGTTGTAGCTGCGGAACTGATGGCCGTGGTAGCGCAGCGCCAGGGGCTTCTCGAAGCTGCCCGGCAAGGGCTCGAACCGGCCGAAATGGGCGATCCAGTCCGCGTCGGTCAGGCCATCCAGCCCCACCCGCTTCGCCCAGGCCTGGTTGCGGTGGCGCAGGATGTGGCGGGGGAAGTCGGCCGCTGCCACCTCGTCGTAGAACTCGGGGCCGAGATCGGCATGGGTCGTGGCGGGGCGGTGGGCCATGGAAGCTCCGGTGTTCACGCGCGCGGGCGGAAGATCGCCAGCGCCAGCAGCGGCAGGGCCACCCCGATCAGCGTGGCCACGATCAGCAACGCGCCCAGCTGGCCGTAATCGCCGCGGCCGACGGTGAAGACCATGTTGAGATACTTGGTCTGCAGGCTGCCCGCCACCAGGGCGAGGTTCATGAGCGAGGCCATCAGCGCGAACCACGTCGCCCGTGCCGCCGGCGGGGCGTAGAAGGCCACCAGCGTCAGCAGCGGCACCATGCCCAGCTGCGCGAACGGGCCGCCCGCGGCGGAATCGACCAGCGCGATGGTGCGGGCGCCGAAGCCCAGATGCGCCTCTGTCCAGTGATGCACGCCGTAGAAAAGCCCGATCGTCGGCAGGCTCAGCACGCCGCCGGCCAGGGTCAGCCAGAACAGCACGCGGGCGACGGAATGCCTGGTCAGCTGGTGGCGCAGCAGCCACAGCGCCAGCACGGAGAGGATCGCCCAGGTCTGGCGCAGATGGCCGAGGAAGGCCTCGTCGAAGCCCAGCTCGTCCAGCGTGAACCAGAAGGCGCCATCGCCGGCGCTGGGCGTGGCGCGGAAGGCGAAGATGATGATGGAGGTGGCCAGGATCGCCCGGCGGTGCTCGGCACTCACCTCCCTTGTGACCAGCGCCAGCATGCGGATCACCACGGCCATGGAGAGCAGGAACACGATCTCCTGCGCGAAGGGCACCTCCACCAGTGCGAGGGCTACCACCATCGCGCCGAACGCCAGCCCGCCACCGAGGATGCGCCAATCCAGGGCGTGCGACTGGTGTGCCTCATCCCGCGCCATCGCCGCGGCCAGCAGGGTGATCACGGGGATCACCAGCGCGATCAGGAACACCGTCTCGCGCGCCAAAATCTGCGCCAGCCAGCCGGACAGGCCCGCCACCGAGAGCATGCCGAGCGACAGCGCGATCCGGCCAAGCAGCTGCACCATGCCGAGATCGGCCTGCACCGCTGCTTCCTCGCGCGGGGTGCCATCCGGGTTCACCCGGTCCACTACCTCCGTGGTCATGGCATCGGCCACCACATCCTGCAGCACGGTGCCGAGCACCAGCAGCAGGTTGCCGAGCACGTAGAGGCCCGCCGGCGCCATGAAGGCCAGCCAGCCGCCCGCCGCGCCGGCCAGCACCACAAGGCCGGCGGCCATCAAGCCGGCGCCCAGCACGAGATAGGAGCGGCGTTGCGAGCCCAGGAAGGGCAGGCTGTCCACCAGCTGGCCGAACACCATCTTGATGGTCCAGGGCAGGCCCAGCCATACGCCCAGGGATGCCAGATCGGCTGGCGACAGGTGGAGGCTCTCCTTCACCCAGAAGTCGCGGCTGATGTCGATCAGGCCCAGCGCACCGTAGGCGAAATAGACCACCAACAGGGGCACCCAGGCGCGGCGGACCATGGACAGGGAGGAAAGCAAGAGTCTTCTTTTTTCTGAAGAAAAAAGAAGCAAAAAAGACTTCATTCGTTCGCACCCCGACGGCCACGCGCGCAAGCAAACAGAAGTTTTTTGGTTCTTTTTTTCAAAAAAGAACACCCTTCCTTGCCTTCGCTTCGCTCTCTACCCCCGGGTAGGCACACCCGCAAGCGCGCCCTATCATCCCGGGCGCGACGGGGGACGGATGATGGGCGAAGCACAGACAGCCACGCGGGTGGGCAACTTCCTTTCGGCACTCGAAGGCGCACTCGCCCGTGGCGAAGCGAAGCAGGCGGCGGCCCTGTTCTCCGCCACGGAATGCTACTGGCGCGACCTCGCGGCCCTCACCTGGAACATCCACACCGCC
>JAIXTK010000329.1 GCA_027483995.1 Acetobacteraceae bacterium
ACCGGGAGACGATCACGGACCTGGTGGTGATGGTGGACGCAACGGGGACGCGGGCTGCGGCGGAGTTCGTGGTGCACGGGACCTATATCGCCACCGATCCCGGGGTGCCGAAGGGGACGCCTGGGGCCTCGGGGCAGAGCTATACGTTGCCGGCGGGGGCGTTCTTTACGCTGCGCGAGGGGCGGGTGGCGCGGATTTCGAACCACTACAATCTCGGGGATTGGGTTCGGCAGGTGGGTGGGTAGCCGCGCGCTGGGGCTATCGCGGGCGGGCGCTGCGGTGTGAGGCGCGCGCCTATCGCTCGGCGACGGTGTGGGGAGCGGCCGGCGGGTCGGTGACGCGGGCGCGGCAGAGGGGGGATTGGAGGCAGAGGGCGGCCAGGGCGTTCCAGCCGGCGTCCGCCCAGGCGGCGGGGGAGAGGGGGGTGCTGGCGGCGAGGGTGGTGGCGGCCTCGATTGCGTCCGTGGCGGTTTCCAGGGCGGCGGTGGCGAGGCGCTGGGCGGCGGTGGTGGCGGTTTCGAGGCCTGCTGCGGCGGTGGCAATGGTGGCTTCGGCGGCGCTGGCGAGGGCGGGGGCGAGGGTTTCAGTGATCGCGGATTGGGTGGCGCGAGTGGCGGTGGCGACGCTGTCCAGGCCCGTGCTGGCCGCCTCGGCGGTGTATCGGCCGATATGGAGGACGACGGGGGCGGTGCGGTCCATCATGTAGAGGACGCTGGGGGTGAGGGCTTCGCCCACGGTGCAGAAGCTGGCGAAGACGACGCCGACGACGCCGATGGCCAGGACGGCGGAGTTGGCGGGGGTGACGATGCCGCCGGAGACGAGGTTGACGAGGTTTTCCGGGCCGAAGCTGATGGCGGCCAGGGTGCCGCCGGTGCCGGTGGCGAGGCAGCCGAAGGATTTCATCACTTCCATGGACGGCTCGGGGTCCGTGGCGGCGGATTGGGCGTGCGTGGGGAGGGCGGGCAGGAGCAGGGCCGCGGAGAGGAGGGCGGCGCGGACCAATCGGGGCATTCTGACCATCCTGGCGACGTGGAGCGATGCCGGGCGGTGGGGGTTCTTGCCCCCCTCGTGCCCAGCACCCGACTGCTCCTTATGAGGCAGGTCGCTGAAGGACGGCTTAACGCTACGTGGCGAGGGCCTCGCGCACCGCGGCTTTGAGGAAGGCGAAGTCGGCGGGGATGACGGAGGGGTTGGGGTTGCCGGCGCGGTGGCCCCAGATGCTGGGGATGGGCTTGAGGACGCCGTTGCGCAGGAAGGGGAGTTCGGCGGCGTTGTCGGCGACGCGGAAGTAGAGGTCGGTTTCGCTGGGGAGGAGGACCATGCGGGCCTTGATGGCGCCCAGGGCGGTGGGGAGATCACCGCCATCGGCGATGTCGCCGTGGTACCAGGTCATGAGCTGGGCGTAGAGGTTGGCGGCAGGGCGGGCGCCCATGCGCTCGGTCCAGTCGGTGCGCAGGTAGGTGTCGAGGTCGGGCGCGCCGAGGGCGGTCATGTGCAGGTTGGCGCGGTAGAAATCCTGGCTGAGGGCCCAGCCGGCGTAGATGTGGGCGAAGGCTTTCTTGGCGAGGGCGGGCTCGGCGCTGAACTTGCCGTCGCCGGCGTATTCCGCGGCGGATTCGAGGGTGCGGAGCAGGCCGGAGTGGAAGACCTTGTTGTGGACCGAGGTGCGGGCGGTGCCGCAGACGACGAAGGCGCGGTCGACGGCATCCGGGTGCAGGGCGGCCCAGTGGTAGGCCTGCTGGGCGCCCATGGAGAAGCCGTAGACGGCAGCGAGGCGGGTGATGCCGAAGATATCGAAGAGCAGGCGGCGCTGGGCTTCGATGAGGTCGGCGTAGGTGACCAGGCTGGGCCAGTTCGGCGTGGTGGCGGCCGAGGAGGCGAGACCGTTGCTGAACATGTTGGGGATGACGATGAACCAGCGGGTCGGGTCCAGGATTCCGTCGGGCCCGATGAGGAATTCCATATCGGGGTGGGAGGCGCCGTAGGAGCAGGGGTAGAGGATGACGTTGCTTTTGTCGGCGTTCAGGGTGCCGTGGGTTTTGTAGGGGATCGTGCAATTCTCGATCACGCCGCCCTTCTGCACCGGAAAGTTGCCGAGGACGAAGGTGCCTTGGGCCTGGGGCCAGCTCATGAATCGGGATTCCAGCGAAAAGGAGAAAAGTCTTTTTGCTTCTTTTTCTTCAGAAAAAGAAGATTCTATTCTTTCTTGCCCGCGAGCCGCGCCTCGGCCAGCTGCTTGCGGAGCAGATCGACTTCCCGGCGCAGGGCGGCGATTTCCTCTTCCTGCGGGGAGGCGGGGGCGCGGGGGGCTTCGGGTTCGCCGGGCAGGAAGGGGGAGAAGAGCGACATGGCGCGTTCCATCATCGCCATGTTCTGGCGGCCGACTTCCTGCAGGCTGGGCGGGATGAAGGTGCCCATGGTGGATTCGACGGCGCGGCGCATCTGGTCCTGCTGGACGGCGAAGGCGCCCATGGCCTGTTCCAGGTATTTCGGCACCACGGATTGCATGGAGTTGCCGTAGAAGCCGATCAGCTGGCGCAGGAAGCCGGTGGGCAGCATGGCGCGGCCCTTGTTTTCCTCTTCCACGATGATCTGGGTGAGGACGGAGCGGGTGATGTCTTCGCCGGTTTTCGCGTCGTACACCACGAAATCGCGGCCGAGGCGGACCATTTCGGCGAGCGAATCCAGCGTGATGTAGCTGGAGCTTTCGGTGTTGTAGAGGCGTCGGTTGGCGTATTTCTTGACGACGACCGGTGCCGCGTCGCCGGGCTTGGCGTCGGTGTGGCGAGCGTCCTCGAGTGGCGCTGATTGCGACATCCTGCCCCCTTGCTGCCCCGGGTGGGGTTTTGTGCGGTGCAATGTAGCACGGGTGTTCGCGGGATTGAAATCTTGCGCGTGGTTTCCGCCGAATGGGCGTGTGGGTATGCTGCGCCGCGGAGGGGCGATGCGGGATGACGGGTGGGCCGGAGGATGCGGGAGAGGGGGCGGTGCGGGGCGACCCGGCCGCGCTGATGCGCGACTGGCTGACGCTGATGCAGACGGAGTTGGCGGGGTTGGCGACGGACCGGGAGGCGCTGGAGACCTGGCAGGCGCTCGCGGGGGTGTGGGCGCGGGGGCTCGGTCCGCATGATCCGGCGGGGTCCGCGGCCGTTGCTGCTGCACCTGCTGCTGGCGGGGATGCCCCAGGGAGAGATGGGGTGGTTGCCGCCCTTCTGGAGCGGATCGATGCCCTGGAGCGGCGGGTGGCCGAGCTGGAGCAGCGTGGCCGGCGGCCAAAGCGGGGTGGCGCCGGCTGAGCTGATTGCGGGGGTGGCGGCGTATCGGCGGCATAAGTGGCGGCGGGAGATGGCGGAGCCGGCGGTGATGTGGGCGGAGGGCGGCTCGCGGCTGCTGGATTACGGGGGGGACGGGCCGCCTGTGCTGTTCGTGCCGAGCCTGGTGAACCGGGCGTATGTGCTCGATCTCGTTGAGGGGCGGTCGATGCTGCGGTTCCTCGCGGAGCAGCGGCGGGTGCTGTTGCTGGATTGGGGGTGGCCGGGGGAGGCGGAGCTTGGGTTCACACTGACCGACTATGCGGCCGGGCGGCTGGTGCGAGCGCTGGTGGCGGTGGGGGCGGCGGTGGGGGCGCCGGTGGTGCTGGTGGGGTATTGCATGGGCGGGTTGCTGGCGCTGGCGGCGGCGCAGATGCGGCCGGAGCTGGTGCGCGGGCTGGGGTTGCTGGCGGTGCCGTGGGATTTCCATGCGGCGGATGGGGCTGCGGCGCGGGGGCTGGGGCAGCTGGTGCCGTTGCTGGAGCCGCTGATGGCGTTGACGCAGCGGCTGCCGATCGACGCGATCCAGACGCTGTTCGCGATGATGGATCCCGGCGGGATCGCGGCGAAGTATGCGGGGTTCGCGCGGGTGGACCAAGGCAGCGCGCGGGCGCGGCAGTTCGTGGCGATCGAGGACTGGCTGAACGATGGTGTGCCGCTGGCCGCCGCGGTGGCGCGGGAGTGCCTGGGCGGGTGGTATGGCGAGAATACGCCGGCGCGGGGGCTTTGGCGGGTGGCGGGGGAGGTGGTGGATCCGCGGCGCGTGCGGGTGCCGGCCTTCGTGGCGGTGCCGGGGCGGGACCGGATCGTGCCGTCGGAAAGCGCGCTGCCGCTGGCTGGCCTGATCGACGGCGCGGTGCTGCACCAGCCGGCGGCGGGGCATGTGGGGATGGTGGCAGGCGCCAGTGCGGAGCGGGTGCTGTGGGCGCCCTTGCAGGACTGGATTGCTGCGCTTTGATCCCGTTGTGCGGCGCGGTAAGATAGGGGCAAACGCGGAAACATCCGCCGCAGGAGAACGCCATCATGGACGACATCGTCATCGTCTCGGCCGCGCGTACGCCGGTTGGGAGCTTCAACGGGGCCTTCGGCAGCGTGCCGGCGCATGTGCTGGGCACGGCGGCGTTGCAGGCGGCGCTTTCGCGCGCCGGGCTGGAGCCGGGCGAGGTGGACGAGGTGATCCTGGGCCAGGTGCTGACGGCGAACCAGGGGCAGAACCCGGCGCGCCAGGCGGCGCGGGCGGCGGGGATTGCGGACACGGCGACGGCGTTCGGGATCAACCAGGTGTGCGGCTCTGGCCTGCGCGCCGTGGCGCTGGCCGCACAGCAGGTGCGCACCGGCGAGAGCGCGATCGTGGTGGCCGGCGGGCAGGAGAGCATGAGCCAGAGCCAGCACGGCACCTATCTGCGCGCGGGCGCCAAGATGGGCGACATGCAGCTGGTGGATACGATGATCAAGGACGGGCTGTGGGGTGCCTTCTTTGGCTACCACATGGGCAACACGGCCGAGAACGTGGCCCGCGCCTACCAGATCACCCGCGAGGAGCAGGACGAGTTCGCGCTGGGCAGCCAGCAGAAGGCCTCCGCCGCGCAGAAGGCCGGGCGGTTCAAGGACGAGATCGCGGCGGTGACGGTGAAGGGCCGGCGCGGCGATACCGTGGTGGAGAACGACGAATACATCCGCCACGATTCCAGCATCGAGGGCATGGCCAAGCTGCGGCCGGCTTTCACCAAGGACGGCACCGTGACCGCCGGCAATGCCAGCGGGATCAATGACGGCGCCTCGGCGTTGGTGGTGATGTCGGGCGCGGAAGCCGCGCGCCGGGGGCTGACGCCGCTGGCGCGGATCGCCAGCTTCGCCACCGCGGGCGTGGACCCTTCCGTGATGGGCACGGGGCCGATCCCTTCGAGCCGCAAGGCGTTGCAGCGGGCGGGTTGGGGCATTGGCGACCTTGACCTGATCGAGGCGAACGAGGCCTTCGCGGCGCAGGCCTGCGCGGTGAACAAGGACATGGGCTGGGATACCAGCCGCGTGAACGTGAACGGCGGGGCGATTGCGATCGGGCATCCGATCGGGGCTTCCGGTGCGCGCGTGCTGGTGACGCTGCTGCACGAGATGCAGAAGCGGGACGCCAAGAAGGGCCTGGCGACGCTGTGCATCGGCGGCGGGATGGGCGTGGCGATGTGCCTGGAGAGGTAAGAGTCTTCTTTTTTCTGAAGAAAAAAGAAGCAAAAAAGACTTTTTCCGTTTGATACGAAAGCGCCGTGGCCAGGTTGGCCACGGCGGTTTTGTTTGCAAAATCAGAAAAGTTTTTTGGTTCTTTTTTTCAAAAAAGAACCGCTTGTTTGTTTAGTGCCCGCGCAGGATCTGGCTGAGGAACAGCTTCAGGCGGTCGGTCTGGGGGGATTCGAACATCTCATGCGGGGTGCCGCTTTCCACCACTTCGCCGCGATCCATGAACACCACGCGGTCGGCGACCTGGCGGGCGAAGCCCATTTCGTGGGTGACGCAGACCATGGTCATGCCGCTGTCGGCGAGTTCGATCATGGTATCCAGCACTTCCTTGATCATTTCCGGGTCGAGCGCGCTGGTCGGCTCATCGAACAGCATGATCTTGGGGCGCATGCACAGGGCGCGGGCGATGGCGACGCGCTGCTGCTGGCCGCCGGAGAGCTGGCCGGGGTATTTCTTGGCCTGCTCCGGGATCTTCACGCGGGTGAGGAATTCCATCGCCAGCGCCTCGGCCTCGGCCTTGGGCATCTTGCGGACCCAGATCGGCGCCAGGGTGCAGTTCTCGAGGATGGTGAGGTGCGGGAAGAGGTTGAAGCTCTGGAACACCATGCCGACTTCGCTGCGGATGGTGTCGAGCGCGCGGGTATCGTCGGTCAGTTCGGTGCCGTCGACCAGGATGCGGCCTTCCTGATGCACTTCCAGGCGGTTGATGCAGCGGATGAGGGTGGATTTGCCGGAGCCGGAGGGGCCGCAGACGACCACCTTTTCCCCGGTGGCGACTTCCAGCGACACGTCGCGCAGGACGTGGAGCTGGCCGAACCACTTGTTCACCTTGTCCAGCTGGATGGCGGGCTGTGTTCCGTTGCTCATGTTGTCGTTTCCTTCAGCGCCGCACGGACTTGGAGAATTCCCGCTCCAGGCTCTGGCTGTAGCGCGCCATCGAGAAGCAGAAGCAGAAATAGATGAGGCCCAGCATGATGTAGACCTCGGTGGAGAAGGCCTGCCAGATCGGGTCGGTGACCGCGACCTTGCCGGAGGTGAGCAGGTCGAAGATGCCGATGATGAGCACCAGCGAGGTGTCCTTGAAGAAGCCGATGAAGGTGTTCACCAGCGGCGGGATCACCAGGCGCAGGGCCTGCGGCAGGATGATCAGGCCCATCTTCTTCCAGTAGGACAGGCCGAGCGCGTCGGCGGCTTCGTACTGGCCCTTGGGCAGGGCTTGCAGGCCGCCACGGATGACCTCTGCCAGGTAGACGGCGGCGAACAGGATGATGGCGATCTGGGCGCGCAACAGCTTGTCCGGGTTGAGGCCGACCGGCATGAACAGGGGGAACATCACGCTGGCCATGAACAGCAGGGAGATCATCGGCACGCCGCGGATCACCTCGATGTAGATGACGCAGATCAGCTTGACCGCGGGCAGGTTGGTGGCGCGGCGGCCGAGGGCGACCAGCACGGCGATGGGGAAGGCGCAGGCGAGGCCGAAGGTGGAGAGGATGAGGGTGATGGGCAGGCCGCCCCACTCATCCTGGGCGACATAGCGCAGGCCGAACACGCCGCCCCACATCAGGGTGAAGATGGCGACGAGCACGGCCACCCAGATCAGCGCCAGCACCGGGCGCCAGAAGCGGCGCATGGCGGAGACGACGAACAGGCCGAGGAACAGCACCAGCACGATGGCGGCGCGCCAATGCTCCTCATACGGGTAGCGGCCGAAGAGGATGAAGCGGTACTTGTCCCAGATGACGGCCCAGCAGGCGCCTTCGCCCTTGGCCTGGCGGCAGGCATCGGGGTTCAGCTTGCCGGTGGCCGGGTCCATCGGGACGGTCCAGACCGACTTCAGGAACGCCCAGTCGATCAGGCCGACGGTGAACTTGATGAGGAAATAGGCCAGCGCGAGGGTGACGAGGCTGGACCAGACGGAGCTGAACAGGTTGGCCCGCATCCAGGCGACCGGGCCGGCCACCAGCATGGGCGGTTGGGCGCGGTCGGCGACCGAGGCGTGGGTGGTGGTGGTGGCCATCGGATCAGCGCTCCACCAGCGCGATGCGCGCGTTGTACCAGTTCATGAACAGCGAGATGGACAGGCTGATCGAGAGATAGACCGCCATGATGATGGCGATGCCCTCGATGGCCTGGCCGGTCTGGTTCAGCGTGGTGTTCACGATCGAGACCAGGTCTGGGTAGCCGATGGCGACCGCGAGCGAGGAGTTCTTGGCCACGCCCAGATAGGTGCTGGTCATGGGCGGGATGATGACGCGCAGGGCCTGGGGCAGCACGATCATGCGCAGCATGGTGCCGCGCTTGAGGCCGAGGGCGCCGCCGGCTTCCCACTGGCCGGTGGGCACGGAGAGGATGCCGCTGCGCACGATCTCGGCGGCGAAGGCGGAGTGGTAGAGCACGAGGCCGATCATCAGCGCGGTGAACTCGGGCGAGATGGTGGCGCCGCCGTTGAAGCGGAAACGGGCCTTCACCGGCACGTCCAGCGCGAAGGGGGCGCCCATCAGGGCCCAGACCGCCAGCGGCAGCAGCAGCAGGCCGACGAGGACAACGGGCCAGACCGCGGGGCGCAGGCCGGTGGCATGCTGGATGGCGGTGGCGCGGCGGCTGGCGAACCAGGTGGCGATGCTGCCGCCGAGGAAGGCCAGGGCGGCGCCGGTATGCGCGTTCTCCCAGATCAGCAGCGGCACCTTGAGGCCGCTATTGGACATGAACACGCCGGGCATGACCGAGATTGCGTCCCGCACTGGCGGGAAGGTGAGCATGACGGCGTACCAGAAGAGCAGGTGCAGCAGCAGCGGCACGTCGCGCATGCCTTCGACATAGGCACGGCACAGCCGCGAGAGCAGCCAGTTGTTCGAGAGGGAGGCGACGCCGACGACGGTGCCGAGCAGGCTGATCAGTGCCACGCCGACCACGGTGACCATGAGGGTGTTGAGGATGCCGACCAGGACGGCGCGGCCATAGGTGTTCACCGCCGGGTCGTACGGGACGAGGGTTTCGCCGATCGGGATGCCGGCGGTGCGGCCGAGGAAATCGAAGCCCGTGGCGATTCGGCGCTGTTCCAGGTTGGTGGCGGTGTTGGAGGCCAGGTACCACACGCCGCCAACGAGAAGCCCGACGATCAGCACCTGCCAGACGATGGCGCGGAAGCGGGGATCGGACCAGCTGAGCGAGAGCCCCTTGGGCGGGGCCCTTCGCGCGCCCGACATGCGGGGGTCGGTGGTGGTGGTGGACATCGTCCGCGGGCACCTTGTGTTGGCGGCGTCGCCGGGCGGGCGGGCCGGAAGCATCTTGACCGAAGAGGAAGCAAGTTTTGCGCCAGGATGCAATGCACCCCGTGCGCGGACGGGGGTGGCCGGAATGATGGCCTGGGTGGTTTGCACGAAAAAGCCGCCCTGGCGAACCAGGGCGGCCCTTCAGTGCGCCCGGATGCGGATCAGCGCATCGGGGGGGCGTAGTGCAGCCCGCCGTTGTTCCACAGGTTGTTGATGCCGCGCGGCACGCCGTAGGGGGTGACGTTGCGCTCCCACATCTCGCCGAAGTTGCCGACGGCCTTGATGGCGTTGTAGGCCCACTTGTTGTCCACGCCGAGCGCCTTGCCCATGTCGCCCTCGAGGCCGAGGAGGCGGCGCAGCTCGGGGATGGTGGCGGTCTTGGCGACTTCGTCGATGTTGGCCTGGGTGACGCCGTATTCCTCGGCGATCAGCTGGGCGTAGTAGGCCCAGCGCACGACGTCGAAGAACTTGCCGTCGCCCTTGCGGACCATGGCGCCGAGCGGCTCCTTGGAGATGATGTCGGGCAGGAGGATGTGATCCTTCGCCTTGTCACCCTGCTGGAAGCGGAAGCCGGCGAGGCCCGAGGCATCGGTGGAGTACACGTCGCAACGGCCGGCGAGATAGGCGTTCTGGATCTCGTTGGCGTCCGCGATGATGATCGGGGTGAACTTCATCTTGTGGGTGCGGAAGTAGTCGGCCACGGCGAGCTCGGTGGAGGTGCCGGGGGCGACGCAGACGCTGGCGCCATCGAGTTCCTTGGCGGCCTTCACGCCCAGCGTGGCCTGAACCAGGAAGCCGGTGCCGTCGTAGAAGTTCACGCTGGCGAACTGGCCGCCGAGGTTGCCTTCGCGGCCCAGGGTCCAGGTGGTGGAGCGGTACAGCAGGTCCACTTCGCCCGACTGCAGCGCGGTGAAGCGGTTCTGCGCCGTGGTGGGGATGAACTTGACCTTGCGGGGATCGCCGAGGATGGCGGCGGCCACGGCGCGGCAGCTATCGGCGTCGATGCCGCGCATCACGCCCTGGCTGTCCGGCAGAGAGAACATCGGCGAGTTGCCGGCGGTGCCGCAGTTGAGTTCGCCGCGCTTGATGATCGCGTCGATCGTGGCGGAGCCGCTGCTCTGGGCGTGGGCGCCCACGCTGGCAACGGAGAGGAAGGCGCCGGCAAACAGCGCGCCGACGGTCATACGCATCATTGTGAAGCTCCCTTTGTCTCTGGCGGTTACACCACCGTGGGGGTGTTAATGGCGACGCTTGCGCCAAAGATCAATGCCTGCCCTGCCGGAAACGCATCTCTGGCGCCATCGAATTGATGCCGGGAATGTTTCGTGCGGTCGAATGCCGGGGCAGGGTGGCGCGAAGCTACTTCACCGCGCCCTGGGTCATGCCCTCGATGAACTGGCGCGAGAGCACGATGTAGACGGCGATGATCGGCAGCGCGGCCAGCGAGAGGCCGGAGAACAGCACGCCCCAATCGGTGTTGTATTCGCCCATGAACACGGTGAGGCCCTGCGGCAGGGTTTTCAGCCGCTCGCTGGTGATGAAGACCAGCGGGAAGAAGAAGTCGTTCCAGATCGGCACGGCGTTCTGGATCGCGGCGATCACCAGGGCGGGGCGGGCGAGCGGCAGCATGATCAGCAGCATGATGCGCAGCTCGCTGGCCCCTTCCATCCGCGCCGCCTCCTCCAGCTCCGTGGGCAGGGTGCGCAGGAAGCCGGTGAGGATGAAGATGGCGCTGGGCAGGCCCATGGCGACATAGATCAGCACGAGGCCGGGGCGGGTGTTGATGAGGCCGAGGGCGTCGAGCTGGATGAAGAGCGGGATGATCGCGAGCTTCAGCGGCACCATGAGGCCGGAGAGGAAGAACAGGAAGACGAGGCCGGAGAGGCGGAACGGGTAGCGGGCGATGGCGTAGGCGGCCATGGTGCCCACCACGAGGATGGTGAGCACGGCGCTGGCGGTGACGATGACCGAGTTGCCGAGATAGAGGACGAAGTTGGTCTCGCCCCAGACACGGGCGGCGTTGGTGAGCGAGAAGCTCTCCGGCAGGGCGAAGGGCGAGTTGAACAGCTCGGCGTTGGTCTTGAAGGCCGAGAGGATCATCACGAACAGCGGATAGACCATCACCACGGCGTTCAGCGCCAGCAGCACCTGGATGGCGCCGTTCTTGAAGCCCTCGCCTTTCGGCGCCACGCCTGTGCGCCGGGGCATGGTCAGCCGGTCTCGTACCAGGAGGGGCGGCGCTTGTCGCGGAAGGCGGCGGTGCCTTCGCGGCCTTCGGGGGAGGAGCGCTGGGTCCAGCCCTCATGCGACAGCAGGGCGACCTGGCGGCTGTCGAGCTTGAGGTTGTTGGCGCCGAGGAAGCTGTCCTTGGTGGCGGAGATGGCACCGGGGGCGCCGAGGAAGATGGCGTCCAGCACCTGTTCCAGGCGGGCTTCCATGTCGCCCTGCACGACCTCGTGCACCAGGCCGATGCGGGCGGCTTCCTCGGCGCCGAAGCGTTCGCCGGTGAGGGCGTAGCGGCGGGTTTGGCGCAGGCCGATGGCGTTGACCATGTGGGTGCTGATGGGCGTGGGGGCGACGCCGACGCGGATCTCGGTGATCCCAAACAGGGCATCGGGCGCGGCGAGTGCGACATCGACGCAGCAAACAATGCCGACGCCGCCGCCGAAGCAGGCGCCCTTGACCATGGCGATGGTGGGGTGGGGGAACTCGTTCAGCTTGCGCATCGCCTCCGTGGTGGCGTGGGAGGCGGCGTAGGCGCGCGCCGGCGGGTAGGCGGTGGCCTGGTTGAGCCAGTGGACGTCTGCGCCGGCCTGGAAGTGCTTGCCGGCGCCGCGCAGCACCAGGGCGCGGATGGCGGGGTTGGCGGCCAGGCTGTCCAGCCCGCCGAGCAGGGCGGCGAGCATGTGTTCGTCATAGGCGTTGCCGCGTTCCGGCCGGTTGAGGGTTGCGGTGGCGACGCCGCGGGCATCGATTTCGAGCAGGACGGGATCGGCCATGGGGTCAGCCCACCACGCTGGCGGGATCGGTGTTGGAGCCGCAGACCAGCACGCCGAGGCGCGCTCCCGGCGGCGCGGCGAAGGCGCCGGAGAGGATGCCGGCCAGGGCGGTGGCGCCGCCGGGCTCGGCGACGAGGCGGAAGCGGTCCCACAACAGGCGCTGGGCGGCGCGGATGGCGTCGTCTTCCACCAGTACCGCCTGGGTGACGTGGGACTGGGCGATGGGGAACATCAGGCTGCCGACCTGGCGGGCGCCGAGCGCGTCGGCCGCCACGCCACCGACCGGGGAGGAGACGGGAGCGCCGGCGGCCAGCGCGTTGTGCAGGCCGGGGCAGCCGAAGGGCTCCACGCTGACGATCTGCACGCGGTTCTCGGCCCAGGCGGCCATGCCGCCGATGAGGCCGCCGCCGCCGGTGGCGATCAGGAGGTGGGTGATCCCCGGTGCGTCCTCCAGGAATTCCTTGGCGACCGTGCCCTGGCCGGCCAGCACGGCTTCGTGATCGAAGGCGTGCACCTCCATCGCGCCGGTTTCGGCCTGGCGGGTGCGGCTGGCGGCCAGCGCCTCCACATAGGTTTCGCCGCCGCGGACCAGGCGGGCGCCGAGGCTTTCGATGCGGGCGATCTTGGTGGCCGGGGTGTGCTGCGGCACGAAGATCTCGGCGACGAGACCCAGCGCGCGGGCGGCATAGGCCACCGCCGCACCATGGTTGCCGCCGGAGGCCGCGATCACGCCGGCGGCGGGCAATTCGCCGGCTTCCTGCGCGGTGAGGATGCGGTTGAAGGCGCCGCGCGGCTTGAAGCTGCCGGCGTGCTGGAGCAGTTCGAGCTTCAGTACCATGTCCACGCCGAGGCCGAGCTCGGCGGCCGGCACCGCCAGGACGGGGGTGCGGCGAACATACGGGGCGATGCGCGCGGCGGCGGCGGCGATGGCGGAGCGGGAGATGGCGTGGGGCGCGTTCATGATGGCAGGTCTCGCATGCGGGACGGGCGGCTTCAAGTTCACGGGCAGGGGCCAGCCGCGACAATCCGCTGCCAAGAGGCTTCCGTTCTGGGCGCAGACGGGTCATGTTCCGCGCCCATGCAGATACATGCGAGCTGCGCCGCCCGAGACGGGGCCGGGGTTCTGCTGTTGGGCCCGCCCGGGTCCGGCAAGTCGGACCTGGTGCTGCGGCTGCTCGACCGCGGGTTCACGCTCGTGGCCGATGACCGGGTGGTGATCGTGGACGGCCAAGCCAGTGCGCCCGCGGCGCTGGCGGGGCTTCTGGAGGTGCGTGGCCTGGGCATTCTTCGTTTGCCTTATCTGGCACGTGCCGAACTTGCCCTGGCGGTGACGCTGGGCGGGGCGGTGCCGCGCCTGCCGGCGCCGGCGCGGGATGCGGCGCTGGGATTGCCGGTGCTGGCGGTGGATGCCGCGCGCCCGGCGGCGCCACAGATCGTGGCACTGGCGCTGGACTGCGCGCTGGGACGGCTGGCGCAGCATGCCGGGGCGTTCGCCGGCGGCTGCGCGGCGGAGATGCCGCGATGAGCGAGGCCGTGCCCGAACTGCGCCGTGTGGCGGTGGTGACGGGGCTGGCGGGGGCCGGCCGTGCGTCCATCCTGCGGGCGCTGGAGGATGTGGGGTACGAGGCGATCGACAACCCGCCGCTGGACCTGATCGATGGCTTGGTGAACAGCATCGAGGGCGGCGGCGCGCGGATGGTGGCGCTGGGGGTGGATGCGCGCAGCCGCAGCTTCACGCCGGAGCGGGTGCTGGAACTGCGCGACCGGCTGCGCGGCATTGCCGGCATGCGGGTGGATCTGGTGTTCGCCTGGGCGGAGGAGGTGGTGCTGCTGCGCCGCTTCACCGAGACGCGGCGGCGCCATCCGCTGTCGCCGCGCGGGCGGGTGGCGGACGGGATTGCGGCTGAGACGCGGCTGATCGCGCCGCTGCACGAGCTGGCGGATTGGGTGATCGACACCTCCGACCTGCCGCTGGCGCAGCTTCGCCAGCAGATCGACGCCTATTTCGGCGTCTCCGCCGAGGCGCCGGGGGGGCGGCAGTCCCTCTCGATTTCGCTGATCTCGTTCGCGTTTCCCGCAGGCCTCCCGCGGGAGGCGGAGCTGGTGTTCGACGCAAGATTCCTTCGCAACCCGTTCTACGACACCGCATTACGGCCCAGGACCGGGCTGGACGCGGCGGTGGCGAGCTATGTGGCGGCCGACCCGGACTACGCGACCTTCATCGACCGGCTGACCGGGCTGCTCGACCTGCTCTTGCCGCGCTTCCTGCAAGAGGGCAAGAAATACGCGACTGTGGCAATCGGCTGCACCGGCGGGCGGCATCGCTCCGTGACGATTGTCGAGCAGCTGGCTTCGCATTTGACGGAACAGGGCTGGCGCGTGACAGCGACCCATCGTGAACTGGCCCGCGAGGGCCTGCTGCCGCGGCAGGAGGCTGCGACTGCTTCGCCCGCGGACTCGGAGACCGCCCTTTTGAACAAGCCCGTGCCATGATGCCGGCTCAATGCGTGATCGCCCCGTGCGGCCGCTCCCCGTCGGGTGGGGTGCGATGATCGGCCTTGTGCTCGTGACCCACGGCCGGCTGGCCGAGGAGCTGCGCTCGGCGATGGAGCATGTGGTGGGCGCGCAGCGCAACGTGGCCACCGTGTGCATTGGCCCCGACGACGACATGGAGGGGCGCCGGGCGGAGATCACCCGGGCGATCACCGAGGTGGATACGGGCGACGGGGTGGTGCTGCTGACCGACATGTTCGGTGGCACGCCGAGCAACCTCGCCATCTCCCAGATGGTGCGCAAGGGCGTGGAAGTGCTGTCGGGCGTGAACCTGCCGATGCTGGTGAAGCTGGCCAAGGTGCGCGGCAGCCAGCCCTTGGCCGATGCGGTGGATTGCGCCACCGCGGCCGGGCGCAAGTATATCGCCGCCGCTTCCCATATTCTGCCGCAGGCCAAGCCCGGCAACGGGACCTGCTGACGTGACGGATGGCGGCCCTTCCCCGGAGCAGGACCCGGGCGGCGCCGATGCCTCCGTGCTGCGGCGCACGCTGTTGATCGTGAACAAGCGCGGGCTGCATGCGCGGGCCGCGGCCAAGTTCGTGACGCTGGCCGAGCGCTTCGGCGCCTCTGTCGATGTGGAGAAGGACGGCCAGTCTGTCTCCGCACGCTCGATCATGGGGTTGATGATGCTGGGCGCGGGCAAGGGCGCCACGATCGTGCTGCGCGCCGAGGGCTGGGACGCCAAGGAAGCCATGGAAGCCCTGAGCGCCCTCGTCGAGGCCGGCTTCCATGAACAGGACTAGCCCGCCCGAGGCCGAGGTGGAGCCGCCGCCGGAGAGGGGGGTGGCGGAACGGCCGGAGCGGCGGTTCACCGGCATCGCGGTTTCGCCGGGCGTGGCGATCGGGGCGGTGTTCGGAGCTGTCGAGCCGCCGGCCATCGTGAACCGGGCGCGCATCCATGCCGCCGACATCGCGGCCGAGACCTCCCGGCTGGAAGCGGCCATCGCGCAATCGCGCAAGCAGTTGCTGAAGCTGCGGGCGCGGCTGGCGGTGCTGCCGGAGGACAGCCAGGCCGAGATCGCGCCGCTGCTGGATGCCTATCTCGCGATGATCGGGCCTTCGCGCCTGGTGCGTGGGGCGCGGCGGCGGATCGCGGAGGGGCTGGTTTCGGCCGAGACCGCCGTGCTGGACGAGAGCGAGGCGATTGCCGAGGCGATCATGGCCGTCGCCCCGCCGGGCGATGACGACCGGGCCGGGCGACGGCGCCGGGCGGACGAGGTGCGTGAGATCGGCCGCCGGCTGCTGCGCAACCTGACACGCTCGCCATTTCGCAGCTTCGCCGCCTTGCCGGCAGGCGCCGTGCTGGTGGCGGAATTCCTGCGCCCGGCCGATGCCGCCCTGCTGGACCCGGCGCGGCTGGCCGGGGTGGCCACGGAGGAAGGCGGGGCAGACGGGCATACGGCGGTGATGCTGCGCGCGCTGGGCGTACCCACGGTGCTGGGCGTGGCCGGGCTGTCCGAGGCGGCGCGGCCCGGGGACATCATCGTGGTGGATGGCACCGCGGGCAGCGTGATCCTGCATCCCACCGCCGCCACGCTGGCCCATGCCCGCAAGCTGGTGACCGCGTTTGCGCGCGAGCAGCAGCGCCTTGGCAAGCTGCGCCGGCTGCCGGCGGTGACCGAGGATGGCGAGCAGGTGGAGCTGCAGGCCAATTTCGAGCTGCCGGCCGAGTTGCCGCTGATCGCGCAGGCGGGGGCGGCCGGCATCGGCCTGCTGCGCAGCGAGTTCCTGTTCATGAACCGCGAGACGGTGCCCGACGAGGACGCGCAGTACGAGACCTATCGCAGCGTGGTGGAGGCCATGGCGGGCGACCCGGTGACGATCCGGGTGCTGGACTGGGGTGGCGAGAAGGATATCGAGGCGCTGCAGACGGCCAATCTGGTGCCGGTGGTGACGGACCCGAACCCGGCGCTGGGGCTGCGCGGGCTGCGCATGCTGCTGCGCCAGGAAGATCTGTTCGAGGACCAGTTGGCGGCGATCCTGCGCGCCTCTGCTCACGGGCCCGTGCGGGTGCTGCTGCCGATGGTCACCACGGTGGCCGAGGTGCGCGAAGCGCGCGAGATCTATGAGCGGGTGGCGCGGCGGCTGCGCCGGCGGGGTGAGCGGATGGCGGAGAAGCTGCCGCCGCTGGGCATCATGATCGAGACGCCGGGGGCGGCTTTGTCGGCCGATGCGCTGGCGCTGGAATCGGATTTCTTCGCGATCGGCACCAATGACCTGACGATGTACACCCTGGCGGTGGACCGGGCGGATAGTGAGGTCTCCCATTTGTACGACCCGCTGCACCCCGCGGTGCTGCGCCTGGTGCAGTTCGCCACCGAGGCGGCGTTGCGGCTGCGCATGCCGGTTTCCGTCTGCGGCGAGATGGCGGCCAATCCGCGGCTGACCAAGCTGCTGCTGGGGTTGGGGCTGCGCAGCTTCTCGATGAACGCGGCGGCCATTCCGCGCGTGAAGCAGGCGGTGCGTGACGCCAAGATCGATGATTGCGCCCGGTTCGCGCGCAAGGTGATGGAACAGTCCGACCCCGCGGCGATCCAGCTTCTGGTGATGCCGCCACCGCCGCCGGCTGGTTGAGCGGCTAGATCTGCGGCTCCTGCGTGGCGGAGTGGCCGTAGAGGCGGCTGGGGACGCGGGACATGGGCAGGGTGGGGTCGCCGCCGGCCACGGCTTCCAGGTGGGATTTCACGCTTTGCAGCGCGGCCAGGGCGGCGTGGCCAATACGTTCGGCGGTTGTCTCCGGCCCTGTTGGGTCTGGCGCGAGCGGGCGGGTGCGGTCCAGCGCCAGGACCAGTTCCGTCACATCCTCCATCGCCGCGATGCGCCAGGTGCATTCGGGTTGGAAGGGCCAGCTGATGCGGCCGGCCTCCCGATCAACCTGCAGGCCGCCATGCGGCAGGGCGGTGTCGTCGCGGCGCAGCTGGGGCAGCCAGTTGCGGATGTTGGCAGGGTCGGCGAGGAAGGCGAACACTTCCCCGGCCGGGCGGGCGATGGTGATGCGGTATTCCATGCCCGCCCAACGCCGCCCTGGCCCATGCGGTTGCGTTATCCGGCGGAGAGTTGCACCCCGTCGCGGCCCTTCGGTGCTTCCTCCGGCTTGCCGAAGTTCAGGTTGCGGTACCACACCATGTATTCGGGGTAGGTCATCGTCTCGTAGCGCGGCGGGTTGCCGGGGCTGGTGCAGCTGGGCAGGCATTTCATGCGCGTGGTGTAGGCGCAGTCGAAGAAGAACGGGATCGCGTAGCGCTCCTGGCCTGAGCGGTTGATCACGCGGTGCGGGGTGGCGAGGAAGCGCTCATTGGTCCAGCGGCGCAGCATGTCCCCGCCATTGACCAGGAAGCTGCCGGGCAGGGCCGGCGCCTCCACCCACTTGCCGTTGGGCAGGCGGATCGAGAGGCCCGGCACCTTGTTCTGGGCCAGCAGGGTCATGAAGCTGGTGTCGCTGTGCGGGGCGAGGCCGAACTCGTTCTCGTCCGTGCCCTGCTGTTGCGGGTAGTGGGACATGCGCAGCGTGTACATCGGCGGCGCGAAGAGCGTGCCGAAGAAGCCGGGGTCGAGATCGAGCGCGGTGGCGTAAAGCGGCAGCAACGAGAGGCCCAGGCCTTCCATGGCGCCGGCATAGGCCATCACGGTTTCGCGGAAGCCGGGCAGGGCCTCTGGCCACTGGTTCTGGCCGCGGAAGGGCAGGGCGGCCAGCACGTCCGGGTGGTCTGCGGCCAGGTCGCGCTTGACGAAGAAGGCCTCGTTCACGTTCGGCTTGTTGTTGGCGTTGAGCTTGGAATGCCGGGTGGTGGAGCCGCGCACCGGCAGGTAGCCGATATTGTGCTGGTTGATCTTGAGCTTGAGCTTTTCCTCTAGCGGCTGGGCGTGGAAGCGCTTGGCCGCGTCGAAGGCGGCATCGACCAGGCCCTGGTCCACGCCGTGGCCGGTGACGAAGTAGAAGCCGACATTCTCCAGCGCGTGGCGCAGGGCGGCGGCGGCGGCCTCCTGCGCGCCGGGCTTGCCGGCGAGAGTATCGGTGAGGTCGATCACCGGGATCTCCTCCGGCGCATCGTGGCGGATCGGGTTCAGGCTTGGGGCGAGGTGGTTGCCGAGGTCGTTCATGGGGCTGCGCTCCGCGCGTTTGCGGGAGTTTCCTCATGGGCATGTGCCGCGGTCAACCGTTGCGACGCGACGGCGGTGCGGGCAAGCATGCACGCGGACAGGAGCCGCCATGACCATCACCCGCACCGACCTTGAAGCCCTCGACCGTGCCGACGAACTGGCGCCGTTGCGCGAGTTGTTCGCGCTGCCGGAGGGGGTGATCTACCTGGACGGCAATTCGCTCGGCGCGCTGCCGAAGGCCACGCCGGCGCGGGTGGCGGAGGTGGTGCAGCGCGAGTGGGGCCAGGGGCTGATCCGCAGCTGGAACGACGCCGGCTGGATGGCCACGCCGGCGCGGGTGGGGGACAAGATCGCGAAGCTGGTGGGGGCTGCTTCGGGCAGCGTGATGGTGGCGGATTCCACCAGCGTGAACCTGTACAAGCTGCTTGGCGCGGCGCTGGCGGCGCGGCCGGGGCGGCGGGTGATCGTATCTGAGCGGCGGAACTTCCCGACCGACCTCTACATCGCCGAGGGGCTGGCGGCACTGCTGGACCAGGGGCACGAATTGCGGCTGGTGGAGCCGGAGGGGGTGGCAGCCGCGATTGGTGAGGACACCGCCGTGGTGATGCTCACCCATGTGAACTACCACACCGGCGCCATGCACGACATGGCGGCGATCACCCGCGCGGCGCACGACAAGGGCGCGCTGATGCTGTGGGATCTCGCCCATTCCGCCGGGGCGGTGCCGGTGGATCTGGCCGGGTGCGACGTCGATCTGGCCGTGGGGTGTGGCTACAAATTCCTCAATGGCGGGCCCGGTGCGCCGGCCTTCCTCTATGTGGCGCCGCGGCTGCAGGAAGGGATGCGCTACCCGCTGACCGGCTGGCTCGGCCATGCCGCGCCCTTCGCCTTCGAGACCGGCTACCGCCCGGGCGAGGGCATTGCGCGCACCATGGTGGGCACGCCGCCGGTGCTGAGCCTGGCGGCGCTGGAGGTGGGGATCGACATCGCGTTGCAGGCGCCGATGGACCAGCTGCGGGCGAAATCGGTGCGGCAGACCACGATCTTCGCCGAATTGCTGGAGCAGGTGGGCGCGGGGCAGGGGTTCCAGCTCGCCTCGCCGCGCGATGCCGCCCGGCGCGGCAGCCAGGTGTGCCTGGCGCATGGGCAGGCCTATGCGATCATGCAGGCGTTGATCGCGCGTGGGGTGATCGGGGATTTCCGCGCGCCTGATATCCTGCGCTTCGGCATCACGCCGCTGTACACGCGCTATGTGGACCTGTTCGATGCCGCCGAGGCGCTGCGCGCGGTGATGGCGGGTGGCGAGTGGCAGGCGCCGGAGCACCAGACCCGCCGCGCGGTGACGTGATCGAGGTTCTGGAAACCGACATCACCACGCTGGCGCTGGACGCCATCGTCAACGCCGCCAATGAAACGCTGCTGGGTGGCGGCGGGGTGGACGGGGCGATCCATCGCGCCGCCGGGCCGGGGCTGCTGGCGGAATGCCGCGGGTTGGGGGGCTGCCCCACGGGGGAAGCGCGGATCACCGGCGGGCACAAGCTGCGGGCGCGGCATGTGATCCATACCGTGGGGCCGATCTGGCGGGGCGGCCTGCACGGCGAGCCCGCGCTGCTGGCTGCGTGCTACCGCGCCTGCCTGGTGCTGGCAGCGGCGCACGGGCTGCGCAGCCTGGCTTTCCCGGCGATCAGCTGCGGCGTTTATGGCTATCCGATCCCCGACGCCTGCGCGATCGCGGTGCGCGAGCTGGCTGCCGCGCAGGGGCGGTTCGACCGGATCGTTCTGGCCGCGTTCTCCGGCGATGTCGCGCGCCACTACCGGGCGTTGCTGGCGGCCTGACCTCCGTTAATCTTTGCGCAATCAGTTGATCCCACATGAGATGAACTTCCGGAAAGCCCCATTGCGCGGCGGCCGGGATGGCCCGATGTATCGGTGGCTGGAGAGGTTGGAGATGGGATTCGTGCGGTCTGTTCGTGTGGTGGCGTTTGCGGTGGTCGCGGCCTTGGCCGGACCCTTTGCGGCGCCCGCGGCCCTGGCCCAGGCGCCCTCCGTGGCTGCGCCCGATACCGTGACCGAGCCGGGCGTGGTGCGGCAGGGGAATGTGCGCGTTTCCCTCGGCATGGGCGTGGCGCTGCGGCCGGATTATGCGGGCTCGCGCAGCCAGACCCTGATGCCGGCGCCGGTGGTGGATATCCGCTTCCGCGACACGCTGTTCCTGTCCACCGCCGGCGGGCTGCCCTCGCTGGGCGCCAACCTGATCAACGAGGCCGGCTGGCGCGCCGGGCCCGTGGTGCGGCTGCGCTTCCCGCGGCAGGAGAAGGCCAACGCCGTGCTGCGCGGCATGGGTGACGTGGACTGGACGCCGGAGGTGGGTGGCTTCGTGGAATACCGCGCCGGCTTCTTCCGCCTGGGTGGCGAGGTGCGCCGCGGCGTGGGCGACCATGACGGCGTGGTGGCGGAGCTGCGCGCCGATGCGGTGACGCGCCCGGCCGATGGGCTGACGCTGTCCTTCGGCCCGCGCCTGAACCTGGGCGACGAAAGCTTCACCCGGCGCTATTTCGGCGTGGATACGCTGCAATCCGCGCGCACCGGCTACCCGGTCTATCGCCCCAATGGCGGCGTGACCAGCGTGGGGGCGTCGGTGTTCGCCAGCTATGCGCTGACCAGCAAGCTGAGCCTGACGGGGATCGTGGAGTTCAATCGCCTGCAGGGTGGGGCGGCGGATTCGCCGCTGGTGCGCGGCGGGCGCGGCGATGCCAACCAGATGTTCACCGCGCTGTCGCTGACGTATTCGTTCGGGTGGTAAGCAAGGAAGCGGTTCTTTTTTGAAAAAAAGAACCAAAAAACTTTTGTGACTTGAGACGGGAAGACCGGGTCCCTCCGCCTCAAACGAATAAAAGTCTTTTTGCTTCTTTTTCTTCAGAAAAAGAAGATTTTTGCTTCAGAACAACCTCTCATAGATCGTCACCACATCCCCAGGCCTTAAAACGGTGAGTGGGTCCGCGCGCCCTTCCACTGGCTTGCCGTTCACCAGCCGCACCACGGCCGCCTGGTCCTGCACGGCGCGGTAGGTGAATCCGCCGGCCACCGCGGCCACGCTCAGCACCGTCATGCCGGGCTGGTAGGGGTATTGGCCCGGCCGGTTGACTTCGCCCAGCACGAAGACCGGGCGGTATTCCACCACTTCCACGGAAACGCTGGCATCGCGGATCAGGCTGCGGCGACCGAGTTCGGCCACGATGGCGCGGCCCAGTTCGTCGGTGGTGAGGCCCTGGGCGCGCACGGGGCCGAGCAGGGGCAGGGCGATGTTGCCGGCATCGTTGACGCGGAAGATCTCCGACAGCGATTCCTCGCCGTAGGTGAGCAGCCGCACCTGGTCGCTGACGCCCAGGCGGTAGGCGGCGTCGGCGGGTTCCGGCAGTGGTGGCAGGTTTTTCACCCGGCTGCAGCCGGCGAGCACCAGCAGCACGGCCAGGCACCATCCCAGTTTCCACGCGTTCCGTGCCATGCCTGCCCTGCCCATTCCGGCCAATCCTTCTTTTATCCTACATCGCAACGCGCAGGCGCAGCAGGGCGATGCCTTCCTGCACCGTGGCGCCGTCGCTGCGGCGGCGCGTCGTCCAGTCCCAGGTGGCGGCGGCGCGCAGCTGGCGGTTCATCAGCCAGGTGGCGCCGAGGCCGAGGCCGAGCAGTGTCTCGTGCCCGCGGCGCTGCTGGGTGTCGGCGCGCTGCAGGTCGGCGGAGGCGGAGAGCAGCACGTTGCGCTGCAACTCGTGGTCCACCGCCATGCGCCCGCCGGTGAAGGCGTAGGTAACGGCGGAGAGCTCGGCGGCGTCTTCGGTGCGGCGTGACAGCGTTGCGGTAACGGTGGTGAGGCCGGAGGGGCTCCAGATCGCGGAGGCCTCGGCCATCGGGCCGGTGACGGGGCGCAGCGTGGGGTCGGCGAAGATGCGGTGCTGCACGCCGGCCAGGGCGCGCACGCGCCAGACGGCGTCGGTGGCGTAGTCGATGCCAGCCAGCACGGCGAAGGCGGTGGCGTCCCGGCTCGGCTGGCCCGGCTCGCGCCGTGCGTGGCTGAAGTCGACGGCGCGCAGATCGAGCACCAGGTCGCGCAGCGGGGCGAGCTGCCAGCGTGTGGTGACGTTGCCTTCGGTGGCGAGGCGATCGCGGTAGCGCTGCACCACGCGGCGGCCCCCGACGAACACGTCGTCGTAGGTGGTGTCGCTCAGTGAGAGGCCGGGGGCCACGGAGAGCCTGCCGCTGCGCCAGGTGTAGCTGGCGCGGGCATTGTTCACGCGGTAGCGGCCGGGCCGGTCGATGGCGAGGCCGTTCAGGGCGCGTGAGGTCTGGAACAGGTCGAGATGGGCGGCGCCGAGCACCAGCTGGTCGCGCCCGACCTCCATCGTGCCGCCCAGGGCGGCGGTCCAGGCGGTGGCGGATTGGGCGGTGGCGGAGAGCACGCGCTGGTCGTCGAAGCTGAGAAAGCCGCCAATGGCGTGGCGGCCCCAATCCGTGCCGGCGAGCAGGCTGCCGGAGGTCTGCGCCACGGCGCTGGCGCGCCCGCCGGGCTGGCCGGTGGCGTTGCTGGTGGTGCCGAGGGCGGTGGAGAGGGTGGGCCGAACCACCACGCCGCCGAGCCGTACGCCGCCGGGGTCGTAGGCTTCGCGGGCGCGGGATTGCACGGTCACGCCGGGGGCGGCGCCGTAGCCGGGCAGGCCGGCGGGGAAATAGCGGTCGATCAGCTGCGCGCGGGCAGGGGGGGCAAGCGGCAGGACGGCGGCAATGCCCAGCACGAGCCGGGCCGCGCGGGCCACCAGGCCGTGCCGCCGCGCCGGGCTATCGCTGCGGGGCAGGGTTGCCACCGCCATGGGCCGTGCCTATTCTCATGAGACGAGGCAAGGTCTTGATTTTCGCCTCGCTCCTTGGTTGCAGACATCGCATTTTAACAGTCGTACCCCCAATGAGCGCCGCGCCGGCGCCCTGGTGTGTGCGGAGATTGGACCTGTTGATGAATTGGCAGTATCCTTGAGGCTTGGCAATCGTCCTTCCAGCGCCACGGGAACATCACGGCTGATGCCTGAGGCTGTCGCCCCGCGACCGGTCGCCCCCGCCGTGCTGCGCCTGCCGCAGCCTGGGGCGCAGGCGCGCGTGAGCGGCAGCGGGATCGGGGGCAGGGCCGTGCGGGGTGCGCCATGTCGCTGACCCGCCCTTCCGACGGGCTTCAGGTCGATATCCTGAACGAGGCGCGCGCACCGGAAACGGTGTCGCCGTTCCGCATCATCGATGTGCTGTGGCGGCGCAAGCTGCTGATCTTCAGCGTGGTGATCGTGCTGATGGCGGGTGCGGCGGTGCAGATCGCCAGCCTGATCCCACTGTATGATTCCCGCGCCCTTGTGCTGATCGACACGCGGCGCAACGCCATGTCCGACCTCCAGGCGATCGTCTCCGGCAGCCAGTCGGATCTGCTGCAGGTGCAGACCCAGGTGGACATCATCCGCTCCCAGGCGCTGGCGATCGACGTGGCGCGCCGGCTGGACCTGATGCGCGAGCCGGAATTCGCCGCCGCGATCTTCCGCCGGCCCGGCGGGCTGGCCGCGCAGTTCGCCCCGCTGCTGGCCCTGGCCGGGCAGGCGCCACCGCCAGCCCCGGTGCTGACGGATGAGGAGAAGCTGCGCGCCGCCGCCGCCGTGCTGGCCAACGACAAGCTGACGGTGGTGAACGACGCCCGTTCCTACGTGATCGCGGTGCAGGCGCGCACCGAGGATCCGGAGCTGGCCGCGCGCATCGCCAATACCTATGCCGAGGTATACCTCGCCTTCAACAAGCAGCTGAAGGACAGCGCCGTCCTGCGCGCCAACCACTTCCTGGACCAGCGCCTGGCGCCGCTGAAGGACAAGCTGCGTGACGCCGAGCGCGAGGTGGCCAATTACCGCGAGCAGAACGGCCTGATCGAGGATCGCAGCAATTCCGGCGGCGGCGAACGGCGGGTGACGGTGCTGGGCCAGCAATTCGCCCAGCTCAACGCCCAGATGGTGCAGGCCACCGCGGCGCGGCTGCAGCGTGAGGTGAGCCTGGAGCAGATCCGCGAGGCGCAGCGCGGCCGCGGCAGCCTCTATGCGATCCCGGAAGTGGTGGCCTCGCCACTGATCCAGCGCCTGCGCGCCCAGCAATCGGAGATCAGCACACGGCTGGCGAGCCTGGCGCAAAGCCGGATGGACGGAAGCCCGGCGCTGATCGGCCTGCGCGCGGAGGAGCGCGAGGTGCGGGCGCGGATCGACGACGAGGTGGCCAAGACCGTCGGCGCGATCACCAGCGAGGTGGCCGCGGCGAAGGCGCGGGAGGAAGCGCTGCGACACACCCTGGCGGAGCTGCAGATTCAGGTCGCCGACCAGAGCAAGGCCGAGATCCGCCTGCGCGAGCTGGAGAGCGAGGCGACTGCGGCGCGGCTGGTCTATACGGAAACGCTGAACCGCGCCGAGCAGAACTCCAACCAGCGCGACGGGCAGCAGCCCGATGCGTCCATGATCTCCCCGGCCACCGTGCCGCTGGCCGCGGCCCCCCCCACCAAGCGGCAGCTGTTGGTGCTGTCCTTCTTCGCCTCCTGCCTGATCGCCGTGATCGCCGCCCTGGTGCGCGACCGGCTGGAAACCGGCTTCCGCACCGCCGAGCAGGTGGAGGAGGAGACCGGTCTTTCCGCCCTGGGCTTCATCCCGCGCGCCCGGGACCGCGCGACGGCGCTGATGCTCGATGACCGCGACATGCCCTTCGCGGAGGCGGTGAACACCGTGCGCGGCGCGCTGCAGATGGCCGATGTGGCCGGGCGGCCGAAGGTCGTGCTGATCACCTCCGCGCTGCCGGATGAGGGCAAGACCTTCTTTTCCGTCGCCCTGGCACGCAGCGTGGCGCGGGCCGGCGGGCGCAGCCTGCTGGTGGATTGCGATTTGCGCCGCCCTGGCGTGGCCACCACGCTCGGCATGGTGCCGCAGCAGGGCGTGGCGGCCCTGGTGCCCGGCCAGGGCGTGGCGGAGCTGGTGCAGCGCGACGAGAGCACCCAGCTGGATGTGATCACGGCGGCCGGCGCGCGCGAGAACGTGCAGACCATCGTTTCCTCCGATGCGCTGCGCGCCTTGGTGAACGAGGCGCGCGCGCATTACGACATCATCGTGATCGATTCCCCGCCGGTGCTGGCGGTGGTGGACAGCCGGGTGCTGTCCTTGATGGCTGATTCCGTGGTGATGGTGGTGCGCTGGCGCCGCACGCCGCGCATGCTGGTGCTGCAGGCGCTGAAGCAATTGCGCGTCTATGGTGCCAAGGTGGCCGGGGTGGTGGTGACGCAGGCCAATCTGCGCGCGCTCGCTGCCTCCGAGGGCAGCCACGCCTATGTCCACCGCAAATACGGCAGCTATCTGCGCTGATACCAACCGCCCGAAATGCCGACTCTTCCGGTATTTCGGGCGGTTGGTATCGCGCGCCGGGCTGGCTGGCGGCCGGTATGAGAGCCGCCGCACGGGCGGGGCGGGTTTCGGCCCCGTGGGGCCGCGCGCGTGCAACTGACGCTGTTCGGCTATTTCCTGCTGCCGATCTGTGCCGCGGCGATCCTGCAGCCGGGCTGGCAGCTGCAACTGGTGCTGCTGGCCAGCGCGTTCGGGGCGGCGTCGCCGCTCGTGATCGGCGGGCTAGGGTTGCCGCCGGGGGTGATCCCGGCCTGCCTGTTCCTGGCCTATGTGGCGCTGCAATTCCTGCTTGGCGCCCGCTTCCCCGCCTCCGGCCGTGCCTGGCGCACGCTGGAGCCGTTCCTGCTCGCAGCGCTCTATGCGCTGGTGACCGCGGTGCTGGTGCCCCGGCTGCTGGCGGGCAGCTTCACCGTGTGGCCGCAGAAGCTCACCCCGCCCTTCGACCTGCCGGTGCCGATCCAGCCCAGCATGTCCAACGTGACGCAGACCTTCTACCTGCTGATCGATACGGCCGTGCTGGCCGGCGTGGCCCTGCATCTCGGCCGGTCGCACCTGGATCCGCTGCGGGTGCTGCACGCCTATCTCGCCTGCGGCTACCTGGTGGTGGCGATCTGTGCCTGGCAACTGGCGAGCAAGCTGACCGGGATCTGGTATCCGGAGGCGTTCCTGTATTCCAACCCGGGCTGGGCGATCCTGCCGGGCCAGATGGTGGGCACGGTGCCGCGCATCAACGGCCCGTTCAGCGAACCGGCGGCGCTGGCCTTCTACCTCTCGGGGCTCGTGTTCTGCTGCGCCTGGCTGGTGCTGCGCGGCCATCGCAGCCGGGCGGCGATGGGGCTGCTGCCGCTGGCCCTGCTGGCGCTGGTGTTCTCCACCTCCACCACGGGGTTCGTGGCACTCGGCATCGGCGGTGCCGGGCTGGTGGCCTACGGTCTGACGCGCGCGCCGCGCCGCGTGGCGATGCGCATCTTCCTGGTGGCCGTGCCGCTGGCCGCCGCTGGCGTGTCCGCGGGGTTGTTCGTATCCTCCATGTCGTCCCAGATCGAGGATTCCATCGCGGTCGTCACGCGCCAGAGCCTGCGCAAGGCCGACAGCGATTCCTTCACCAACCGCACCGGGCTGGACCTGGACAGCCTCGCGGTGCTCTGGCCCACCTACGGGTTCGGTGCTGGCTGGGGCAGTGTGCGCGCCTCCAGCCTGGCGCCGGGGCTGCTGGCCAATCTCGGCGTGTTCGGCACCGCACTGTTGGCCTGGTTCGCGGTGCGGCTGGTGCGGCAGGTCGGGCGAGCCCGGCGGTTGGCCAGCAGCGCCGGCCAGCTGAAGGTGCTGGATGGGCTTTCGGCCGGCGTGGTGGGCCACCTGACCGCTGCCTTCATCTCCGCCCCCGCGCTGAACGCGCCCGATTTCTATGTGCTGCTCGGCACGCTGATCGCCTGCGCCGCCCGTGCGGAGGAGGATGGGCGGCGCCGGGCCGCGGCCGTGCTGGCGCGCCAGGCCGCTTCATGACGGCGCTGGCCCTCAATGCCCGGTTCCTGAGCCAGGACCTCACCGGCGTGCAGCGCTTCGGGCTGGAGATTGCCCGCGCCCTGGCCGCACAGCGCCCGTTGGCGGTGCTGGCCCCGCCGGATGCCCGCGACGAACCCGGGCTTGCCCCGCGCCGCGTTGGCCGGCTGCGCGGCCAGGCCTGGGAACAGCTGGACCTGCCGCGCCATCTCGAAGGCGCCGTGCTGATCAATCCCGGCAACACCGCGCCGCTGGCCCTGCGCCGGCAGGTGGTGGTGATCCATGATGCTGCCGCCTTCGCCGTGCCGGGCTCCTATGGCTGGCGGTTCCGCGCCTGGTATCGCGCGCTGCACCGGGCACTGGCATGGCGCGGCGTGCGGATTGCCACCGTCTCCACCCATGCGCGCGGGGAGATTGCCCGCCACCTGCACCTCGATCCCGCCGATGTGGCGGTGGTGGGGGAGGGGGCGGAGCACATCCTGCGCCCCTGCGCTGATACCGGCCTGCACGCCCGGCTTGGCCTGGAGCGCCCCTACGTGCTCGCGGTTGGCAGCCTCGCGCCGCACAAGAACCTCGCGGCGCTGGGGGCAACGGCCGCGCTGCTCGCCGGGCGCGGGATGGACCTGGTGGTGACCGGCGGGCTGGATGCCCGGGTGTTCGCCGCCGCGGGCCTGCCGGCCGAGGCGCGCGCCATCGGCCGGGTGGACGATGCCGGGCTGCGCGCGCTGTACGAAGGCGCGGCCTGCTTCGTGTTCCCCTCCCGGCACGAGGGGTTCGGCCTGCCGGCGCTGGAGGCGATGGCCTGCGCCTGCCCGGTGGTGGCGGCCCGCGCCACTTCCCTGCCGGAGATATGCGGCGATGCCGCCCTGCTGGCCGACCCCACCAATCCCGCTGACATCGCCGCCGCCGTGGCCAGCGTGCTGGACGATCCGGCCCTGGCCACACGCCTCAGCGCTGCCGGAACGGCACGCGCCGCCGCCTTCACCTGGGCCGCCGCCGCGCAGCGCCTTGCCGCTGTTGCCGACGCCGCCGGCCGCGATAGGAAGCCGGGATGAAAATTGCCATCATCCATGAATGGCTGGAAGGCGTGGCCGGCTCCGAGCGGGTGCTGGAGCAGATGCTGCTGTGCTACCCACAGGCAGACCTGTTCGCCCTGGTGGATTTCCTGCCCGCCGACCAGCGCGGCATCCTGCACGGGCGGGTGCCGCGCACCAGCTTCCTCCAGCGCCTGCCCTTCGCCCGGCGCTGGTTCCGCCACTACGCCATGCTGCTGCCGATGGCGGTGGAGCAGTGGGACCTGTCGGGCTACGACCTCGTGCTCTCCAACAGCCACGCCTTCGCCAAGGGCGTGCTGACCGGGCCGGATACGCGCCATGTCAGCTACGTGCATTCCCCCATGCGCTATGCCTGGGACCTGCAGCACCAGTACCTGCGCGAATCCGGGCTGGATCGCGGGCTGCGCGGCATTGCGGCGCGCTGGCTGCTCTCGCGCCTGCGCCTGTGGGACCGTGGCACGGCCAATGGCGTGGACCTGTTCCTCACCAATTCCCACTACGTCGCCCGGCGCATCAACAAGGCCTATCGGCGCGAGGCGGTGGTGATCCCGCCGCCGGTGGATATCGAGACGTTCACGCCCGGCGGCGAGAAGCAGGATTTCTACCTCGTCGCCTCCCGCCACGTGGCCTACAAGCGCATCGACCTGGTGGCCGCCGCCTTCGCCGCCATGCCGGATCGCCAGCTGGTGATCGTGGGCGACGGCCCCGCCCATGGCCGCGTGCGCGCGGCAGCCCGCGGCGCCCCCAACATCACCTTCCGCCAAGCCGTGCCCCAGGCCGAGCTGGTGGCGCTGATGCGTGCCGCCCGCGCCTTCGTCTTCGCCGGGGAGGAGGATTTCGGCATCGTCCTGGCTGAGGCGCTCGCCTGCGGCACCCCCGTGATCGCCTTTGGGCGCGGTGGGGCGGCGGAGATCGTGGCGGAGGGAGCGGGGGTGCTGTTCGCCGAGCAGACCGCGGCGGCGATCGCCGAGGCGGTGGGGCGGTTTGCGGCGATGGCGTTCGACGGGGATGCCTGCCGGGCCGCCGCGGCTGGGTTCGGCGCGGCCCGCTTTCGTGGCCAGCTCCTCGCAGCGGCATCGGCGGATGGCGGGGCGTAGCAAGGCCTGCAGGCCGGTGTGTCGGCTTTTTTTACACAGGAATTGTGGGTTGCCGGCGTCAATCCGGTCGCATCGGACCGCGGGGCGCTAATTTATCTAATAATTTCATATGCTTGAAGGAGTTCGACCACTCCGGGGTGGCCTGTATGATCCATTCGCAAGGGGGCAATGGCCCCGGATGGGAGTCGGCAATCTTTACATTCTCGCTGTGAACGATTGGCTGCCCCTGGTTTAAGTGTTTGTTTTCAGGGGAGAAAAAATCCTGGCACGGTGTTTGCTTCTATGCCCAGGACAGTTTTTGCCAGGAGGCTCTTATGAGCATTGTAAAGAAGATTGGCGTTGCCGCATTGGCTGGTATGGGACTTTTGGCCGCAGGGAGCGCGTCTGCAGCGGTTATCACGCAGACGGCCACGATCCCCACGGCCTCCACGAATTGGAACATCGCGAGCGCCTTCAACAAGTTCAACACGGACCTTGGCCCGCTCCAGAGCATCATCATCAGCATCGCTGGCTCGGTCAGCGGCAACATGAAGCTCGAGAGCCGTGATGGCGCTCCGACCACGATTTCCGGGACGCTGCAGGCGAACCAGACCGTGTTCCTTGGTGCCTTTACGATGGTCACCAACTTCCCCTCCATCACCCAGTCCTTCGGCGCCGCGGCGTTTGATGGGACGGTGGATTTCGGCGGCACGTCTGGCGTGACGTTCAGCAGCCTGTCCAGCTCGGCCAACAACTCCGCGACCCTGCTCCCCACCAACCTTGTTGACTCGCTGCTTTACATCCCGCAGTTCACCTGCAGCGCCTTGGCCGCAACCTGCGGCCCGCAGGTCTCCCTGTCGACCCAGGCGGTTGGCACTTCGGCGGGCCAGGGCGCGGGCAACCTGACGACGGAGTTCAACACCTCCTCCGGCGCCACGCTGACCCTGACCTATAACTATGGCGTCGCCACGCCGGAGCCGGCTTCGATGGCCGTGCTCGGTATCGGTCTCGTCGCTCTGGGCGCCTATCGCCGCAAGCGCCGCCACTGAGGATAGCGTAGCGGCACAATACGTGCCGTGAAGTTCGAAAGGGGCGTGGCAATCCTGGTGCCACGCCCCTTTTGCTATTTGATCGGGATGGCGCTGCTTTCCCGCCGCAGCATCTCTCGCTTCCGCGGCACGCCCCAGCGATAGCCGGTAAGGTCCCCGTCCTTGCCCACCACCCGGTGGCACGGCACGGCGAGCGACACGGGGTTGGTCGCGCAGGATCGGGCAACGGCCCGAATGGCCTTCGGCGCCCCGATCATCCCGGCCAGCTCGCCATAGGTCCGGGTCTCCCCGGGCTGGATCCGGCGCAGCGCGTCCCACACCCGCACCTGGAACGCCGTGCCGCGTAGATCGAGCGGCAGCGCCAATGCCTGGCGCGGCTCTGCGATGAAGGCCAGCACCGTGGCCAGCGTCTCCGCCAGCCCGGCATCGTCGGCCTCGATGCGGGCCTTCGGGAAGCGCCGGCGCAGATCGCCCATCAGCGCCTCATCCGGTTCCGCGAAGCCCAGGAAGCACACCCCGGTCTCCGTGGCTCCCACCAGCAGCCGCCCGAATGGGCTGTCGGCAAAGGCGGTGCGCACCACCTCCCCGGCACCGCCGCGTCGCAGCGCCCCTGGGGTCATGCCCAGCAGCTTGCCGGTATCCTCATAGACACGGGATTCGGAACCGAACCCCGCCTCCTGGATCGCATCCGCCACCCGTCCGCCCCGGGTCAGTGCCGCCTGCAGCCGCAGCGCCCGCACCCGTTCGGCATAGCTGCGCGGCGTTACCCCTGTATGCTCGCGGAACAGGCGCAGGAAATGGAAACGCGAGTAACCGGCCCGCCTGGCCAGCGCCTCCAGCGAGGGGATCCCCTCCTCCGCCTCGATCGCCGCACAGGCATCGGCCACCACCGCGCGCGCGATCGCCTCGCGCTCCCCCTTTGGGTCGCAGCGCCGGCAGGCGCGGAATCCCTCCGCTTCCGCTTCCGGAATATCGGCGAAGTAACGCACATTCTCCCGCCGTGGCCGTGGGGAGGGGCAGCCCGGCCGGCAGTAGATCCCCATCGTGGTGACACCGTACAGGAAGTCGGCGGGCTGCCGCTGCGCCACCAGGTTCCAGCGCGTGTCGTCCAGGGTGCTCATGCGCCCGCTCCTTATCTGCATCGCAGGATCACTCTGCCTGCGGCGGCGGGCAGGAGCCATCCGCGGATTGCGCCCACCATCCAGTTGCCGGGGCCACGGCGAGCCCTGTATGGATTATGAAGCTGGCCACCCGCTGGGCCGGATACATCCTTTGCCGAACAAATTGGAGTGGTCGATGCGACCAGCATTCGCCTGCCTGCTCGCCCTGGGCCTCACCCAGTGCGCCCCACCCCCCGCCGCCCCGCCGGCCGAGCCGCCCGTGGTGGCAGAGGAGGCGGTGCCCGACGCCGCGTTCTGCGCCCGCCCGGCCGAGAAGCAGGCCTTCCAGGTCGCCGCGCTGAAAAGCCGGCTGATGGTCACCGCCCTGGCCTGCGACTCCAGTGACAAATACAACGCCTTCATCAACGCCAACCGCACCGCCCTGCTGCCGCAGGAGAAGACGCTGGGCGGCTACTTCCAGCGCTATTACGGCCGGCGTGCCCAGACCGAGCACGACGAGTACATCACCAACCTCGCCAACGCCCAGTCGCGCCGCCGCATCATCGACAACGCGCGCTTCTGCAGCGACGGCCAGAAGCTCTATGCCGATGTCGCCACGTTGAAGACCCCTGCGGAGGTGGCGGCCCTGGCCGCCAGCCGCACCATCTCCCAGCCCTTCAACGTGAAGGAATGCCCGGAGACGCCGGCGCCGGCCCCCCGCCAGTCCCGCCCGGCCCAGCCGCCCGCCCGCCGCTGACGGGTTTCCGTCAGACGATACGAAAACGCCAGGGAGGGTGACCTCCCTGGCGTTTTTGTTTGTGCGGCCGTGCGGCTGTGAGATGCCCAACAAAAAACCGGCCCCTTTCGGGGCCGGCTTCCTGGTCGCCAGGTGTCTGGAAAGCGTCGGTCTGCGGATTAGCGCAGAACGATTTCCACGCGGCGGTTCTGCGGCTCGCGGGTGTTCGGGCCAGTGGCCACCAGCGGGCGAGTGTCGCCATAGGCGTTGATGTCGATCGCGTTGCGCGCCACGCCGAGGCGGACGAGCTCGGCCGCCACGTTCTGCGCACGGCGCATCGACAGGCCCTGGTTGTACTGGGCGGTGCCGGTGCGGTCGGCATGGCCGCCGACTTCGATGCGGGTGGTCGCCACGCGGGTGGAAGCCTGGGCGGCGTCAGCGATGATCTGGCGGGCGCGCGGGGTCAGGTCAGCCTTGTCCCAATCGAAGAACACCAGGTAGGTGCGGGCCGGCGCCGGGGCCGGAACCGCGGCCGGGGCCGCCACGGGCACCGGGGCCGCGCCGAAGGCGTAGCGCAGGCCGAGCATGCCGGAGATGTTCATCTGCGGGTCGGTGCGCAGGCCGCCGTTGTAGCGGACGTCCTCAACCGTGCTGAGCACGCGCGCTTCGGCGGTCACGGCCAGGCCGGGAACGTCGGTGATCGGGAAGGCGGCGCCCAGGATGCCCTGCGCTGCGATGGCGCCGCGCATGGAGGCACTGGTGCCGCCCGCACGCATCTCGCCCCACTGGTAGCCAGCGCCCACGCCCACATACGGGGTCATGAAGCCGAGCCCGGCGTCGAAGTCATACAGAACATTGACCATCGGGCCGTAGGAGTGGTTCTGGCCCTTGCCAGCACCGATCTTCGCCGGCTGGTAGCGATAGTTGCCTTCCAGCTCGATGCGCAGGCCGTTGCCGAAGGCATAGCCGATGCTGCCGAGGCCGGCGACGCCCACGCCATCAGACTTCAGCTTGCCGCCACGCGAATTGGTGGTGGTCTCGGTCAGCCAGTTCACGCCGGCGCCGGCGCCGACATAAACACCGTTCAGCGCCTGGGCCTGCACCGCAGACGGGGCGATGGCGAGGGGGGCGGCCAGGACCGCCGCGGCGATCAGCGCATTGCGCAAGTTCATCTGTCTTCTCCTATATTGTACCGGAGACGCAGCGCGGCCCGGCCAAGCGGCATGTCGACTCGAGGGCGCTACCACTCGAATCCCAAGACCGTATTTAGCCCCGGAGGCGCAGGCGAACCAGCCTGGAACGGCTCACCAACGTGTTACGTCTCGCTTCCGGCGCTCACTGTGGCAAGAATGTCACAAGCTGTGGCACGCCCGAAACGTGACATCTGCGCGCGCAAAAGCGTGGCGGAGGAGAGCGGGAGTCGAACCCACCCAGGACTGCTTGGCGGCCCCAACCGGCTTTGAAGGCCGGCCGACCCACCGGGGCCGATTCTCCTCCATGCACGAGCATACCCGAAATCCCTGCGCCACAAAGTGCCACCGCGTGCTGTCCGTGCTAGGCTGGGGCATGACCGTCGCCATCCCCACCCTGCTCACTCCCCGCCTCACCCTGCGTGCCCTGCGCGCCGAGGATCTCGACGCCTTCGCGGCCATGCACGCCAACCCCGACGTGATGAAAACGCTGGGCACCGGCGTCACGCGCACGCGGGCGGAAACCTGGGACATGATGGCCCGCATGCTCGGCCAGTGGGCGCTGCGCGGCTACGGCATGTTCGCCGTGGTGGAGAACAGCTCCGGCCGCTTCATCGGCCGCGCCGGCATCCTGCACCCCTACGAGTGGGAAGGGCCGGAACTGGCCTACGGGCTGGATCAGCCATACTGGGGCCGCGGCTATGCCACCGAGGCCGCCAACATCCTGCATCGCTGGGCCTTCATCCAGATGCAGATGCCAACGCTCGTCAGCTATGTGGTCCCTGGCAACCAGGCCTCACGCAACGTCCTGCAGAAGCTCGGCGCCTCCTGCCAGGGCATGACCAGGTTGTTCGGCACCGTGGATGCGGAACTCTGGCAGCACACCACGCCGGGCTAGACGATCTTCCCTTCGAAGGGCGGCAGCAGGTCCGGGCTCTCGAACTCCAGCACCCACAGGTCGGGGTCGAAGCGCGTCTGCCGCTCCACATAGGCATCGGCTGCCGCCTGGTCCACGGGATCGGGCCCGGTGGCGCGCATCCAGGCTGCCTCGCCGTCCGCGGTGCGCATCTGGCTCAGCACCGACATGCCGCGCTTGCCGTGCAGCACCACCAGGATGCCGCCGGAATCCGCATCACCCTTGCGCAGCACCGCGCCATAGCGCCCGGCCCCATTGCCCATGCGCAGCGCCATCGACACCCAGATGCCGGCCTTGACCCGGGGCTCAGGCACGGGCCGTCGCCCCGCCATCGATCGGGATCGCCTGGCCGGTGATGCTGCCGGCCCCCGCGCGCGCCAGGAATGCCACCATGTCCGCCACCTCCCACGGCGAGGCGATGCGCCCCACCGGCACGCCGGCCGCGGCTTCTTCCGCCGTGATGCCGATTTCGACGAAACGCTGCGTGGCCATCTCGGTGTCCACCCAGCCCGGGCAGATCGCGTTCACCGTGATCCCCCGCGGCGCCGCCTGCATCGCCATGGCGCGCGTCAGCCCGATCAGCCCGTGCTTGGCCGCCACATAGGCGGGCTGGTCCGGCACGCCGCGCAGCCCGAGCACGGAGGAGATGTTGACGATCCGCCCGGTCCGGTCCGGCAGGCGAGCCAGTGCCGCCCGGCTGCAATACCAGGCACCGGTCAGGTTGGTGGCCAGGATGGCGTGCCACAGCGCATCGTCCGCGTCATTGTCTTGCGCGCCTGCCAGCCCGGCATTGTTCACCAGCAGGTCCAGCTTCGGCAGCCCGGCGAAGAACGCATCCACCGCTGCCCGGTCCGTCACGTCCAGCTTGGCATAGGTCACGCCCCAGGGCAGGTCCGCGGCCGCCGAGCGCGCGGCCGCAATCACCCCGAACCCGTCGGAGACCAGCCGGCGCGCGATCGCCAGCCCGATCCCCCGCGTCCCGCCCGTGACAACCGCGAAGCGTGTGGTGGGCCCGTTCATGCTGCTGTCGTCCCGCCATCCACGGGGAACACCACGCCGGTCACGAAGCTCGCCGCGTCCGACGCCAGGAAGGCGATGGCCGCCGCGATCTCGCTGGGTGCGGCGAAGCGCCGCATCGGCACGGCCTGGGTGTAGGTGCTGGAGGAATCGCTCGGGAAGCGGTCCGGGTATTTGGCGGCGAGCTGGCCGATCACCTGATTCAGCATCACCGTATCCGTGCTGCCCGGCGCAATGGCGTTCACCCGCACGCCATGCGGCGCCCAATCGAGTGCGGCGGAGCGCGACAACTGCGCGATCGCCGCCTTGCTGGCGCCATAAGCGGCCGAGAGCGGCTTGCCGATCAGCGCCTGGTCGGAAGCGACGTTGATGATGGAACCGCGCCCCTTGGCGATCATGCCCGGCAGGACTGCGCGCATCAGCGCGTAGGGGGCGAGGAAGTTCACCGCGAACACGCGCTGCACCTCGTCGAGGTCGGTCTCCAACACGCTGCCCAGCACGGTGATCCCCGCGCAATTCACCAGGATGTCCACCGGCCCGCCCTCGGCGATCAGCGCCGCCGCCCGCGCCTCCACGCTCGCGGCATCGGCCAGGTTGAACTCCGGCAGGTCCAGCCCGATCACCTCGGCCCCGTCGGCCGCGAACAATGCGGCCACCGCACCACCGATCCCGCCGCGATGGCCGGTCACGATCGCCCGGCGCCCGGCCAGGCCGAAGGAGATGGGGGCGGAATGCCCGAAGGCTGGGTGCGGCGTGTCTGTGCTCATGCCCCCACAGTTGCGGCCGGCTTCGCGAAAGGCAAGGCCGGCCGCATCCGTCACATCGCGACGGGCCGTGGTCGGCCGGGAAACAGGGCAGGGCGCGTTACGGGCGGCATCGCCCGCTCCCAGTACAGCCCGGGCACCGCGGCCTCGATCTCCACCTGCCGCACGCCGGCCAGCGGGATCCGCCCGGCCCCGTCGGTCCAGCGATGGCCACCCTCCGTCGGGTGCCAGCCCTCGCCCAGCGCGCCGAGGTCCACCGCCTGCCCGTCCAGCACCAGCCCCGTCACGCCCACGCCCAGCGGCCGGTGGTCGTCGCTGCCCGCGATCACATGCGCCGGCACGAAGACGCGCGAATGCAGCAGCCCCGTCTGCGCGCCCGGCGGCAGCAGGAACACCGCCGGCCCCTCGCCGGGACGTTGCGCCACCACGCGCCCGTCCACTTCCAGTGTCAGGCACGGGTTGTTCACCAGCCGGTGCCCCAGCGCGATGGCGCGCATCGCCAGCCGGTGCCGCACCGCGCTCAGCGCGGCCCCCTCCGTTACCAGCGGCGCGATGCCGGCGCGCTTCCAGATGTCGTGCGCGAAATCCGGATGCAACTGCACCTCGCCGCCGCCATTGGCGAAGGCGCGGCGGTTGCCGGTGTCCAGGTAGCTCTCCGCCGGCAGGCCTTCGGCCAGCAACACGGTATGGGTCGCCTCGCCCAGGCTGGTCTCCACCTCCACGTGGAAGTAGGTCACCTCGTCCGCCTCCTCCTGCAGGATCGTGGCGCCATTCAGCAGGTAGCGGGCCGGGATCAGGCCGCCATCCAGCAACAGCGCGTGGTCGGGTGAAAGCCACAGGTCGCGGATGGGCGCGCCGGGGCGGAAGGCGCCGGCCTCGATGCGCACCGGCAGCACATCGCGCGGGCGCGGATGGCGCCGGCAATCCAGCGTGCGATGGCCGATCCAGCGCACCTTCAGCGTGGCGCCGAAGGCCGAGAGCACCTCGTCGCCGGGGTCCAGATCCTCCACCGCCACCGGCCCGTCCGGCGTGGCCAGGCGCGTGCCGGCGCGGAAGCAGGCCGCTTCGATTGGCGAGGACAGGTCCAACGCCGGGCCCGCGCCGGTGTTGAAGCTGTTGCTGCCCACGGTCGCGCTGCCCAGCGCCACCTGGCCGGCGGAAATGTTCCAGAAGACATTGCCGCTGATCGTGGCCGGCGCATTGGTGCCGCCCACCGAGCTGTCGTTGCGCAGCAGCGTCGGCGGCCCGCCGGTGGCGTTGTTGATGAACACGTTCCCCGTCATCGAAAGGGTCGTGTTGTCGTAGGAGGGAAACAGCTCGCCGCCGAGGTGCACGAAGGTGCGGTTCTGCGCCTGCGCGCCCTTCTCGATCACGTTGCCGGAGATGGTGGCCGCCCCGCCATTCGGCAGGTCCACGGCATAGTTGCCGATCGTGTTCGGCCCGTCCTGGATGCGGTTATTGGTGACGATCGTCTCGCGCGCCCGGCTCTTGATCTCATGGCCGCCCACGGGGTCGTGGAAATAGCTGTTGGTGATCGACAGCTGCGCGATGTCGTTCACATAGATGTTGTGCGTGATCCCGTCGCCGTTGCCGTTGTTGTTGAACTCGCTGAAGTCGATCGAGATCGTCCCGCCGGCGGAGGAGGCAGCGAGGATGCCGTTCTGGTTGTGGTGGAACCAGGAGCGGGTAATCGTCAGCGCCCCGCCCTCGTAGCGGATGCCCGCCCCGTTGCCGTCCGGCACGGTGGCGCCGGTGAACTCAATGTGGTCGAGCGTCACGTTGGCGTTGATGGTCAGGATCGCCTTGCCGTTGGGCGGCTGGGCCACCGCCTGCAGCTTCGCCAGCCCGCCCACGCCCTGGATCGTCAGGTCATGCCCGATCGTGGCGAAGTCGTTGGTGTAGGTGCCGGCATCGATCAGGATGGTATCCCCGCCCGATGAGGCCCCAATGGCCGCGGCCAGGGTGGAAAAGGTCTTGCCGGCGCCAACCGTCAGCGTGGCCATCGCGGGGCTCCTCCAGCTTGCGGCCGCCCGCGGCGATAGGCTGCGGGCCGGCGGCATGTAATCCATAAGTGATTCGTAAGAATGCGTTGATGGAAACAAAAATCCACCTTGGCGTGTCGCACTTCCTATGACGAATAGTTGAAGCGATGTCATCTGGAGAAATACATGAGAGGTGCCGTCAAATCAGAAATTCACTATCGAGCGTCTGGAATGCGAGCATGCGGATAAAAATCAGCTTGGCATTGTTGAACCAAGCGCAGATGTTCCAGGAAATGATGCATCCCGCCTGTGCCATTTTCGGCAACCCCGTCCGCCGCCGCCGTCACCCTCGTCCAGGCCGCCTCTCGACAAGCCCCGCCGCATGCCAACATTCTGGCCGAGCCAACAGCGACCGGGGGACAAGGCGATGCGGCTGATCATCTTCGCACTGGGCATGCTGCTGGCCCTTGCCGCGCCGGGGCCGGCCCGCGCCCAGGCGCCGGAGCGCATCACCTTCGGGCTCGACTGGGTCGCCCAGGCCGAATACGGCGGCTACTACCAGGCCGTCGCCACCGGCCTCTACGCGCGCCGTGGCCTGCAGGTGGCCATCCGCCAGGGCGGGCCGCAGGTGAACCACATGCAGCTGATGATCGCCGGGCAGATCGACTTCAACCTCGCCGGCGGCCGCGCCATCGAGTTCGCCGCCGAGGGCCTGCCCTACCTCGCCGTGGCCGCGATGTTCCAGAAGGAACCCGCGGTGCTGATCGCCCACCCCAACATGGGCAATGACAGCTTCGAGGCGCTGGTGGGCAAGCCCATCGCCATCGGCGCCGATACCCGCGCCGGCTGGTGGCGCTTCCTTGCCGCCCGCTTCGGCTACACGGAAAACCAGATCCGGCCCTACACCTTCAACATGGCGCCCTTCATCACCAACCGGAACCTGATCCAGCAGGGCTACGTCTCCTCGGAGCCGTACCTGATCCAGAAGGAATCCGGCATCGTGCCGCGCGTGCTGATGATCTCGGATGCCGGCTATCTCGGCTACGCCAACATCCTCACCACCTCCCGCCGCCTGGTGGAGCAGAAGCCGGATGTGGTGCAGCGCTTCATCGATGCCTCGATCGAGGGCTGGTACTCCTATCTGTATGGCGACCCCACCCCCGCCTTCCGCCTGATCCGCGAGGCCAACCCGGAGATGACCCAGGACCTGATCGACTACGGCTACAAGGTGATGAAGGAGCGCGGCATCGTCGATTCCGGCGATGCCCTCACGCTCGGCATCGGCGCCATGACCGACGCGCGCTGGAAGGCCTTCTACGAATCCCAGGTCGCCATCGGCATCCACAAGCCAGGCATCGACATCTCGAAGGCCTACACCACGCAGTTCGTGAACAAGCGCGTGGGGATCGAGCTGAAGAAGTGAGCGAAACCGCCCCCTGGAAGGGCCTCGACACCACCCGACCGCCGCATTTCATCGGCTACGACCAGGCCGAGCGCATGGTCGCCGCCCTGATGGACCGCGCCGCCGCCTGGAACCCCGATGCCGTGGTGGCCATCGTCCGCGGCGGCCTCGTCCCCGCCACCATGGCTGCCGCCACGCTCGCTTTGCCGCTGGCCATGGCGGGGTGGGACCGCACATCCGGCCGCGTCACCTGGCTTGGCGACCGCCCGCGCGGCCGCCTGCTGGTGGTGGATGATTGCTGCGCCACGGGGGCGACCATGCGCGCCGTGCTGGCCGATTGCGCAGCCGCCGGCAGCGAAACCCTCTCGCTGACCATCGTCCACGACCCCGAGACCACCGGCTACGTGCCGGACCTCTCCCACCCCATGACGGACTACTTCCGCCTGCCCTGGGAACGCGGCGAGGCCACGCCCGCGGCCCGTGCCCGCCGCACCGGTGGCGAACCCGCCGATCGCGCCTTCGAAGCCCCCTTCATCGGCCTCGACCTCGACGGCATCTTCCTGCCGGACATCACCCGCGAGGACTACGCCGCCGACCTTGAAGCCGCCCTGGCCCGCCGCGCCGAACTCACCCCCTTCGCCACCCTGCCGCATTTCTCGCCGGACCGCGCCGTGGTCATCACCGGCCGCCCGGACATCGACGAAGCGCCCACCCGCGCCTGGCTCGCCCGCCACGGCCATGGCGGCCTGCCACTGCAAATGCGCCCAGCCGCCACGCCGACCGACCTCGACAGCGTCGCGCGCTACAAGGCAGAGGCCGCCACCCGCTGGGGCTGCACCCATTTCGTGGAAAGCGAGCCGGAACAGGCCATCCGCATCGCCGCCCACGCCCCGCACCTCGTCGTCAGCTGGTGGTCCGCCGAGGAAGCCCGCCACTGGGTCGTCGGCGCCGCCGCCCAAAGGTAGCGTGGGGCAACGATGACCCTCCTATCCATCGAGGCCGTCGCCCGCCGCTTCCCCAACGGCACGGAGGCGCTGCGCGACGCCACCCTCTCCATCACCCAGGGCGATTTCGTCGCCCTGCTCGGCCCCTCCGGCTGCGGCAAATCCACCTTGTTGCGCCTGATCGCCGGCCTCGATGCCCCCGATGCCGGCGCCCTCCACTGGCAGGGCGGCCCCCCCGGTCCCGGCGAGATCGGCTTCGTCTTCCAGGACGCCACCCTGCTGCCCTGGGCCACCGCGGAAGAAAACGTCTGGCTGCCGCTGCGCCTGCGCGG
>JAIXTK010000254.1 GCA_027483995.1 Acetobacteraceae bacterium
ATCCGGACGACCTGAAGGCGGACCTGGAACAGGGCCTCACCGTCCTCAACGCGCGGCGCTGACGAGATGCCCGACCTTGCCCCGTATGCCCACTACGCCCTCCGCGATGCCGCCATCCCGGAGTTGCCCGGCCATTACCGGGGCAAGGTGCGGGAGAATTACGACCTCGGCGACGGCAGGCGGCTGATCGTCGCCACCGACCGCCTTTCCGCCTTCGACCGCATCCTCACCGCCGTGCCGCTGAAGGGCCAGGTGCTGACCCAGATCGCCCGGTTCTGGTTCGACCACACCGCCGATCTCTGCCCCAACCACGTGCTGGAATACCCCGACCCCAACGTGCTGCTTTGCCGCAGCCTCACCATCATGCCGGTGGAAGTGGTGGTGCGGGATTACCTGGCCGGCACCACCTCCACCTCGATCCTGTCCATGTACAAGGCCGGCCGGCGCGAGATGTACGGCCACCGCTTTCCGGATGGCATGCGCCCGAACCAGAAGCTGCCCGCCACCATCATCACCCCCACCAGCAAGGCCTTCGACGCCGGCCACGACGAGGAACTCACCCCGGCCGAGATCGTCGCCACCGGCCTGCTCACTCAGGCCCAGTGGGACGAAGTCTGCGCCAAGGCGCTGGCCCTCTTCGCCCGCGGCCGCGAGATGGCCGCCGCGCGCGGCCTGATCCTGGTGGACACCAAATACGAATTCGGCTTCGCGCCCGATGGCAGCATCGTGCTGGCCGACGAAATCCACACCCCGGATTCCAGCCGCTACTGGTTCGCCGAAACCTACCCCCAGCGTTTCGAAGCCGGCACCGCGCCGCAAAGCTTCGACAAGGACTTCGTCCGCAGCTGGGTCGTCGCCCGCTGCGACCCCTACAAGGACGAGATCCCCGAAATCCCCCAGGAGATCGTGCTGCAGGCCGCCGACATCTACGTGAACGTCTTCGCGGCGATCACCGGCCAGCCCCTGCCCCTGCCCGACCCCGCCGTGCCGGTGCTGGACCGCGTACGGGCCAATCTCGCGCCTTTCTTCTGATCTGGCGGCGCAGCGGCGGCACCACCCCAAGCAAAGCGGTCACAGAGGGCACAGAGAACCACAGAGGGCCACAGAGACTCCGTTGAAGGTGCCCGTTGGCGCATCGTTCTTCTCCGTGCTCTCCGTGGCCCTCCGTGTCCTCTGTGACCACTTCGCTTCTGGATGTCCCCGCGCGTCCGATTTCGGTCGCCTTACCCCGCCGCCCGGCACTTCGCACAGGTCCCCTCGGCCTCGATCGTCGCCCCACTCACCTTGAACCCCACCGCCTCGGCGGCGTGTACCAGCGCATGCGCCAGGTGATGATCGTCAATCTCCGTCGCCTGCCCGCATGTCCGGCAGATCAGGAACTGCGCGGCGTGATGGTGGTCCCCGTCATGGCTATGCGCATCGATGCAGCCCACGAAGGCCGAAAGCCGCTCGATCCGGTGCACGAAGCCCTGCTCCTGCAGGAAATCCAGCGCGCGATACACGGTGGGCGGCGCGCTCGCCCCGCGATGGCTGCGCAGCTTTTCCAGCAGGTCATAGGCACCGGTGGGCGCCTCCGCATCCAGGATCAGCCCGAGCACGATGCGGCGCAGCTCGGTCAGCTTCGTGCCGCGCCGGTCGCACAACGCGGCGGCGTGATCGAGCTTGGCGATGGTAACGGGGGTGAATTCCGGCGGCATCCATGCAATGTAGCACTCATGGAGAGCACGCACATACTGTCCGCCATCGGCTTCGACGCCAACGGCCTCGTCCCCGCCATCGCCCAGCAGCACGACACCGGCGAGGTGCTGATGATGGCCTGGATGAACCGCGAGTCGATCGCCGAAACCCTCGCCACCGGCCGGGTCTGCTATTTCAGCCGCAGCCGCGGCAAGCTCTGGCGCAAGGGCGAAAGCTCCGGCCAGCAGCAGCGCCTGGTGGAACTCCGCCTGGATTGCGACGGCGACACCATCCTCCTCCTGGTGGACCAGCAGGGCGTGGCCTGCCACACCGGCAGGCGGGATTGCTTCTACCGCGCCGCCCGCGACGGCACGCTGGTGGAAATCGCCGATCCCCAGGTCTCCCCCGAACAGCTCTACGGCCATGGCCACAGCCATTAGCGCCGTTCCCCTCACGGTCCTCACCGGCTTCCTCGGCGCAGGCAAGACCACCCTGCTCAACCGCCTGCTGCCCAAGCCCGAAATGGCCGGCACCGCGGTGCTGGTGAACGAATTCGGCGAAATCGGCATCGACCATCTGCTGGTGCAGAAGCTGGACGACACCACCGTCCTGCTCCCCTCCGGCTGCCTGTGCTGCTCCGTCGGCGGCGACCTCGCCCGCGCCCTGGCCGACCTCGTGCCGCGCGTGCGCACCGGCGAGGTGAAGCGCGTGGTGGTCGAAACCACTGGCCTCGCCGACCCCGCCCCGGTGGTGCAAAGCCTGCTGGCCGATGTCGCCCTCGCCCGCCACTACCGCATGGACGGCATCATCACCGTGATCGATGCCGTGCATGGCCTCGCCACCCTGAACGCCCACGAGGAAGCGGTGCGCCAGCTCGCCATGGCCGACCGCATCATCCTCTCCAAGACCGACCTCGCCACCGCACCGGAAGCCCTCTTCGCCCGCATCGCGGCGCTGAACCCCGGCGCCCCCATCATTGCCACCCAGCGCGGCGAGATCGACCCCAACGCCATCCTCGAATGCGGCCTGTTCGACGCCGACGGCAAGATCGCCGAGGTGAAGACCTGGCTGAACGACGCCGCCTGGGGCAAGGGCGGCGCGCATGATGGCAGCATCCACTCCTTCTGCCTCACCTTCGAACAGCCCCTGCACTGGTCCGGCATCGGCATGTGCCTGGAGATGCTCATCGGCACCCGCGGCGAAAACCTGCTGCGCGTGAAGGGCATCCTCAACCTCGTCGGCCAGGACCGCCCCGTGGCCATCCACGGCGTGCAGCACATGTTCCACGAACCCGTGCTGCTCCCCGCCTGGCCGCCCGGCGACCCGCGCACCAGCCGCATCGTGTTCATCACGAAGGACCTGTCGCGCGAAACCATCGAACAGGGCCTCCTGGCCTTCGAACGCGCCGCCGCCCCGGCCTAGGATGCTCCCGTGACCCAGATGCCCGAGGGCCCGATGAACGCACCCACCCGCCGCCGCCTCCTCGCCGGCGCCGCCGCCCTGCCCTTCCTGCCCCGCCAGGCCCTCGCCCAGAAGCGCGGCGGCCGCCTCACCGTCGCCGCCGATTCCGAGCCCCCCAACCTCAACCCCGCCATCATCGCCAGCAACGGCGTGTTCTTCGTCGCCAGCAAGGTCATCGAACCCCTGGCCGAGGCCGATTACCGGGCCAAGGACGGCCTCGCCCCCCGCCTCGCCACATCCTGGGAAGGTGCCGCGGATGGCCGCTCCCTCACCTTCACCCTGCGCCAGGGCGTTACCTGGCACGACGGCAAGCCGTTCTCCTCCGCCGACGTGGCCTTCTCTGCGCTGGAGGTCTGGAAGAAGCACGGCAATCTCGGCCGCGCCGTGTTCCGCGAGCTGGAAGCGGTGGAAACGCCGGATGCCCACACCGCCATCTTCCGCTTCGCCGTGCCCACCCCCGCCCAGCTGATCCGCAACGCCCTGCCGGCGCTGACCGCCGTGGTGCCGAAACACCTCTACGAGGGCACCGACATCATGCGGAACCCCGCCAACCAGAAGCTGGTCGGCACCGGCCCGTTCCGCTTCGCCGAATGGCGCCCGGGCGAATACACCCGCCTCGTGCGCAACCCCACCTACTGGGAACCCAACCGCCCCCAGCTCGATGAAATCGTCTACCGCGTCCTGCCAGACCGCGCCGCCGCCGCCAACGCGCTCGAAGCCGAGGAAATCCAGCTCGCCGCCTTCTCCGCCGTCCCGCTGGCGGATCTCGACCGCATCGCAAAAGTCCCCGGCCTCAAGGTCTACTCGAACGGCTACGAAGGCCTCACCTACCAGCTGGTCGTGGAGATCAACCACCGCCGCAAGGAATTGTCGGACGTGCGCGTCCGCCGCGCCATCGCCCACGCCATCGACCGCGATTTCGTCGTCCGCGCCATCTTCCGTGGCTTCGCCGCCACCAGCCAGGGCCCGGTGCCCAAGAACGACCGCGTCTTCCACGCCACCGATGTCGCCGGCCATGGCTTCAACCCCCAGCGCGCCAATCAGCTGCTGGACGAAGCCGGCTACCCCCGCGGCGAGGGCGGCATCCGCTTCCGCCTGCGCCTGCTCCCCGCCCCGTTCTTCAACGAAACCCGCCAGTTCGGCGACTACCTGCGCCAGGCCCTCGCCGCGGTCGGCATCGACGCCACCATCGTCTCCAACGACACGCCGGCCCATCTGCGCGCCGTCTATACCGACCGCGCCTTCGACATCACCGTGGCCTCCCCGGTCTATCGCGGCGACCCCGCCATCTCCACCACCATCCTGTTCCAGAGCGGACTGCCCGCCGGCGTGCCCTTCGCCAACCAGTACGGCTACGAAAACCCGGAGGTCGATGCCCTCATCAAGCAGGCCGCCGCCACCACCGACGACGCCGAGCGCGTGCGCCTCTACCGCGCCTTCCAGAAGCAGGTCACCGACGACGTCGCCCTGGTGAACGTCGCCGAATTCAGCTTCATCACCGTGGCGCGGGACACTGTGCTGAACGTCTCCAACAACCCGCGCTGGGCCGTGTCGAACTGGGCCGATACGGGGTTCACGGCCTGAGCGCATGAACGGCCGCGCCTTCACCCTCCTGCGCCGCCGCCTGCTCGGCATCCTGCCTGTCTTCGCCCTTGTCGTCCTCGGCGCCTTCGCCCTGCTGGAATCCGCCCCCGGCGACGCGGTGGATGCCTATCTCGCCGGCATTGGCGGCGGAGACGCCGCCCAGGTCGCCGCCCTGCGCCAGGAATGGGGCCTCGACCAGGGCCCCCTGCCCCGCTTCCTCGCCTATGCCTCCGCCCTGGCGCGGCTCGATCTCGGCTGGTCCACCGCCTTCGGCCGCCCGGTGCTGGATGTCGTGCTGGCCCGCCTGCCCAACACCCTGCTGCTGATGGGCCTGGCCACATTGCTCGCCCTCTCCCTCGGCTCCCTGCTCGGCATCATCTGCGGTGCAAGGCCCGGCTCCCTGCAAGACCGCACCCTGTCGCTCGCCGCCATCGCCCTCTACGCCATGCCCGGCTTCTGGCTCGGCCTCGTGCTGATCGTCGCCTTCTCCGTGGAACGCCGCTGGCTGCCCAGCGGCGGCATCGAAACCGTCGCCTCCGGCCTCACGGGATGGGACCGCGCGCAGGACATCGCGCGCCACCTCGTCCTGCCCGTGCTCTCCCTCGGCCTCGTCTACATGGCGCTTTATCTACGCCTGATGCGCGACGGCATGGCCGAGCTCTGGGCCCAGGATTTCATCCGCGCCGCCCGCGCCCGCGGCATGCACGGCGCCCGCCTCGTGCTGCGCCATGTCGCCCGAAACGCGCTGCTGCCCGTCGTCACCATGCTCGGCCTGCAATCGGCGGCCATGCTCGGCGGCAGCGTGGTGATCGAAAGCGTCTTCGCCATCCCCGGCCTCGGCCGCCTGGCCAGCGAAGCCGTCGCCCGGCGGGACACGCCGCTGCTCCTCGGCGTCATGCTGCTCAGCGCCATGGTGGTGATGCTGGTCAACCTGCTGGTCGATCTCGCCTACGCCATGCTCGATCCCCGTGTTGGCAGTGGGACCGGGGGATGACAAGGAAGAAAGACTCTTCTTTTTCTGAAGAAAAAGAAGCAAAAAGACTTTTACGACTTGATGCGATGCCACCAGGCACCAGGTCGGAAAAGTTTTTTGGTTCTTTTTTTCAAAAAAGAACATCCTTGCTGTTTCGCTTCCTCGCCACCGGCGAAGGCCTGGCCGGCCTCACCATGCTGGCAATCCTGCTGGCCATGGCGCTGGCCGGCCCCTGGCTCGCCCCAGGCGACCCGCTCGCCATCAAGGGCGATCCCCTCCTGCCGCCCTGGCAAGACATGGCTCACCCCCTGGGCACGGATCGCCTGGGGCGGGACGTGCTCTCCGCCCTCATCCACGGCACCCGCACCACCCTGCTGGTCGCCGTCAGCGCAGCGGCGGCCGCCCTCGGCATCGGCATCACCGTGGGCACCATCGCCGGCTTCCTCGGCGGCTGGGTAGATGAGGCGCTGATGCGCGTCGCCGAGGCGTTCCAGACCGTGCCGGCCTTCCTGCTCACTTTGGCGCTCATCTCCGTCACCGGCCCGCGCGTGCCCACCATCGTGCTCGGCATCGCCATCGGCGCCTGGATGCAGCCCGCCCGCATCACCCGCGCCGAGATCCTCTCGCTGCGCGAGCGCGATTTCGTCGCCGCCGCCCGCGTCATCGGCATGCGCCCGCTCGAGATCGCCTTCCGCGAGGTGCTGCCCAATGCGCTGACCCCCGTCGTCTCCCTCGCCGCCGTCATCGTCGCCGCCGCCGTGCTGATCGAGGCGGCGCTGTCCTTCCTCGGCTTCGGCGACCCCAACCGCGTCACCTGGGGCAGCATGATCGCGGAGGGCCGCACCGTGCTGCGCCGCGCCCCGTTCCTCTCGATCATCCCCGGCATCGGCCTCGTGCTCACCGTGCTCGCTGTCCACCTCACCGGCCAGGGCGTTGCCAAGGCGCTGCGCACGCGGCGGATCGCGGCATGATCGCGGTGCAGAACCTGTCCGTGGCCTACGGCACCGGCGCAAAGGCGCTGGACAACATGACCGTCACCCTCGCCCAAGGCCGTCGCCTGGCCGTGCTGGGCGAAAGCGGCTCCGGCAAATCCACCCTCGCCATGGCGATCTGCGGCCTGCTCCCCACCGGCGCGCGCACCACCGGCCGCATCGAATTCCCCACCCTCAACGCCCCCGTCCTGGGCCGCGACATCGGCGTCGTCTTCCAGGACCCCGGCGGCAGCCTCAACCCGGTGCTGACCATCGGCGAGCAGATCGCCGAGGTCGCCGTCGTCCATCGCGGCCTCTCCTGGCGCGACGCCCGCACCCACGCCGCCCGCCTGCTCGACCGCATGGAGATCCCCCGCCCCGCCGAAGCCCTGCGCCGCCACCCGCACGAATTCTCAGGCGGCCAGCGCCAGCGCATCGCACTGGCCGCCGCGCTGGCCGCCGACCCCGTCCTGCTGATCGCCGACGAACCCACCAGCGCGCTGGATACGGTGGTGCAGCACGCCATGGTCGATCTGCTGGATGGCCTGGTCCGCGAACGCGGCCTCACCCTCCTCTTCGTCACCCACGACATCGCACTCGCCTCCATGCTGGCCGACGAGGTCGCCATCCTCCACGCCGGCCACCTGATGGAATCCGGCCCGGTCGCCCAGGTCTTCCGCACCCCCGCCCACGCCTACACACGCGCCCTGCTCGCCGCCCGCCTGGACCTGGACACACCGCTCCAGCACCGCCTGCCGGAAATCGGCCCCAACTTCACCGTGGTCACCCCCCATGGCTGACGCGCTCCTGCAAATCCGCAGCCTGCGCAAACACTTCACCCGCAACGGCCAAACCGTCGCCGCCCTCGATGGCGTGGACATCAACGTCCCCCCCGGCACCACCGTCGCCCTCGCCGGCGCCTCAGGCTCCGGCAAATCCACCCTCGCCCGCTGCGTGATGCGCCTCGCCACGCCCGATGCCGGCACCATCCACCTCGCCGGCACGGACCTCCTTGCCCTCCCCGAGCCCGCCCTGCGCAGGCTCCGCCCCCGCTTCCAGATGGTCTTCCAGGACCCATCCGCCGCCTTCAACCCGCGCGCCACCGTGCTGCGCGCCCTGTCGGACCCGCTGCGCCTGCACAACCTCGCCCCGCGCCACGAATGGCGCGACCGCGCTGTCGCCCTGCTGGAGATGGTCCGTCTCCCGCCAGACCTCATCGACCGCCGCCCGCACGAACTCTCCGGCGGCCAGCGCCAACGCGTCGCCATCGCCCGCGCCCTGGCCACCAACCCGAGCCTCGTCGTGCTGGACGAACCCGTCTCCGCGCTCGATGTTTCCGTCCGCAACGCCGTGCTCAACCTGCTGCAGGATCTGCAAGACCGCACCGGCGTTGCCTACCTGCTGATCTCCCACGACCTCGCCGTGGTCCGCGCCATCGCCCGCATTGTCGCCATCATGGAAGCCGGCCGCATCGTCGAACACGGCCCCGTTGCCGAG
>JAIXTK010000402.1 GCA_027483995.1 Acetobacteraceae bacterium
TCAGTGGTAGAGCACTCCCTTGGTAAGGGAGAGGTCGACAGTTCAATCCTGTCGTGCAGCACCATTCCCCCCTGCTCATGATGGACGTGCCAAGCCAGCTGGGCATGGCGCAATTGTTCGTCACATATCGCCCCGATCCGGCCGCATTGTAGGGTGGCTGTAAGCGGTTGCGCGCCATTCATTAAATCACCGTGATGGCGGCGTCCGCGGGGGCGGGCCGTGGCGGGCGGTCGCCTTGGGCGGCCGGGTCAAGGGGATGCCGCATGGCCAATTTCAGCGCGAAAACCGCCGTCAACCTGCCGACGCTGGACCTGTTCAGCGGGTTCGCGAAGATCGGGCCGGCCACGGTGCTGGGGATTGCGGGCGGATTTCGCATCAGGCTTTCCGCCACCGAATCCATGGATGTGCTGGGCAGCTTCACCTTCGACAGCGTGACGCCGAACGTGCCGGTCGGGGGCACGGTGTCTGGCATCCGGTTGATGGTGTCGGGTGCGGTGGTGCACCAGCTTTCGGGGCTGGCGGTCGATTGGGCGGCCGCGATGGGGTTTGCGGCGAGCCAGGCGACGTCTTTGGGGTCGTGGCCGACGGTGCTTTCGGGCGCGGATACGCTGCTGGGTTCCTCCCTGGCGGATACGCTGATCGGGTATGGCGGGCAGGATTCGATCGATGGCGGCGGCGGGTCTGACACCGTGCTGTACACCGACAAGACCCTGCCGGTGGTGGTGACGCTGAACGGCAGCGCCCCGGTGACGGTGAGCGTGGGCGGGATCGACGAGGACGCGCTGGTGAATGTGGAGAACATCACCGGCGGCAGCGGGGCCGATCGGCTGACCGGCGATGCGGCGGCCAATGCGCTGTCGGGCGGGCTGGGCGACGACGTGCTGCAGGGCATGGGCGGCGCCGACGTGATTGATGGCGGCGCCGGCGGCAACGACACCGTCTCTTTCGCGGAGAAGGTGCTGGGCGTGGTGCTGGCGCTGAACGGGGCCACCGATGCCACCGCGACGGTGGGCGGCCTGGCCGAGGACGTGGTGCGCAATGTCGAGAACATCATCGGCGGCGGCGGCGGGGATGTGCTGACCGGCGATGCGCAGGCGAACCGGCTGGAGGGTGGCGGCGGGAACGACGTGCTGGCGGGGCTGGCCGGCCAGGACCTGATCGATGGCGGCGCGGGCAGCGACACGGCGGTGTATGCCGATAAGCTGCTGCCGGTGGAGGTGACGCTGCTCGGCGGCGCCGACGTGACGGTGCGGGTGGGCGGCGTCGCCGAGGACACGCTGCGCAACATCGAGAATGTGACGGGCGGCGCGGGGGCGGACACGCTGATCGGCGATGCCTTCGCCAATGCGCTGGATGGCGGCGGCGGCGATGACCTGCTGGAAGGCATGGCCGGCGCCGATGCGCTGGATGGCGGGCTGGGGCGCGACACGGCGAGCTATGCCGATGAGGTGGCCGCGGTGACCGTGACGCTGAACGGTGCCACGCCGGCGCAGGTGACGATCGGCGGCCTGGCCTCTGACACGCTGCGCAATATCGAGAACGTGCTGGGCGGCACCGGGGCCGATACGCTGACCGGCGACGGGCTGGCCAATACGCTGGATGGCGGCGGCGGCAACGACGTGCTGGCGGGCGCGGATGGCGACGACCTGCTGATCGGCCGCGCCGGGGCGGATACGCTGGATGGCGGCGCGGGCAGCGACACGGCGAGCTACAGCGAGCGCACCGTGACCGTGGCGGTGGCGCTGGCGGGCGCGCTGGATTCCAAGGTGTTCGTCGGCGGGCTGGAGGAGGACACGGTCCGCAACGTGGAGAACGTGATCGGCGGGCTGGGCAACGACCAGCTGACCGGCGATGCGGGGGCGAATGCGCTGTTCGGCAGCGGCGGGGCCGACGTGCTGACCGGGCTGGCCGGGCGCGATGTGCTGGATGGCGGGTTCGGCTTCGATACCGCGGTGTATTCGGAAAAGACCCTGCCGCTGCAGGTGGTGCTGGCGGCCGGGGCCGATGCCACGGTGAAGGTGGGCGGCGTGGCCGAGGACACGATCCGCAACATGGAGAACATCGTCGGCGGCAGCGGCGATGATGACATCGCGGGCGACCTGCTGGTGAACGTGCTGGAGGGTGGCGCGGGCAATGACCGGCTGGACGGCATGCTGGGCCGCGACACGCTGGATGGCGGCACCGGCAGCGACACGGCGATCTACGTTCTGCGCACGACCGCGGTGGAGGTGACGCTGGACGGCGCCACCAACGTGACCCTGCGCGTGAACAACGTGGACGAGGACACGCTGCGCAACATCGAGAACCTGGTGGGCGGCAGCGGGGCGGACCGTTTCACCGGCGATGGCGCGGCCAATACGTTCGAGGGCGGTGGCGGCGACGACGTGCTGGAGGGGCGCGGCGGGATCGACACGATCGATGGCGGCCTGGGCGCCGATACCGTTTCGTTTGCGGACAAGACGCTGGCCGTGACGCTGGCGTTGAACGGCGCCAGCAATGCCACCGCCAGCGTGGGCGGCGTGGCCGAGGACATCGTGCGCAACGTGGAGAACGTGGTCGGCGGATCCGGTGACGACCAGGTGACCGGCGACGGCCTGGCCAATGCGCTGGCGGGCGGTGCAGGCAACGACACGTTGCTGGGCGGGCTGGGCGATGACGTGCTGACCGGCGGCCTCGGTGCCGATGTGCTGGATGGCGGCGGCAACGTGGATACCGCGGTGTACAGCGACCGCACCGTGGCGGTGGTGGTGGCGCTGAATGGCGGCAGCAATGTGGTGGCCAGCGTGGGCGGCGTGGCCGAGGACACGCTGCGCAACATCGAGAACCTGGTGGGCGGCACCGCGGCCGACACGCTGACCGGCGATGCCGTGGCCAACCGGCTGGAGGGCGGCGCGGGAGCCGACGTGCTGTCCGGCCTGGGCGGCGACGACCAGATCGCCGGCGGCGCGGGGGCGGACACGATCGACGGCGGTGCGGACATCGACACGGTGATCTACGCCGAGAAGGTCCTGGGCGTGAACCTGGTGCTGGCGGATGGCGCGGGCATTGCCACCGCCACGGTGGGCGGTGTGGCCGAGGACAGCGTGCGCGGCATCGAGAACATCGTGGGCGGCGCCGGCAACGACCAGCTCGGCGGCAATGCCGGGGCCAACAGCCTGGATGGCGGCGCCGGCGATGACGTGCTTTCCGGCGGCGGCGGGCAGGACGTGCTGGAAGGCGGGCTGGGCAGCGACACCGCCAGCTATGCCGAGAAGACCGTCTCTGTCGCTGTCACGCTCAACCGCAGCAATGCGGTGCAGGTGGCGGTGGACGGGCAGCTGGAGGACACGCTGCGCGACGTGGAGAATGTGACCGGCGGCAGCGGCGATGACGTTCTGGGTGGCGACACGCTGCCCAACACGCTGTTCGGCGGCGCGGGGAACGACACGTTGCAGGGCGGGTTCGGCAACGACGTGCTGGATGGCGGCTCGGGCATCGACACCGCGATCTATACCGAGAAGCAGGCGGCACTTTCGGTGACGCTGAATGGCGGGCTGGATGCCGTGCTGTCGGTGGGCGGGGGGGCGGAGGACATCCTGCGCAACATCGAGAACATCATCGGCGGCGGGCAGGACGATACCATCACCGGCGATGCGCAGGAGAACCGCATCGAGGGCCGCGCGGGCAATGACAGCCTGGCCGGCGGCGGCGGCAAGGACGACCTGGATGGCGGGGTCGGCAATGACACGGTGCGCTTCTCCGACAAGACGCTGCCGGTGCTGCTGACGCTGAACGGGGCGCTGACCAGCTACGCCTCGGTGGGCGGCGTGGTTGAGGACGCGGTGGTGAACTTCGAGAACATCACCGGCGGCAGCGGCAACGACGTGCTGGTGGGCGACGGGCTGGCCAATATCCTGGATGGCGGCGCGGGCGCGGATACGCTGGCCGGCGGCGAGGGCGACGACGTGCTGCAGGGCCGCGAGGGCATCGACGTGCTCGATGGCGGCGTGGGCACGGATACGGCGAACTACCGCGAGAAGCTGGTGAGCGTGGCGATCACGCTCAACCGCTCCAACACCGCCACGGTCAAGGTGGGCGGGGTGGACGAGGACCAGATCCGCAACATCGAGAACGTGGAGGGCGGTGCTGCGGGCGACACGCTGGTGGGCGATGACCTTTCCAACGCGTTCCTGGGCGGCGGCGGCAAGGATACGATCGATGGCGGGCTGGGCACCGATACGGCGCTGTATACCGACAAGCTGCTGTCGGTGGCGGTGACGCTGGCGGGGGCGGCGGATGCGGTGGTGCAGATCGGCGGCACGGCCGAGGACACGCTGCGCAACGTGGAGAACGTGACCGGCGGCGCGGGCGACGATGCGCTGGTGGGCGATGGCGTGACCAATATCCTGATCGGCGGCGCCGGGGCGGACCGGCTGCAGGGCGGCGGGGCGCAGGACACGCTGGACGGCGGGGACGGGGTGGACACCGTCTCCTACGCCGACAAGACGCTGCCGGTGGTGCTGGTGCTGGCTGGCGGGGCCAATGCGGTGGCCACGGTGGGCGGGCTGGCCGAGGACGTGGTGCGCAATGTGGAGAACATCACCGGCGGCAGCGGCGACGATGTGCTGACGGGCGACGGGCTGGCCAACCTGCTGGAAGGCGGCGCCGGCAATGACCGGCTGGCGGGGCTGGTCGGCAAGGATGTGCTGGATGGCGGCACCGGCATCGACACGGCCGTGTTCTCCGAGAAGACGGTGGCGGTGACGCTCAACGGCGCGGTGAATGCGGCGGTGACCGTGGGTGGGGTGGCCGAGGACATCCTGCGCGGGATCGAGAACCTGGTCGGCGGCAGCGGCAATGACAGCTTCTCCGGCGACGGGCTGGCCAATCTGCTCGAGGGCGGTGGCGGCGATGACCGGCTGTCTGGCGGCGGCGGCATGGACGTGCTCGATGGCGGCATCGGGTTCGACGTGGCCGGCTTCGCCGACAAGGTGGTGCCGGTGGTGGTGACGCTGGCTGGCGCGGTCGATGCCGTGGCGACGGTGGGCGGCGTGGCCGAGGACACGCTGCGCAATATCGAGGGCGTGGTGGGCGGTGCGGGCAATGATGCGCTGACCGGCGACGGGCTTGGCAACCTGCTGGATGGCGGTTCCGGCAACGACATGCTGCTGGGCCTGGGCGGGGATGACCTGCTGGTGGGCGGTGCCGGGGCGGATACGCTGGATGGCGGGCTGGGCAGCGACACGGCGGGCTTCGCCGACAAGATCCTGCCGGTGGTGGTGACGCTGAACGGGGCCACCAAGGCGCAGGCCGTCGTGGGCGGGCTGGCCGAGGATTGGGTGCTCAACATCGAGAACCTTCTCGGCGGCAGCGCGGACGATATGCTGGTGGGCGATGCGCTGGACAACCGCTTCACCGGCAATGGCGGCAAGGACACGCTGGACGGGCAGGGCGGCAGCGATACCGCCGACTATTCGGAGAAGGGCGTGGCCGTGGTGGTGACGCTGAACGGCGCCACCGACGCGATCGTGACGGTGGGCGGCAAGTCCGAGGACACGCTGCGCAACATCGAGAACCTGGTGGGCGGCAGCGTGGCCGACATCCTGACCGGCGATGGCGCGGCGAACCGGCTGGAGGGCGGCGGCGGGGATGACATCCTGCGCGGTGCGGGCGGGGCGGATGCGATCGATGGCGGCGAGGGCACGGATACCGCGCTGTTCACCGACGAGACCCTGCCGCTGGTCGTGACGCTTTCGGGCGCCGCGCCGGCCACGGTGTTCGTGGGCGGTGCGGCCGGGGACATGCTGCGAAACGTGGAGAACGTGACCGGCGGCAGCGGCGACGATGCGCTGACCGGCGACAGCAAGGACAATGTGCTGGCCGGCGGCGGTGGCAACGACACGCTGGTGGGCGGCGGCGGGTTCGACCTGCTGGATGGCGGCACGGGCAGCGACACGGCGGTGTTCGACTATCCGCTGCTGGGCATGTCCCTGATATTGAACGGCGGGGTGGATGCCGGGGTGGCCTATGGCTTCCTGGCGGCCGACGTGGTCGTGCGCAACGTGGAGAACGTGGTGGCGGGGTTCGGCGGCGACACGATCGTGGGCGACGCGTTCGCCAACACGATCCAGGGCCGCGCCGGGAAGGACACGCTGGATGGCGGCGCCGGGATCGACACGGTGAGCTACGCCGAGAAGAGCCTGCCCGTGACCCTCACGCTGAACGGCCCGCTCTTCACCGCTGCCATGGTGGGCGGCACGATCGAGGACACGATCCGCAACTTCGAGAACGTGATCGGCGGCACCGGCAACGACACCATCACCGGCGACGGGCTGGACAACGCGCTGTTCGGCGGCCAGGGCGACGACACGCTGGCCGGCGGCGGCGGCAGCGACACGATCGATGGCGGCGCGGGCGTGAACGTGGCGGTGTTCCAGGGCGTGGCCGCCAACTACACCGTGACGTTCGGCGCCGGCGAGACGCTGGTGAAGGGCGCGGACGGCACCGATACGCTGACCAACATCCAGACCCTGCGCTTCGCCGACAAGGACGTGGCGGTGGTGGCGGGATCGAGCTTCGGGATTGCCGCCACCTCCGCCTCCAAGCCCGAGGGCCATACCGGCACGCAGGCGAATTTCACCTTCACCGTCTCGCGCAGCGGCAACACCACCGAGATACAGACGGTGAAGTGGTCGGTGGCCGGGCAGGTGGGTGCGGGCACGGCGCCGGCCGATGCGGCGGATTTCGTGGGCGATGTGCTGCCGGCGGGAATGCTGACCTTCGCGGCCGGGGAGGCGCAGAAGCTGATCACCGTGCCGGTGCGCGGCGACCGGGCGGGCGAGTTCAACGAACGCTTCGCCGTGACGCTCTCTGGCCCCTCCACCGGGGCGAGCCTGGGCGTGGCCACGGCGGGCGGGCTGATCTGGAACGACGACATCAGCCTTTCCATCACGGCCAACAAGGCGGCGGTGGCGGAAGGCAATGCGGGCAGCACAGCCTTCGGCTTCACTGTCACGCGCGCGGGGGCTGCCACCGGGGCCACCGACGTGAGCTGGGCGATCCTGCCCGGGGCGGCCGATGCGGCGGATTTCGCCGGCGGCACGATGCCGCAGGGCAAGATCACCTTCGCGGCCGGCCAGACCTCCCTCCCGCTGGTGGTGGAGGTGGCCGGCGACGTGGTGCCGGAGCCCGACGAGCTGTTCACCGTGGTGCTGTACGGCGCCAGCGGCGGGGCGATCATCTCCACCATGTCGGCCAGTGCTTCGATCCTGGCGGACGATGCGATCACCGGCACGGCGGGTGGCGAGCTGCTGATGGGTACCACGAGCAACGACCTGTTCGTGCTGGCCGGCGGGCTGGATACCGTGATCGGTGGCGCCGGCCTGGACCGGTTCGTGTTCGGCCCTGCCACGCTGGGCGCCGCCGCGGCGCAGACGGTGGTGCTGGCCGATCTCGACCGCTCCCTGGGCGAGGTGATCGACCTTGGCCCGATCGACGCGATTGCAGCGACGCTGGCCAACGACGCCTTCAGCTTCATCGGCGGCGCCGCGTTCTCGGGCGTGGCCGGGCAGCTGCGCTGGGCCGAGTCGGGCGGCGAGCGGCTGATCCAGGGCGATGTGAACGGGGACCGGGTGGCCGATCTCACGATCCGCACCCCTGCGCTGGGGCCGGTGGGGACCGATTGGTTCCTGCTTTAGGGCGCCGCCGGCGGCCCCTCCGTCGAAATACGTAGAAACCCCCGATTCGTTTACCGATTGGAAGCATGACCCCGCCATCCTGGAGCCTGTCAGGACCGGAGGGGAAACCGCTTGGTGCGCTACAATCCAACCGAATGCGGGCGCGCCGCCTTTGACTCGCTTGTCCAGCTCGGGATCACCCCGACCCCGGACAACTTCGCGATCTGGTACGAGTATCACTCCGGGCTGAACCCGGAGCTACGGCATCTGATCGATGTGCTGCTGACCAAGCCGGCGCATTGCGACGACCAGACGATGGCGGCGATCTATCGCAAGTTCTTCGTGCATGCCCGCGAGCGCGATGCGCTGCGCGAGGCGTCGGACCGGATGCAGAACCTGCTGCACGAGGTGGGCGCCATGGTTGGCGATGCGGGCAACGGTGCGCGCGAGTTCGGCAGCGTGGTGCGCGATACCTCCCGTGCCTTCTCCGATGGCGGGGTGACGCTGACGGCGCTGATCCAGAAGCTGCGCGAGGAGGCCCGCGCGGTGGCGGACCGCAGCGAGGCGATCGGCCAGCACCTGACAGGCGCGGTGGAGCGCATCCAGCTGCTGGAGCGTTCGCTGGACGACATGCGCCAGGACGCGGCGACGGACGGGCTGACACGGCTGGCGAATCGCCGCAGTTTCGACACGCATCTGCGGGACATTGCTGGCAAGGCGATGAACTCCGGCGAGCCTCTGATGCTGCTGCTGATCGATATCGACCACTTCAAGCGCGTGAACGATACCTGGGGCCACCAGACCGGCGATCAGGTGCTGCGCCTGGTGGCGAGCACCCTGGCCTCCTCGGCCCGCACGAGCGATTTCGTGGCGCGCTATGGCGGGGAGGAGTTCGCGGTGATCCTGCCGGGCACGCGGCCCGATGCCGCGCTGGCGGTGGCGGAGCGGGTGCGCCGCAGCTTCGAGGGGCGGGAGATTGTGGCCCGCACCTCCGGCAAGACCATCGGCAACCTGACGCTCTCGGCTGGTGGGGCGCTCTACGACCCCGGCGAGCGGCTGACCGCGTGGGTGGAACGGGCCGACCAGGCGCTCTACGCGGCCAAGAAGGGCGGGCGCAACCGCGTCATCCTTGCACCGGCCGTGCCTGCATCCATGGCCATGGCTGCCTCCGTAGCGTGACCGGACGGGGCATTCCACCTGGGATGCCCCTGGCACGAGAAAGGGAACGATCGATGCCGACGGAATTGCGGATCGTGCTGGCGGTGGCCGATGCGGCAGAGCGTGCCGCCCTGGCCGAGCGCCTGGCCGAGGGTGGGTTCGCGGTGGCCATGCCGGCAGCTGCGCCAGATATTGGCGATGCGCTGGCCGGTGCTGCGGCCCTGGTGCTGGATGCCCGCCTTGCCCTGCCCGACGCCCCCGCGCTCTGCGCCGCGCTGCGCCGGGCGGGCCATACGCTGCCGATCCTGGTGCTGCACGATGGGATCGACGGGCTGGTGGTGCGCTGCCTGGATGCCGGAGCCAACGATGCCATCGCCCGGCCCGTGCGCACGCGGGAACTGGTGGCCCGGGTGCGCGCGCAGCTGCGCCACCATGGCGCCGGTGCCGCTGCTGCACTGACGGTGGGGCCCTACCTGTTCCGCCCGGACCAGCGCGAGCTGGAGGAGCCGTCCGGCCGGGTGATCCGCCTGACCGCGACCGAGGCGTCGATCCTGCGTTTCCTGCATCGCGCCGGTGGCAGCGTGGTGACCCGCCCGGTGCTGCTGCATGAGGTGTGGGGCTATCGCGACGGCGTGACCACCCACACGGTGGAGACCCATATCTACCGCCTTCGCCGCAAGATCGAGCCCGATCCGCGGCACCGCCGGCTGCTGCTGTGCGAGGATTCCGGCTACCGGCTGGATGTTTCGGCCTGGAGGCCGGTGGCGCAGGACCTCTCCGCGCCGGCCTTTCGCGCTTCTGCCTGATGTCGGGGGGGTGATCTCGGGGGGATTGAGGCGCGCGCTGCGGCGCAGCATGCTGCGGTGCCGCAACAGGAGCCGCGCATGACCCCCCGCACCGCTACGGAACTTGGCGCCTTCGTCGCCGGGCCGCGCTGCCGCATCCCAGGCGCCGCCAACGGGCCGCTCGCCGGCCTCACCTTCGCGGTGAAGGATCTGATCGATGTGGCCGGCTGGCCCACCGGGGGCGGCAACCCGGACTGGCCCGCCTATGCCGGCACGCCCACGCGCCATGCCGCGGTGGTGGAGCGGCTGCTGGGGGCCGGGGCCGCCATCATCGGTAAGACGATCACCGACGAGGTCTCGCTGGGCATCCTTGGCGAGAACCCGCATGACGGCACGCCGGCCAACCCGGCCGCGCCGGACCGCGTGCCCGGCGGCTCCTCCTCCGGTTCCGCCGCAGCGGTGGCGGGTGGGGTCTGCGATTTCGCGCTGGGGACGGATACCGGTGGCTCCGTGCGCGTGCCGGCGAGCTTCTCGGGGCTGTACGGGATCCGGCCGACGCTTGGCCGGGTGCCGTTCGACGGCATTTGCGTGCAGTCCCCGTCCTCCGACACCTGTGGCTGGTTCGCGCGCGACGCGGCCACCTTCGCGCGTGTGGGCGAGGTGATGCTGGGCGAAGCCGTGCCGGCCGCGCTGCCGACTACGCTGCTGGTGGCCACCGATGCGTTTGGCTTCGCCGATGACGCGGTGCAGGCGGCGCTGGCGCCGATGGTGGCGCGGCTGGCGGCGCTGCTCGGCACACGGCGGGATGAGACGCTGGCGCCCGCCGGCCTCACCGCCTGGCTGCGCGCCCAGCGCGTGCTGCAGCAAAGCGAGGCCTTCGCCACCTTTGCGCCCTGGCTGAACACCCATAATCCGCGCCTGGCCTGGAGCGTGGCGCGCGGGTTGGTGGCCGGGGGCGAGTATTCGGGATTGGAGCGCAGCTACGCCGCCATCACCCGGCGGGAAGTGACGGCGCGTCTGGCGCTGCTGCTGCCGCCCGGCACCATCCTGTGCCTGCCGACCACGCCCTTCCCCGCCCCGCTGCGCGGCCAGTCCGTCTCCGCCCTGGCGGAACCGCGCGACCGGATCACCGCGCTGACCTGCGCGGCCGGGCATTCCGGCGTGCCGCAAGTGAACCTGCCCGGCGCCTTGGTGGATGGCGCGCCCGTGGGCCTGTCGATCCTCGCCGGCCGCGGGCAGGACGCCGCGCTGCTGGCGGTGGCGCGCGCGCTGGAAGGGTAGGCTGGGACCCGGGGGCGTGGCCCCTGGTGGGTCCGGGCGAAGCCCGGCCTTACTTCGGGCGCCATTCCTCGATCCACAGCGGCGGCAGAAAGACCGAGCGCATTGGCGTCATGCCCGTGAGCCA
>JAIXTK010000451.1 GCA_027483995.1 Acetobacteraceae bacterium
CGAGCACCCAGCGCTGCACCTTCTCTTCGGCCATCAGGTAGTCCACGGCCGGGATCGCCTGCTGGTTGGGGGCGGCGCCGGTGTAGAAGACGTTCTTGCTGCTTTCCTCACCCTCGTACTGGACGGGGTAGAACAGGACGTTGTTCAGCTCCTCGAAGACCGGCAGGACGGATTTGCGCGAGACCGAGGTCCAGCAGCCGAACACGGCGGAGACCTTCTGGACGGTGATGAGCTCGCGGGCCTTCTCGGCGAAGAGGGGCCAGTTGGAGGCGGGGTCGACGACGACGGCTTCCAGCTTGCGGCCGAGCACGCCGCCCTTCTTGTTCTGCTCCTCGATGAGCATGAGCATCACGTCCTTCAGCGTGGTCTCGCTGATGGCCATGGTGCCGGAGAGGGAGTGCAGGATGCCGACCTTGATGGGCTCCTGGGCCTGGGCCTGCGGGACGGCGGCGAGGGCGGTGAGGGCGGTGGCGGCAAGGCCGATCCCGCGCAGCATTTTCCGGATGAGTGACATGAAGCCCTTTCCCTTGTTGGCGAAGGTCCTCGCGTTGAACGAGGCGCGGGAAGGGGCTTTGCAGGTTTCGTGCCAGCTTGTTTGCGTGAAAAACCGGCAATGATTCGGCGCGCGAGGTGCGGGTGCTGCCTTCCTGTGGCTCAGATGTCTAAAATTTGTGCGGATCTTATGCTGACTTGCCGTGCAGGCTGGGGGCGGTGGCGATGAAGGCAGCAATGGTCATTTCGATCTCCGCGTCGGTATGGGCGGCGGAGAGGAACATGCGGCCGAAGGGGGAGCGCAGGGTCATGATGCCGTGGCGGCGCAGGGCCAGGTGCAGGGCGAGGCTGTGGTCGGCGTTGGCCAGGCGCAGGGCCTCCGCATAGTCCTGCGGTGGGGTATCGGTGAACCAGAGGCTGAAGACGCTACCGTGGCCGCTGGTGCAGGCGGCGTGGCCGGCTTGGTGCAGGGCGTCGGTGATGCCGGCGCGCAGGCGTTCGCCGCGGGCGAGCAGGGCGGGATAGTCCAGCGTGGCGAGTGCACGCATCGTGGCCAGCACGGCGGCGCAGGCGGGCGGGTTGCCGCTATAGGTGCCGGCGCGGGCGATCCGGCCTTGTTCGAACAGGGCCATGATCTCTGGCCGGCCGGCGAGGGCCGCCACCGGCAGGCCGCTGCCGATCGCCTTGCCCAGCGTGGCGAGGTCCGGCTCCAGGCCCGAGAGCGTGGAGGTGAGACCGGCGTGGAGGCGGAAGCCCATCAGCACCTCGTCGGCGATCACCAGCGCGCCGTGGCGGCGGGCGAGGCGTTGCAGGTGGGCGAGGTAGCCGGGGGCTTCGGCGATGCAGCCGGCATTGGCCAGGACGGGTTCGACGAGGATGCCGGCAATGTCGTCGTGTTCGGCGAACAGGCGCTCGGCATCGTCGAAGGCGTTGTAGCGCAGCAGCACGGTGCGGTCGGTGGCGGGGCGGGCGTTGGCGTCCATGGCGGCGGCCGGGCTGCCGGTGTTGCCGAAGGCGACGTCGTCCAGCCAGCCATCGAAGCCGGCGGCGAACTTGGCGATGCGGGCGCGGCCGGTGACGATGCGGGCGGTGCGGCAGGCGAGGTGCACGGCCTCGCTGCCGGAGTTGAGGAAGATGATGCGGTCGAGCGGGCCGAGGTGGGTGGCCAGCGCTTCGGCGGCCTGCTCCTCCAGCGCGTGGGCGAGGCCGGGCATGGGGCCGTTCCGGAGTGCCTGGGTGACGGCTTCCAGCACTGCGGGCGGGGCGTGGCCGAGGAAGTCGGCGCCCATGCCCAGGAGGTAGTCGATGTAGCGCGTGCCCTGGTCGTCCCACAGGTAGGGGCCCTGGGAGCGGGTGATGGAGAGCGGAATGCCGTCCAGCGGCGGCATGGCGCGGCCTGCGCTGGAGATGCCGCCTACCAGGTGTGCCATGTGCCCTGCCTCCTGCCCGGAGTAAGGAAGCATGTTCTTTTTTGGAAAAAAAGAACCAAAAAATTTTTGTCCGTTTGGGCCTCGCTCTCTCAGGCGAGGGCGAGGCGCCAATGGATGAAGTTTTTTTGCTTCTTTTTGTTCACAAAAAGAAGACTCTTATACTGCCGCTGAATGCCTTCCCTTGCCGCCGGCGAGGTAGCTGTCGAACACCGCGGCGACCACGCGGGCGAGTTTGCGGCCGTCTGGGGTGAGGGTGATGGCGGGGCCGTGGCGGGTGAGCAGGCCGTCGGTGGCCATGCTGTCCAGCGTGGCGAGTTCGCTGGGGCACCAGGCTTCCGGGGCGCCGAGGCTGCGGGCGGCCTCATCCGTGTTCACCTGGCCGTCGCACATGAGGCGTTCGATGACGTGGCCGCGCAGGCGGTCTTCCGGGGAGAGGGCGACGCCTTTGCCGACGGGGAGGGTGCCGGCGAAGACGGTGCGGGACCAGGCGCCGGTTTCGGCGAGGTTCTGGACGTGGCCGAAGGGGGAGCGGCCGATGGCGGTGGCGCCGAAGCCGATCAGGGTTTCGGCCGTGTCCGTGGTGTAGCCCTGGAAGTTGCGGCGCAGCGTGCCATGTCGGGCGGCGATGGCCATGGAGTCGTCGGGCAGGGCGAAGTGGTCGAGGCCGATGGGCTGGTAGCCGTGGGTGGCCAGCGCCTCGGCGGCGGATTCGGATTGGCGGGTGCGGGCGGGGCCGCCGGGCAGGGCGGATTCGTCGATCAGGCGCTGGCGCTTGGCCATCCAGGGCACGTGGGCGTAGCCGAACAGGGCGACGCGGTCGGGGCGCATGGCGGCGGCGGTGGCGATGGTGGTGAGCAGGGTTTCCTCGGTCTGGTGCGGCAGGCCGTAGATGAGGTCGAAATTGATGCGGGCGACGCCGGCGGCGCGCAGGGCATCGACGGCGCGGGCGACCATGTCGGGCGGTTGGATGCGGTTGATGGCCTGCTGCACCTTCGGGTCGAATTCCTGCACGCCGAAGCTGGCGCGGGTGAAGCCCAGCGCGCCGATGCGGGCGGCCATTTCCGGGGTGAGGGTGCGGGGGTCGCTCTCGATGGAGAGTTCGGCCTCAGGCAGGAAGGTGAAGTGGTGGCGTAGGCGGTCCATGAGGGCGGCGAGGTCGTTGGGCGCGAGCGCCGTGGGGGTGCCGCCACCCCAGGCGAGGTGGATGACCTTGGTGCCGCGGGGGAGGAGGGCGGCGACGAGGTCGATCTCGGCGTGGAGCGCCTCGGCATAGGCGGCGACGGGGGCGTAGCTGGCGGCGAGCTTCATGTTGCAGCCGCAATAGGAGCAGACCTGCCGGCAGAAGGGCACGTGCAGGTAGAGCGAGACGGGCTGGGCGGGGTCGGTGCGGCGCAGCCAGTCGGCATAGGTGGCGGGGGCGAAATCCTCGCGGAAATGCGGTGCCGTCGGGTAGCTGGTGTAGCGCGGCACGGCGCGGCGCGCGTAGGCGGCGAGACGATCGGTCATGGGTGGCCCTCCGCGCCGCACCCTAGGTGGGTGGGGCGCGGAGGGCCTTGATCCAGATCAGGCGGCCTGTTCGGCGATCGGACGGGCGTGGGGGTGGGTGCTGCGATGGGTGGCGAAGGCGGCCAGCGCCGGGTGGGGCGTGGCGAGCCTGGCGAGGTCCGGCCGCGGGCGGGCGAGGCCGGGGATGCGGTTGAAGGCGCTTTCCAGGGATTGCGCGGCATCGAGCAAGGCGAGGTCGCCGCGGAAGCGGCCGGTGACCTGCAGGCCGAAGGGCATGCCCATCGGATCCGTGCCGCAGGGCAGCGAGATGGCGGGGTTGGTGAC
>JAIXTK010000378.1 GCA_027483995.1 Acetobacteraceae bacterium
CCAGGCCGATGCCATACTCCGCGAACAGCGCCGCACGGTCCGGATAGCGCACCGTCAGCGCCCGCGCGCCCAGCGCGTTGAGGCGCACCAGTGGCTCCGCGTCCTCGATCCGGGCGATCCAGGCCGCGGCACGCGGCCAGCGGCCGAGCTCGGCGGCCACGCCAGACCAGCGCAGATTGGCGAAATGCACCGCCACCGCGAGATCGGCGGTGGTGAGGTCGCCGGCATAGAATCCGGCCCCGGGCGCCATCGTCTCCAGCAGGTCCATCACCGGGGGCAGGTCCTCGGCGATCACCCGCGCCAGGGCGGCCTCGTCGCGCGCGGACTTGAAGAGGCCCGGCCGGGTGATGGCCGGCCCGAAGATGCCCCAGATCAGCACGTCGGCCAGCCGCGTATCGGCGAATTCCTCCAGCCAGCGCACGCGGGCCCGGTTGGCCGCGCCCCGCGGCATCAGCGCGGTGCCGGGGTGAAGCTCATCCAGGTATTCACAGATCACACTGCTGTCAGACAACACGAGGTCGCCATCCACCAGCACCGGAATCCGCCGCAACGGGGAAAGCCTAGTGAATGCATCGTTGCCCAGGAACGGCACCAGCGGGTCGATCCGCCAGGCCAGGCCCTTCAGCTCCAGCACGGCGAGCACCTTGCGCACATAGGGCGAGACCGGGGTGCCGATGACGGTAAGGGGCTCGGTCATGGCGGGGCTCCTGCGCTGGGGGGCTCGGTGTCGCCGCCCAGGAAGGCGTCCATGGCAGCCACCTCTTCATCGAAGGCACGGGCGAAGGCCGGGCTGTCGGGGCGTCGGTCGATGAAGCCGGGCTGCACATCCAGCCCGTGGCGGGTGCGGGCGGCAGTGACCCAGCCGATCACCTCGTCCTGCCAGAGCAACGGCAGCGCGTAGTAGCCGCGCACCCGCTTGGCCGCCGGCGTATAGGCCTCGAAGCGATACTCCCAGCCCCAGAGATGCCCGAAGCGGCGGCGGCACCACACCAGCGGGTCGAAGGGCGCGAGGAAGCGAAGGGTTCCCGGCTGGCTGCGTGCCGGCGGCGGGGCGTCGGCAGGAAACAGGTAGCGCTCGCCCTCGATCTCGATCGCCTCCAGCCCGCCGCGGGCCAGCAACCCGGCCACGGGCCCGGGGCGCTCCTGCGCGCCGACGGTCAGCCGGGCAACCTTGGCGGCCAGGCCGGTGAGGGTGGGCTGGGACACCGGCGCGAGCAGGCGGGCCAGCTGCATCGTCAGCGCTTCCAGCCGTGCCGCCGGGGCCAGCCGCTCCTGCGGCGGGTCGGTGGCCGCGTAGATGCGGATACCGGCGCGGCGGGTGGCAACGCGCAGCAGGCCATGGTGCTGCAGCAGATCCAGCGCGCGGGTGGAGGCATGGCTCTGGCCACCCCAGGCATTGCGGGTAGGGCCATGGGCAAGCGCTGCGGCGACATCCGCGGGATGGGCGGGGCCGTTCGCCCGCACATAGGCGAGCACGGCGGCGGCGGCTTCGTCCGGCACCAATTGCCCGTCCGGCAGCGCGGCATCACAGCGGGGATGCAGCAACTCGTGCAGCGTCCGGCCCATGAAGCCGTATACATGCAGGTAGCCCTCCTCCAGCCCGAGCCGGGCATAGCGCCGCTCCAGGTCGCCAGCACGGTAGCCGCGCACGCGATGACGGAGAATGAGATCCTGCGCGCGGGCCGGCGCGCGGATCGGGTCCGCCTGCACGAACCCCATGGCATCAAGCGCCGCCGGCAGGGTCGCAGGGCGCGGAAACGCCGCCGCCAGGGCGTGGCGGCGCAGCAGGGCGAGGGGCGTGGAACGGGCCATGCGGCAGACGATAGGCGCGCGGGCGCTTGCCGGGCTATACCGGCGGCATGAGCGACGAATCCGATACTCCCCCCGACCGGCTGTCCACCGACCCGCGCAGCCCGTTCTTCAACCAGGCCCTGCTGCAACGCGGCGTGGGCGTGCGCTTCAAGGGCGTGGAACGCACCAATGTCGAGGAATACTGCATCAGCGAAGGCTGGGTGCGGATGGCCATCGGCAAGACGGTGGACCGCAAGGGCAACCCGATGACGATGAAGCTGTCCGGCACCGTCGAGGTCTGGTTCCAGGACAGCAAGGCGGAGTAGCCCAACACAGGGCTGTAAACGACTGACGAATTCCATTATATGTCAGATATGGCCTCTGCACCCGCTTCCACCCCCGACCCGCCCCGCAACCCGCGGGCCGATACCGGCCGCGCCCTGAAGGGCGACGCCACGCGCACCGCGATCGTGGAGACGGCCGAGCGGCTGTTCCGCAGCATGGGCTACCAGAAGACCACGGTCGCCGACATTGCGCGCGAGCTGCGCATGTCCCCGGCCAACGTCTACCGCTTCTTCCCCAGCAAGGCCGCAATCAACGAAGCGATCTGCACGCGCCTGCTGCAAACACTGAGCGAGCACATCTGGGCCATCGCCCGCGGCCCGGCCTCGCCGCCGGACCGGATTCGCGGGATATTCCAAGCCCTTCACGGCAAGATGGTACAGCTTTTCTTCAACGAGAAGCGCATGCACGACATGGTCGGCGCCGCCATGCAGGAGCATTGGGGCGTAGTGGACGCCTATGTGCACGACATCGATACCGCCATCCGCCACGTGGTGCTGGATGGCCAGGCCACCGGCGTGTTCGACAAGGCGCTCGACCCCCACGTCTTCTCCCACCTGGTGCACGCCACCACGGTGCATTTCTGCCACCCGACCCTGATCGAGCAATGCGTCAACGAAGACCTGCCCGCCATGGCGGCCGGCATGGCCGACCTCGTGCTGCGGGCCCTGCGCCCATAACATCGCATGTCATACTGACGAATATTGACATTCGTCAGTTTTAACCCCACCCTTCGGGCATCGACCCGACGAGGTGGCCCCCATGCGTGCCTTCATGCGACCGATTGCCCGTTCCTCCCTGCTGCTGCTGCCCCTCCTGCTCGGCGGCTGCTTCGAGCGTGCCCAGGCCACCGTGGAACAGACGGTGCGCCCGGTGCTGGCCACCAAGGTGCAGGCCGCGCAGGATACGATGCCGCGCAACTACCCCGGCCTGGTGAAGCCGCGGCGGGAGGCGGATATCGGCTTCCGTGCCGCCGGGCGGATCGTGGCACGCGACGTTGATGTCGGCGCGCGGGTGGAGGCCGGGCAGGTGATCGCCCGGCTGGACGATGCCGATATCGCCCTCGGCGTGCGCTCGGCGGAAGCCGATCTCGCCAGCGCGGAAGCAAACGCAACCCTCACCCTGGCCGAGGCGGCCCGCAGCCGCACCCTGGCCGCCGGCGGCTGGGCCTCCATCTCCGTGGACGACCAGAAGCAGGCCGCCTCGCGCACCGCCGTGCAGCGGGTGGAATCGGCGCGGGCCAACCTCGCGCTCGCCCGCAACAAGCTGGAGAACACCGTGCTGAAGGCACCCAGCGCCGGCGTGGTCACGGCCGTGCTGGCCGATCGCGGCACCGTGGTGGCCGAGGGCGCGCCGGTGCTCCGCCTGGCCGAGAGCGAGAGCCTGGAGGTGGAAGTGCAGCTGCCGGAAACGGCGCTGGCCGAGGTCCAGGGTGCGGCCGCGCAGGTGGCGCTGTGGGCCCGGCCGGACGCCCCGGTGCCCGCCAATCTGCGCGAACTCGCCGCCGCCGCCACGCCGGGGCTGCGCACCTATGCCGCCCGCTTCACCCTCGCCGCCCCGCCGCCCTGGCTGGCCATCGGCATGAGCGCCACGCTCACCCTGCAGGCCAAGCTGCCGGACGGGCTCGCCGCCCTGCCCGCCGCCGCCCTGGCCGATCGTGGCCAGGGGCCGATCGTGTGGGTGATCGACGGCAACGCGGTCATCGCCCGCCCGGTGAAGATCGTGGCGCTCCGCCAGGACCGCGCGCTCGTCACCGGGGTGGCCCCCGGCGAGACCATCGTGGCGCTGGGTGGGCACAAGCTCGACCCGGCGGCGAAGGTGCGCATCGCGAGACTGGGGGAATAGCGCCATGTCCCGCTTCAATCTCTCCGCCTGGGCGGTGGCGCATCGCAGCCTCACCGGCTTCCTGATCGCGCTGCTCTTCATCGCCGGCCTGCTCGCCTATCGCGGCCTGGGCCGTGGCGAAGACCCCTCCTTCACCTTGAAGCTGATGGTCGTCACCGCCGTGTGGCCGGGCGCCACCGCCACGGAAACCCAGCAGCTGCTGGCCGAACGCATCGAGCGCAAGCTGCAGGACACGCCCTACCTGGACCACCTCG
>JAIXTK010000363.1 GCA_027483995.1 Acetobacteraceae bacterium
CTGGCCTGGATCCAGATCTCCCGGCCACTCTTGGTCTGGCGACGGTAGCGCCCGGTATCGTATTCGCCGCGCCCCAGCTTCTCCCAGAACGCGCGATACGCGTGCCCCTGCCGCTCGGCCGGGTCGACAAACATGGCGTGATGCTGGCCGCGCACTTCGTCTGCCGTATAGCCCAGCGTCTTCAGGAAATTCTCGTTCGCCTCCAGGATGCGGCCGTCGAGCGAGAACTCGATCACCGCCTGCGCTTTGTGGATCGCTGCGATCTGGCCTTCGTAGTTGGCCGTCGCCATCTTCTGCGCTGTGATGTCGGTGGCATATTGTACCACGCGGAACGGCTTGCCGTTCTGGTCCAGGACCGGATTGTAGCTGGCCTGGATCCAAACCTCGCGGCCGTCCTTGCCGATGCGCTTGTATTGCCCGGAATCATAGTCACCGCGCCCGAGCTTCTCCCAGAACGCGCGATACGCCGGGGATTGCCGCTCGGCGGCATCCACGAACATCGAATGATGCTGCCCCACGACCTCGCCCCAGGAGTAGCCGAGGGTCAGGAGGAAGTTCTCGTTGGCATGAAGCACCCGGCCATCGAGCGAGAACTCGATCACCGCCTGGGCCTTGTCGATCGCCGCCAGCTGCCCCTGCTGCGTGCGCAGCTCGGTCACATCCGTCCATTCCAGGATGTTGCCGTTGTAGGCGCCATCGGCGTCGTAGCTCGCCCCCACCGTCAGCGCGAATTTCAGTGCGCCCACGGAAATGTCGGTGCGGTACGGCAGCTTCGCCGGGTCGGCCAGCATCCGGCGCTGCTGTGCGGGGTCGCTATCGAGGATGTCGATGCGCATGCCCACGATCCGCTCCGGCTCGAAATTCGGCCAGATCGAGCGGAAGGCATCGCGGTTGCGCGTCAGCAGGTCCACCGTCGCCTTGTTGACCTGGGTCACGGTGAAGTCGCGATCCACCATCATCACGGCGTTGGAGATGTGGTCCAGCGCCTGGCGGGTCCGCAGCGACTCCGCCCGGCGCTCCTTTCCTGCGCGGCGTTCGAACAGGCTCATCGGGAAGCTGCTGCGCGTCGGCTGGCCAATATGCATGAAACGGCGTGTCCCTTATGCGGCGCTGGCCGCGATCTCGTGGGTTGCGGCCGCTTTGGGCGGCCGGGTCTTTCGTGGCCGCCATCGGCAGCCGGGTCGGATGCCTGCCTATTGCAGGGCGATGGCCTGCGGCGCCGTGCGCCGCTGCAGTCTTTCGCCAGGGCCCGAAAGCCCGGCCACGTCCAGGATCAGCGCCACGCGGCCATTGCCCAGGATGGTCGCCCCGCTCACGCCGCCGATGCGGCCGTAGTTGGACTCCAGGCTCTTCACCACGATCTGCTGCTGGCCCACCAGCTCGTCCACCACCAGCCCAAGCTGGCCGGCGCTGTCTGTCTCCACGATCACCACGATCCCCTTGGCGGGGTCGTCGATCGCGCCGGGCATCCCGAAATGGCGGCCCAACTTCAGCAGCGGGATATAGGCGCCGCGGATCGCCAGCACCTCGCCGCCGCCGACCAGCGGATGGATATCCGCCCGCCGCGGCCGCAGGCTTTCCACAATGGAGGTGATGGGCACCACGTAGGTTTCCTGGCCCACCGACACCACCAGCCCGTCCATCACCGCGAGCGTCAGCGGCAAGGAGAGGATGAAACGGCTGCCCTGGCCGGTGACCGATTCGATGGCGATCCGGCCGCCGAGCCCCTGGATGTTCCGTCGCACCACGTCCATCCCCACACCCCGGCCAGACACGCTGGAAACGGCGGCGGCGGTGGAGAACCCTGGCAGGAAGATCAGCTCGTCGATCTCGGCGTCGGTCATGCTCGCGTCAGCGGCCACCAACCCGCGCTCCTTGGCGCGCGCCAGCACCCGGGCCCGGTCGATCCCGCGCCCGTCATCGGCCAGCACGATCACGATCCGCCCGCTGCGCTGCTCGGCCGAGAGCAGCACCGTGCCCTGGCGCGGCTTGCCCACGGCCTCGCGCTGCTCCGGCGTCTCGATGCCGTGGTCCAGCGCATTGCGCAGCAGGTGGGTCAGCGGGTCGGCCAGCTGCTCCACCACCGTCTTGTCGATCTCTGTGCCTTCGCCGGTCACGATCAGCCGGATATCCTTGCCCAGCTGCGCCGAAAGCTCGCGCACCAGCCGCGGCATCCGCCCGAAGACGGATTTCACCGGCTGGGTGCGGATCGCCATCACGCCTTCCTGCAATTCCCGCAGATGCTGGGACAGCGTCTCCAACCCTGCGATCAGCCCGGGGCAGACCTCCGGCGGCAGCGTGCTGCCCATCTGCACCAGCATGGACTGGTTGATCACCAGCTCGCCCACCAGGTTCACCAGCCGGTCGACCTTCACCACGTCCACCCGCACGGACTGCACGGCCACCTCGGCCCGCGCCGGCGCCTGCGCCTGGGTCACGGACTCGGCCGCCACCTCTGCCTCGACAACCGCCGGTTCCGCGCCGCCCAGCGGCTCGATCGACATGTCGCAGTCGTCGATCACGAACTCGAACACTTCCTCCACCTGCGCCAGCGTGGCCGCGGCGGTCAGCTCGAAGGTCCAGGCGCAATAGGCGGCCTCGGGGTCCATCGCATCCAGCGCCGGCAGGCGGGAAAGATCGGCCATCACCTCCACCGGCCCCAGCCGGCGCAGGTCGCGCACCAGCAGCAGCGGGTCGTTAGCGTTGCGATACAGCGCCGGCTGCGGCGCGAAGCGGATGCGCCAGCCCGCGGCGGTATGCTCGCCCGCCGTCTGCGCCGCGTCTTCCGCCGGCCCGCCATGCCCGTCCAGCGCCTCGGCCAGGTCGGCCACCAGCCCGTCCTCGATCCCGGCCGGGACCGTGCCGTTGCTGCGCTCCGCGCCCAGCAGGTCGGCCAGGATATCGGCGCCGCGCAGCACCAGCATCACCCGCGCCTGGTCGCTCGGCACCGCGCCGTCGCGCATCAGGTCCAGCAGCGTTTCCATCGCATGCGCCAGCGCCACGATGCGGGCAAACCCGAACACTCCGCCGCCGCCCTTGATGGAATGGATCGCCCGGAACAGCGCATGGATCGTTTCGCCATCGCCCTCGCCCTCATGCAGCGCATTCAGCTGGGCATAGGCGCTGTCCAGCAGCTCCGCGCATTCCTCGAAATACGTGGCGCGCAGCTGGTCGAGGGGGGAGGCGCTCATCCCAGCACCCGGTTCACCACGTCCACCAGCTTCTTGGGGTCGAAGGGCTTCACCAGCCATCCGGTCGCCCCCGCGCTTTTGCCCTCGGCCTTCTTCGCCGCATCGAACTCGGTGGTCAGCATCAGGATCGGTGTCGAACGGAATGCCGGCAATGTCCGCAGCGAGCGGATCAGCGTCACCCCGTCCATGTTCGGCATGTTGAGGTCGGTGATCACCACGTCCACCGGCGCGGCCTGCAGTGCGGCCAGCGCCTTCTTGCCGTCCTCCGCCTCGCTCACCTCGAACCCGGCCTCGCGCAGCGTGAACGCCACGAGGTCGCGCATTGTCTTGGAATCATCGACGGTCATCACGCGCTTGGCCATGTCAGCTCTCCATGGGAAGGGCGGCCGAAAGGCCGAGATCGGCAACCGCGGCCACCAGCGCGGCAGAGGCATCCACAATCCGGAACGCCGCCGCATCGCCCGCCGCGCGCCGTGCCGCGACCAGAACCTGCAGGCAGGGCACCGAGATGCGCTCCACCTCGCTGCCATCCAGCACCAGCCCGCCATCGGCGAGCCCATCGCGCAGCTGCTGCAGCAAATCCTGCGCCGCGCCCAGATCGAGCGCCGCGGGAAGCCGGAAGGACAGGGATGAACGGGGCTCGGCAGGCATTCGGGGCACCCTGGCTCAGCGCCGGAACGCCCGGCAGCGGTGCCGTTCCTTTTGGTCCCAATAAGTTAAGGAAAACCTGTCAAAGAGTTCATTTTTGGTACATCTGATTCATCAGAAAAGCTCTACGTCGCCGCCCGCATCGGCCTCCGCGACTGCCAGCTCGGCCCGCCCGCCCTGCAGCCGATCCACGAAGCGGCGCCGCACCGCGCTCAGCGTCTGGCCGTGCAGCAACCGATCGATCAGGGCGTGCTCGGCCGCTTCGTCCGGCTCCGGCAACCCCGGCACCCCCGCCTTGGTCTCCTCGCCCAACCCGGTTGCCATCGCCCCCACCGCCTGCAGCGCATCAGCCACATGCGCCAGGTGCTGGGAGGCACGGTCCTGGAACTGCGCGCCCGTCACCAGGCCGGACACCGTCTGCGCGATCTCGTCCGAGGCGGTGGAGCTTTCGTCCAGCACCGCCGTCATCGCGCCGTTCTGCGCCACCAGCCCGGCCAGCACCGCATCCAGCTGCGCCCGGGTGGCGCTTTCCTCGCCGGTGCCCGATTCCGCCACGCCGCGCAGGCGCTGGTGTGCCGAGTGCACGGAACGGGCAATCACGCCCACCCGCTCCCGCACCTGGCGGGAGATCGCATCGGTCTGCAGCGACAGATCCTTCAGCTCATGCGCGATCACCTTGAACGCGCCGCCCGTGCCGCCGCTGCCATCGCCGACGCCGTCGCCCCGATGCGCCTCGATCGCCGCGTTCAGTGCCACGTAGCGCGCCTTGGTGTTGATCTTCTCGATCTCGGCGACGAGCTTCTCCACCTCCCCCATGTCGTCCACCACGGTATCCAGCGCCTGCACCATGGCGCCGGCCTGGCCGGAGATGCGGCGCAGCCCCTCGCCGGCTTCCGCCACCGCGGTCTCCACCATCGCCACCACGTCGGTGGTGGCCATTCGCGTGCCGCCCACCTCCACTTCGCGCGCGATCGCCGCCATGCCGCGCACCCGCTCGGCCTGCGCCACGGCGGTGCGCGCCAGGTCGCGGAACCGTGCGGTCAGCGTCGCGGTGCTGTCCTCGATCAGATGGGAGGTCGCGCTGATCTCCTCGGTCATCGCCAGGAAGGCGCGCTGCTGCATCCCGCCCAGCGCCAGCCAGCGGGTCAGCAGGTCCAGAACCGCGTCGCTGGCCAGGTGCGGCGCGGGTGCTGCGATGCTCGATGCATCCGGCATGGTCGGGGCAACTCCTGGGCGTAAAGGCCCCACACCCTGATGCCGCCGCGTAAACAAACCGTTGCGCCGCCCGGTTTCCCGGCGGGGCCACCTGCTACCAGCGCTGCACGATCGTCGCCGGCGGCGGGAAATTCGCCCGCCAGTGCCGCGCGATATCGGCCCGTGATGCCACCCACACACGCTCGTGGCTGCCGACATAATCCAGGAAGCGCTCCAGCGCCGCCGTCCGGCCCGGGCGCCCGGCCAGCCGCCCGTGCAGCCCCAGGCTCATCATCCGCGGCCGCCCCTCCTGCCCATCCCGGTAGAGCACATCGAACGTGTCCTTCAGGTAGATGAAGAACGCATCGCCATCCGGGAACCCGCCGGGCACCGCGAAGCGCATGTCGTTGGCCTCCAGCGTGTAGGGCACGAACAATTCCGGCGTGCCGGCCACATCGGCCCAGAACGGCAGGTCGTCGGCATAGTTGTCGGCGAAATACAGCAGCCCGCCATGCTCGCTGAGCAGCTTGTAGGTACGCGCGGAGGAGCGGTTGTACCACCCCAGCGCCGGCGCCCCCGTGATCTCCTGGTGCAACGCCAGCGTGTGCGCGATCTCGGCCCGCTCGCCCTCTTCGTCCGCCGGCGCATCGATGTTCCAGCGCAGCCCGTGGCTGGCAATCTCCCAGCCCGCCTCGTTCATCGCCGCCACCGCCTCCGGGTTGCGGCCCAGCGCCATGGTCACGCCATAGCAGGTGGTGGCCAGGCGGCGCCGCGTCAGCACGCGCCACAGCCGCCAGAACCCCACCCGGCTGCCGTATTCCCACAGGCTTTCCGCGGTCAGCGCCCGGCGCCCGACGATGGGCGCGGTGATGTGCTCGGTGAGGAATGCAACCGATTGCGGGTCGCCATGCAGCACGCTGCTCTCGCCGCCTTCCTCGTAGTTCACCACGATGTTCAGCGCGAGCAACGCGCCCCCGGGCCAGCGAGGGTCGGGCGGGTTGCGGCCATAGCCGACCATGTCGCGCGGATAGCCGGACATCGCGGGATCGTAGGGGTTCACCATCCGCGCATCACATCACGCGCGCGGCGATCCCGCCAGCCATTGCCGCCGGGCAATCCCTTCCCGGCCGGTCCCCCCTGCAGGACCCGGCCGGATCGGACCAGCGGCGACGCAGCCTCAGCCGTTCGCAACCTTCTTCGGCGCCTCGGCCCCGGCGGCCTTGCGCGCCGTGGCCTGCGCCTCGGCCATGATGCTGCGCAGGTCGCGCAGGAAGGCGGTGCCCTTCAGCGTGCGCTGCACCAGCACGGAGCGCCGGTCCATCGGGTCCACCTTGCGGCGGGCGAGGTCCAGCTCGCCCAGCCGGTCCAGCGCGCGGGTGATGGCGGGCTTGGAGACGTTCAGCTCGGCCGCGAGGCCGCGCACGGTATGCGCGCCTTCCTGCAGGTAGCAGGTGAGGAAAACGCCGAGCTGGCGCGCCGACAGATCCGGCCCGTCGCGACGCACCAGCGCGACCACCGTATCTCGCAGCACGCCCACCAGGTTCTCGGGAGTCGCGTTGGCAGCCATAACAGGGTCCTTTCAGAGTGAGTACCGTCGTGGGTCGCCCCGCCGGAACAGATCCCAGGCGCAGCGTTCTTGCGGTGGGGGCGCATCCGGCGGCGCTCCCCAGGGGTATCGGCGTATCAGGCGCCGAGCAGTTTCGCCTCGATCGCGGCGCAGACGGCTCGCATCGCCTGGGCCTCGCCTCCCTCCGGTCGTCCGGGGCGGGAGGAGTCGTTCCATGCATAGAGATCGAAATGGAGCCAGGAAGTTCCGGGTGCAAGGAATCGACGCATGAATAAAGCTGCAACCACCGCTCCGGCCATGGGGCGGGAGGACACGTTGTTGAGGTCGGCCACCGGGCTGTCGAGCCAGGAATCATACCCATCCCACAACGGCAGCCGCCAAACGGGGTCGTGCTGGCGCACCGCAGCGGCCTCCAGCGCCGCCGCCCAGCCATCATCATTGGTGAAGTAGGCCGGCAGGTCCGGCCCCACCGCCACCCGCGCAGCCCCGGTCAGGGTTGCGCAATCCACCAGCAGCGCCGGCGCCTCGTCCGACGCCTCGGCCAGCAGGTCGCAGAGCACCAGCCGGCCTTCGGCATCGGTGTTGCCCACTTCCACGGCCAGGCCACGCCGGGTGCGGATCACATCCAGCGGGCGCATCGCCCGGCCCGAAACCGAATTCTCCACGCAGCCGATCCGCACCACCAGCCGCACCGGCAGGTCCGCTTCCATGATCAGCTGCGCCAGGCCCAGCACCGTGGCCGCCCCGCCCATGTCCTTCTTCATCCGCAGCATGCCGCTGGCCGGCTTCAAATCGTAGCCGCCAGTGTCGAAGCACACGCCCTTGCCGCACAGCGACACCAGCGGCGCATCGGCCGCCGCCTTGCTGCCCTGCCAGCGGAACGCCGCCACCACCGGGGCCCGTTCGGACCCGCGGCCCACCGCGGCCACCGTGGGATACGCCCGCTCCAGCTCGGCTCCTTCGGTCAGCGTCCAGTCTGCCTGGTGCGCATCGGCCAGCGCCACCGCGGCGGCCGCCAGCTCCGCCGGGCCCAAAAGATTGGCCGGGGCATTGATCAGGTCGCGCACCCGCCACGCGGCACTGGCCTGAGACACCGCCCGCCCGGCGCCGGCACCCACCACCAGCCGCGCCGGCGCACGCCGCGGCGCACGGAACGCGCTGTAGCGATAGGCCCCCAGCCCGAAGCCGAGCACCGCCGCCGCCATGTCGTAGTCACCCGGGGCCAGCGCCCAGTCGCCTTCCGGCAGCCCGAAGGGCAGGGCGCCGAAGCCATGCGGCCCGCGCTCCTGGCCCAGCCCCAGCACCGCACCTGCCACGCCCTCCGGCCCCGGCAGCAGCCGCAGCTCCTGCGCCTTGGCAGCGAACCCGCTGTCGCGCAGGAACGCCGCCTGCGCGGCGGGCAATCCGGCGAGCCACGCCTCCAACCCTGCCGGCCGGACGGCATGCACAATCCTCGCGGCCTGTGCATCCCCGATGAACGGCAGCCCCTGGTCGGACATCGCCAAACCTTTCAGTCGTGCCTCGTCTCCGACGGAGCCGATTCGGCTCCGCTTTTCATGACATCACAGTGTCAGGAAGACAAGCTCGTTACGGAGTTGGCGGACGTAATGTTGCTAAAATATCCGTAACCTGCCTGAAGAGTCACCGTTTTGTGGTTCTTTTTCAAAATGAAATGAGTGCCGGGGCATGCAGGTCACGCCCCGGCATTCGCGCGGGGGGCTTACCCCCGTGCCAGCGCCTCCGCCAGCCGTGCCTCCACCGCCCGGGCGAACTCCGCCGGGTCGCGCGGCGCATCGCCGTCCTGGATGCGCGCGAGGTCCAGCAGCATGCCCGCGCTGGCGCCGATATCCTCCCCGGCTGCCACCTGTGCGGCCAGCGCCGCGATCAGCCCGTGCCGCGGATTGATCTCCAGCACCGGCGCCCCGGTCATGCCCGCGCGACCGGCGCGGCGCAGCAGCCGCTGCATCTGCAGATCGGCCCCGGCCCCGCCAGCCGCCAGCACCACCGCGCTGTCCACCAGCCGGTCCGTCGTGCGCACATCCGAAACCGCATCGCCCAGGGCCGCCTTCAGCGCCGGCACCAGCGCTTCCGTCTCCGCCGCCTCGCCCTCGGGCGCCTCCGTGGGCGCGATCTTCGCCAAATCCGCCGCCCCCTGCGTCACGCTCACCAGCGTCTTGCCCTCGAACGCCTCCAGCCGCTCCGGCCAGAACGCGTCGATGGAATCCGCCATCAGCAGCACCTCGATCCCGCGCGCCCGGAACCCCTCCAGCTGCGCCGAGCGCTTCAGGGACGCCACATCATCCCCGGCGAGGTAGTAGATCGCCTCCTGCCCCTCCTTCATCCGGCCCACATAGTCCGCGAACGAAACCAGCCCGTCCTGCGTGGAGGAGGCAAAGCGCAGCAGCCCGGCGATATCCGCCCGGTGCTCCGCGTCCTCCCAGGCGCCTTCCTTGATGATCGCGCCGAAATTGTTCCAGATCTTCGCGTAGCCCTCCGCGTCCTTGGCCTGGCTCTTCAGCTCCGTGATCGCCCGGTTGGTGACGGCCTTGCGGATGCGCGCCAGCACGGGCGTGGCCTGCAGCATCTCGCGCGAGACGTTCAGCGGCAGGTCGTCGGTATCCACCACCCCCTGGATGAAGCGCAGCCACACCGGCAGCAGCTCCGCCCGGTCGGTGATGAACATCCGCTTCACATGCAGCCGCACGCGCGAAACCCGTTCCTGCTCCCCGCCGGGCTCGAACGGCTTCATGCCGGGGATGAACAGTAGGGCATGGAACTCCACCATCCCCTCCGCCCGCCAGTGCACGGTCGCGGCCGGCGCATCGAAATACAGGCCCAGGTGGCGGTAGAAGTCGGTGTAGTTCTCCTCCGTCAGCTCCGAGCGGCTCTTGCGCCACAGCGCCGTGCCCTCGTTCGCCGCCACATCCTCGCCATCGCGCGCGATCATCACCGGGATCGTCACGTGATCGGCCCATTTGCGCACCACCGCCTCAAGCCGCATCGGGTCCAGATACTCGTCCGCATCCGCCTTCAGGTGCAGCACGATCTCCGTGCCCGCCTGCTCCCGGCTTGCCGGCGCCAGCGTGAACTGCCCGGCCCCCTCGCTCGCCCAGGTCCAGGCCTCTCCCGAACCCGCCTTGCGCGACGTCACTTCCACCCGGTCCGCCACCATGAACGCGGAGTAGAACCCCACGCCGAACTGCCCGATCAGGTTCACCCGCTGCTCCGGCGCCGCCTCCTTCAGCGTCTCCCCGAAGGCGCGTGTGCCGGAACGTGCGATCGTGCCAAGATTGGCGATCAGCTCCGCCCGGTCCATCCCGATCCCGTCATCCAGGATCGACAGCGTGCGCCCCGCCTTGTCCGGCACGATCCGCACGCAGGCCCCCTCGGGCGGGGTCAACGCCGCATTGGTCAGCGCCTCGAAGCGCCGCCGGTCGGTCGCGTCGGCCGCATTGGCGACCAATTCGCGCAGGAAGATCTCCCGCTCCGAATATAGCGAGTGCACCACAAGGTCGAGCAACCGCCCCACCTCGGCCCCGAAATCATGCCGTTCCACCGTCTGGCCGTCTGCCGTCATCGTCCACGCTCCACGCAAGCCGATCGATTCGTGGGTGGATATGTAGGGCGTCCGTGCTGATTCAACGACTTCACCGGCCCGTCATCATGGCTGGCTTGCATTTTGCACCGCAGCATCCAACCATAAGCGCATGACGGGATTCGCTCCCCGGGTGAAGGCCGTGCTCGGCCCCACCAACACGGGAAAGACGCACTTGGCGATCGAGAGGATGCTGGCGCACGCCTCCGGCATCATCGGCTTCCCGCTGCGCCTGCTGGCCCGCGAGAACTACGATCGCATGGTCGCCCGCAAGGGGGCGCGCCACGTCGCCCTCATCACCGGCGAGGAAAAGATCGTCCCGCCCGAGGCGCGCTGGTTCGCCTGCACCGTGGAAGCCATGCCGCTCGACCGCCGCGTGGAATTCCTGGCGGTGGACGAGGTGCAGCTCTGTGCGGACCCCGATCGCGGCCATGTCTTCACCGACCGCGTGCTGCACGCCCGTGGCCTGGTGGAAACCATGTTCCTGGGGGCGGAGACCATCCGCCCCCTGCTGCAACGCCTCGTCCCCGGCCTGTCCGTCGAAACCCGCCCCCGCCTCTCCCAGCTCACCCATATCGGTGCGGCCAAGCTGACCAAGCTGCCGCCGCGCAGTGCCGTGGTCGCCTTCAGCGCCGCCGAGGTCTACGCCATCGCGGAAGCCATCCGCCGCCGCCGCGGCGGCTGCGCCGTGGTCATGGGCCGCCTCAGCCCCCGCACCCGCAACGCCCAGGTCGCCCTCTATCAGGACAAGGAAGTGGATTTCCTCGTCGCCACGGATGCGATCGGCATGGGCCTGAACATGGATGTGAACCACGTCGCCTTCGCCGGCCTGTCCAAGTTCGACGGCCACCGCCCCCGGCCCCTGCTCGCGACCGAAGTCGCCCAGATCGCCGGCCGCGCCGGCCGCGGCATGCGCGACGGCACCTTCGGCACCACCGGCCAATGCCGCCCGCTGGAGGATGAGCTGGTCCGCGCCGTCGAGGGCCACAGCTTCGAGCCGCTTTCCCACCTCGTCTGGCGCAACAACACGCTCGATTTCTCCCATATCGACGCGCTGCTGGCCTCCCTCCTGACCCCGCCCCCGGTCCCCATCCTGGTCCGCGGCAACGAAGCGAGCGACCTCGAAACCCTCTCCACCCTGGCCCGGGACCCCGACATCCGCGCCCTGGCCCGCGGCCGCGCCCGGCTGCGCACGCTGTGGGATGCCTGCCAGGTGCCGGATTTCCGCAAGATCGCCGATGACAGCCACGCCCGCCTTTGCGCCCGCATCTTCGCCCATGTGGTGAAGGAAGGCGCCATCCCCACCGACTGGATCGCCGGCCAGATCGCCGCCCTCACCCGCGCGGATGGCGATATCGACACGCTGATGCAGCGCCTCTCCGGCGTGCGCGTCTGGTCCTACATCGCCGCCCGCACCGACTGGGTGCGCGACGCCCTGCACTGGCAGGCCCGTGCCCGCGAGGCAGAAGACCTGTTGTCGGACGCCCTGCACGAAAAACTCACCGCCCGCTTCGTCGATCGCCGCGCCGCCTTGCTGATGCGCCGCCTCGACCCCGGTGCCTCCGAAGCCCTGCTCTCCGCCGTCACCCGTCGCGGCGAAGTGATCGTGGAAGGCCACCCGGTCGGGCATATCGAGGGCTTCATCTTCGCGCCCGACCCGGACACGGAAGGCGAGGAACGCAAGCTCGTCCTGCGCGCCGCCCGCCGCGCCCTGGGCGAGGAGATCCCGCGCCGCGTCGCCCGCCTGGAAGCCGCCCCGGACGAAGACATCACCCTCCGGCTGTCGCCGCCCGCCCTGCTCTGGGATGGCCACGCCATCGCCACCCTGCGCCCCGGTGCCTCGCGCCTGCGCCCCCTGGTGGAGGTGAAGGACAGCCCGCTGCTCGATGGCGCCCAGCGCGAACGCCTGCGCACCCGCCTGCAACGCTTCCTGGACGAGTTCCTCCGCGCCGCCCTCGCCCCGCTCTTCGCCGCCACCGCCGCCCGCGCCGCGCCCGCCCTGCGCGGCCCGCTGCACCGTGTGGCGGAAGGCCTTGGCGTTACCCCGGCGCTGGAGCCGGATCACGATCTCTCGCCCCAGCAGCGCCAGTTGCTGAAATCCTTGGGCGTGCGCACGGGCCGCCACGCGCTCTACATGCCGGCCATGCTCAAGCCCGGCGCCGCCCGGCTGCGCACCGCGCTCTGGGCCCTGTTCGAAGCCATCCCGGCGCCGGAGCCGGCCAACCCCGGCCTGGTCTCCCTGCCGCCGCCGCCCGCCTGGCCGCCCGGCTTCGCCGCCGCCATGGGCTGGGTCACCGCCGGCCCCGTGCTCGTCCGGCTCGACATTGCCGAGCGCCTCGGCGCCGCGCTGGCCTGGGCCGCCCGCGCCCGCCCGGCCCCCCTGCCGCCGGATCTCGCCCCGCGCCTGTCGATCAAGGCAGACCTGCTGCCTGCCGTGCTGCGCGGCCTCGGCTTTCGCGTGCAGCCCGCCGCCGCCCTGGCACCCGGCCAGTTCGGCCCGCCGGCGCCCACCATGGTCACCCCGCTGCGCCGCCGCCGCCCCGAGGCCCCGGCCGCCGAGCCTCCCCGCGCCCATGGCCCCTTCGCCGCCCTGGCCCAGCTCCGCCCTCCCCGATAAGGCCCTTCACGTGAGCGATACCGAGGACATCGGCTGGCAACGCATCGACAAATGGCTCTGGTGCGCCCGTTTCATGAAGCACCGGTCAGACTGCGCCGCCCTGGTCGGCCAGGGCGGCCTGCGCATCAATCGCCTGCCCACGGAGAAGCCGCACGCCCGCCTGCGCGTGGGCGATGTCGTCACCCTTCCCCTGCGCGGCCAGGTGCGCGTGCTTGAGGTACTGGCGCTCGCCACCCGCCGCGGCCCGGCCAGCGAGGCCGCCACGCTCTATCGCGAGATCCCGCCCGCGGGCGCGCTCTCTTGCCCGGGGGCGGAAACGGCGCCATATCCCCGGCCGGCCTCAGAGCCCTGAGCGCCGCCCCAGACCGGACCGGAGAGCCGCGATGACCTATGTGGTCACCGAGAACTGCATCAAGTGCAAGTACATGGACTGCGTGGAGGTCTGTCCGGTGGACTGCTTCTACGTCGGCGAGAACATGCTGGTGATCCACCCGGACGAGTGCATCGATTGCGGCGTCTGCGAACCGGAATGCCCCGCCGAGGCCATCCTGCCCGACAGCGACGACAAGGCCGCCGCCTGGGCCGAGCAGAACCGCACCTACGCGGCCCTCTGGCCCAACATCACCCGCAAGGGTGAGGCCCCGGCCGATGCCGACGATTGGAAGGGCAAGCCCGGCAAGGCCGACCTGTTCTCGCCCGAGCCCGGCAAGGCCTGAACCGCTATCTGCCTGAATGCTGTGCACGAGTTGCGTGATCGCGCGCCGACCCCCTGACGTCGCGTGATTTTTGTGCTATGCTTCCGCCACGGGCAGAGGACGGCGCGCGATCGCGGGCACGTGATCCGTGGCGCTCGGCCCCGATCAGCACGGGTTCGGGGATGGCGCGGCGTTGCGGGGATGAGCCCCGTTCGCCGCATATCGGCATTCCCGTGCCGTGCGTTGGGCTGTGTGACTGGATTGGGCGTGGATTCGGGCAGACGAGGTTCGCCATGAAGGCATCCGCAGCGACGGAGCGGTCGCAAGGCATGGACAAGGATTCGGCTCCCGCCGCCAAGGGGGCAGCGAAACGGGCCGGGGCCGCCAAAGCGGCGCCAGCCCCGCAACCCGTCAAGGCGACACCCGTCAAGGCCCCACCGGTCAAGGCCCCACTGGCCAAGGTCCCTCCCGCCAAGGCCGCCGCCGCGAAAACCACCGCGAAAGCCGCTCCGGCTGCCGCGAAGCCAACTATCGCCAAGGCGCCTGCGGTCAAGCCCGCGGCGCCCAAGGCGCAACCCGCCAAGGCCGCTCCCGCCAAGGCGACCGCCGCAGCCCAGCCTGCCACCGTGGCTGCCGCCAGCCTGCGCTCCGTCACGCCCCCGCCGGCCCCCCAGGCGCCGGCGCGCCGCCCCGCCACCGCCCCGGTCCCGGCATCCGCGCCGAAGACCGTGGCCAAACCCCAGATTGAGACCAGCCAGATCGTGACAGCCTCAGCCAACGAAGCCCCCGCCGCCACCCCCGCCCCCGCGGAGGCGCCTGCCGCCCGGCCCGCCCAGGCCGAGGCTCAGCCGCAGCGCCCCGTCATGCATGGCGGCCGGCCGGCTGTCTCCCGCGCCTCCAACAAGGACGAATCCTTCGCCGAGGGCGACTACGTCGTCTATCCCACCCACGGCGTCGGCAAGGTCGAGAAGATTGCCAAGGAAGAAATCGCCGGCCACCACCTCGAGCTGATTCACATCACCTTCGAGGAGAACCGCATGACCCTGCGCGTGCCGGTCTCCAAGGCCCGCTCCGCCGGGCTTCGCAAGCTGGCCACCCGCAAGATCTTCGACGAAGCCCTGGCCGTGCTGAAAGGCCGCGCCCGCGTCAAGCGCACCATGTGGTCGCGCCGCGCCCAGGAATACGAAGCCAAGATCAACTCCGGCGATCCCGCCGCCATCGCCGAAGTGGTGCGCGACCTGCACCGCAACGCCGGCCAGCCGGACCAGAGCTTCTCCGAACGCCAGATCTACGAAGCCGC
>JAIXTK010000069.1 GCA_027483995.1 Acetobacteraceae bacterium
CCAGCACGTGCTGGCCCCCACTGATCGGACGACCCCATGCGTTTCCTGCTCCCCGCCGCTGTCTGCCTGGGCCTGGCGTTGCTGCCCCAGGGGGCCACCGCCCAGGCGGCCGACGCGCCCTCGGCGGCCTTCCGCACGTGCATGGACAAGGTGGATCTCGGCGCCATGAAGAACAGCCAGTGGCTCGCCTGCTACCAGGCCGAGCTGCAGCGGCAGGACAAGGTGCTGAACGACGAATACCGCAAGCTGGTCGCCCGCACCCCGGCCGAGGCGCGGGACAAGCTGCGCGCGGCGGCGCGCGCCTGGATCGGCTTCCGGGATGGCTGGTGCGGCTTCGAAGGCAAGCTGGACGCCGCACCCTCGCCGGAGGTGAATGCCGCATCCTGCATGATGGACATGACAATCGCCCATGTCCGCCGCCTCAAGGACGCGGCGAACTGATCGCCGGCATGCGTTGCCTGCTCCCGGGCCGGCCCCGGTTCTACCGCAGCCGGCAATAGCCTCCGCCGGCATCGGAGGTGCCGGACGGGCAGGCGGAGCCGCTGCGTTTCTCGACGAATTTCTGGCCCGAATTGCCGCGGCAATAGCCCCCGCCGGCATCGGCGCTGCCCGAGGGGCAGGCGCTGCCGGCCTTCTTCGGCACCATGCTGGATTCCGCCAGGGCGGGGCCGGCGAGGCCCAGCCCCACCAGCACGGCCACAGCAAGCGAGAGGCGCAGGGCCCGGTTCATCCGCGCCGCCCCTAGCCCATCATCCGGATGATCTTGCCGGGGTTCATGATGTTCTTCGGGTCCAGCGCCTGCTTGATCGCGCGCATCGCCGCCATTTCCACCGGGGAGGAGTAGTAGGCCAGCTCGTCCAGCTTCTCCTGGCCGATGCCGTGTTCGGCGCTGATGGAGCCGCCGAAATCCCGGATCAGGTCGTTGATGGCGCGGGTGATGGCCGGCTTGTACTGGGCGAACTGCTCGCGGGTCATGCCTTCCGGCGCCTTGAAGCCGTAATGCAGGTTGCCGTCGCCGATATGGCCCACGGGCGAGAGGCGGATGCCCGGCAGCACGGCGCGCGCGGCTTCGTCGCCGCGGGTGACGAATTCGGGGATTTTCGAGGTGGCCACCGACATGTCGTAGCTCAGCGCGGGGCCTTCGCTGCGGCTGGCCTCCGCATGGCCTTCGCGGATGTGCCACATGCCGCGCGATTGGGCTTCGGACTGGGCGATCACGGCATCTTCCACCAGGCCTTTTTCCATCATGTCGGCGAGGAAGGCTTCCATGCGGTCGGCCATGCCTTCGCCGCCTTCGGGCTTCGGCCGGGCGGAGGACCATTCGGTGAGCACGTACCAGGGGGATTCGCGGTCCTTGGTGTGCGGCAGCGGATCCTGCGTGCCGGGAACGTGCTTGAACACGCCATCCAGGCTCAGCCGGTGCATCAGCTCGAAGCTGGTGACGGTATCGCCGGAGGCGGCATGGCTTTCGTTCAGCAGGTCCACGGCGGCCTGCACGGAGGGGATGGCGAGCCAGCCGGTGGCGACATCCTTCGGCTTCGGCCACACCTTGATCACCGCCTTGGTGATAACGCCGAGCGTGCCCTCGCCGCCGATGAACAGGTGCTTGAGGTCGTAGCCGGTATTGTCCTTCTTGAGGCCGCGCAGCCGGTTCCACACATCGCCGTTGGGCAGCACCACTTCCAGGCCGAGGACGAAGCTGCGGGTATTGCCATAGTGCAGCACCTGGGCGCCGCCGGCATTGGTGGAGAGGTTGCCGCCGATCATGCAGCTGCCCTGGGCGCCGAGCGACAGCGGCAACAGGCGGTCATTGTCGGCGGCGAGCTGCTGCAGGGTTTGCAGCACGCAGCCGGCTTCCACTGTCATGGTGGAGGATTTCGCGTCCACCTCGATCACCCGGTTCATGCGGCCGAGCGAGAGCAGGATGCCGGTATGCGCCGGCCAGGGCGTGGCGCCGCCCATCAGCCCGGTATTGCCGCCCTGCGGCACGATGGCGATGTCGTTGTCGTAGCAGAGCTTCACCACCTGGGAGACTTCCTCGGTGGAGGCGGGGCGCACCACCACGGCGGCGCTGCCCGAAAGCTGGCCGCGCCAGTCGGTCACGAAGGGCTTGATGTCCTGGTCCTGCTCCAGCAGCCCGCGATCGCCGACGATGGCACGGAGCTTGGCCAGGATCTCCGGCGTGACGGGGTTGGTGGGGATGGTGGGCGGGACGACCTGGTTGTCCATGGTGGGCGTTTCCTGGCTGCTTGCGGTGCCTTTGTGCCAACAGTAGCGCGGCGTGGCGTGGGGGCAACAGGGTGCGCGGGCGCGGGCCAAGATTGCCGATTGGTAAGTTGCGCGGATTCCTGCCGCGATGCGATGCAAACGTCCCGGCATTGTTTCATTTGGAGTTAGGATATGGCCCATTTGGCCAACGTTCTCAAAGCCGCCGCGATCATGGGCGTTGCGATGCCGTTGCTGGCCGGCGGCGGCGCGCGGGCGGCGACCGTCACGGTGGACGTGACCGTGGTGCAGCCCGTCCTCAGCCCGTCGGTCACCATGTTCCAGACGCCGTTCATCCAGTTCCTGAACCTGTCGGACACAGGCTACCTGGTGACGGACCTGCAGGTGACGAACGGGTTCATCGACTATGTGCTGAACCGCAGCCCGGACCTGCTGATCCAGGGGCCGGCGGGCGGCACCTGGGCGGCGCAGGGCGGCACGCAGGTGGCCTCGGCGGACCAGAACGAGGGCTGCGACCCCGTGAACTTCGCCACCACCGGGTTCGGCCCCGGCAACAGCTTCGGCTTCTCCTTCGATCCCGAGCCCAATGCCTGCAACAGCGCGGTGTTCGACTGGCGCACCCGGATGGATGCGATCGACGGGCTGGCGGACAACGCGGCGGTCTCTGTGGACGTGGTGGGGCCGGGGATCGTGGGCTCGCTGGTGCTGAGCGGGAACAACTGGACCAAGGAGCTGATCAACCCGCAGGCGGCCGATACGCTGGGCAACCAGCGCTACCGGATCACGCTGTCGGCCAACGTGAACACACCGGTCACCACGCCGGAGCCGGGCTCGCTGGCGCTGCTGGGGGTGGGGCTGGCGGCGCTGGCGGCGCGGCGCCGGGCATAGGGGCCCCTTGCCGGCGGGCGCCGGGCGGGCGAGCCTTCCGGCAAACGGGAGGACCCTCATGGCACGCAAGCGGCGCATCGGCATTGTCGGGCTTGGCCGGATCTTCGATCTCAACGTGCGCGGCTATCTCGGCCATCCCGAGGCGGAGGTGGTGGCGCTGTGCGACACCTCCGAAAAATGGCGGGCGCAGCGCGCGGCCGAATTCCCCGGCGCGTTCCTGACGGATGATTTCGCCGCGTTCCTGAAGCAGGACCTCGATTTCATCGACGTGCTGACACCGCATCCGCTGCACGCGCAGATGACCATCGCCGCCCTGCAGGCCGGGGCGGATGTGAGCGTGCAGAAGCCGATGGCGATGAGCCTGGCGGAATGCGACGCGATGATCGGCGCGGCCAAGGCCGCCGGCCGGCGCCTCAAGCTGTTCGAGAACTTCGTCTTCTACCCGCCGCTGGTGCGGATGAAGCAGCTGATGGCCGAAGGGGCGATCGGCCGGCCGGTGCATTTCCGCATGAAGGTGGTCCTCGGCGATGCCAGCCAGGCCTGGCACGTGCCGGTGGAAAGCAACGCCTGGCGCCAGGCCGTGGCGGCCTCGGGCGCCGGCGGCCCGCTGGTGTTCGATCACGGCCACCACATGATGGCCGTTGCCCTGTGGCTGTTCGGGGATGTGGTGGATGGCTTCGCCCGCATCGACGAAACCCTGCTGCCCAGCGGCCGCCGCATCGACGCCCCGGCCAGCCTGCAATGGCGCCACGCCCCGCGCGAGGGCATCGCGCCGGTGCACGGCATGTGGGATGTGAGCGCCGCCCCGCGCATGACCCTGCGCACGGATTACTACCCGGACAATGAGCGCTTCGAGATCCAGGGCGAGGAGGGGATCCTGCAGGTAACGCGGTGTTCCGACCGCCTGCTGGATGAGCCGGTGCTCACGCTCTACCGGGATGGCGAGGTGCGCAGCTTCCACAACCTCGAAAGCGACTGGGGCAACAGCTTCCGCCTCTCCACCCTGCACCACCTCGATGTCCTGGCCGGGCGGCAGCCGCAGATGGTATTCACCGGCGAGCAGGGGCGCCAGGTGCTGGCGATGCACGACATGTTCGCCCGCGCGAATGCCAGCGGGGCGGTGGCGCGCGCCTAGCGACGGGTTGGCGGGAAAGGCGCGCATCGATGACAGCCTATCGTGGCACGGTCACCATAAGGATGAGCGGCGTGCTGGACGACTACGCCCGGACGTTCACCGCCACCGGGCAGATCACGATTGATCTGTTCGATGCCAGCCTCGCCAGCGACGGCACGCTATCAGGCATATTCGCCGGCAGCGGGTCGGTCAGCTTCTGGTCCGATTTCGCTATGGCGACCGATATTGTGACCTATGCCGACACGCCGTTCAGCACGCCGATCTCCAACCTGTCGCTGCCGTTCGATATGACAATGCTGGGGCTGCCGATCGCCTGGAGCGACATCTACAGCTTCAGCCCGAGCCGGGCCGGCATCAGCATCGCCAGGGAAGGCACGTTCAGCGGCGTGGTGGATGGGGTGGCGGCGAGCGGCAACATCACCGCCAGCGGCGGGCTCGCGGCCGTGACCTCCGCCTATGGCATCATGGCGTTTGACACGATCCAGCCGGAGGGGACCGGCACCAGCGGCACCACGGATTTCAGCTTCATCATCTACCGGACGGGGCCTATCGACGGGTTCGGTACGGTCAGCTGGCAGGTGGCGGGCAGCGGCGCCAATCCGGCCATCGCGGCCGATTTCGCCGGGGCCACCCTGCCGGGTGGCACGGTCACCTTCCGGCCCTACGAAGCGAGCCAGTTGATCACGGTGCCGGTGGTGAGCGACGATTTCCAGGAGGGCGACGAGGGCTTCGTCGTGACAGTGCCAGAGGTGCCCGGGGAGGTGATATCGGTGCCGACCTCCGCGCAGGGCACGATCGAGAACGACGATTTCGCCCTGATTTCCATCGAGTCGCTGTTGGCCGATGTGGCGGAGGGTGCAGCCGGGGAGACGACGCCGTTCACCTTTGTGATCAGCCGCCGCGGCAACACGGCCGAGAGCGCCAGCGTGGCGTGGGCGGTGGAGGGCAGCGGCGCGACGCCGGCCAATGCTGCGGATTTCGTGGGCGGGGTGCTGCCCTCCGGCACGGTCAGCTTCCTGCCGGGGGAGACAAGCCGGACCATCACCGTGCCGGTGGCCGGCGATGTCGTGCCGGAGGCGCAGGAGAGCTTCATCGTGGCGCTCTCCACTCCCACCGGCGGGCCGGGGCTGGACACGTTCATGGCACCCGGGCTGATCATCAACGACGATGGCGGCAGCGGGCAGGTGGCCGTCAGTCGATTTGGCGCCGATACCTTCGACATGGGCGACGGCAGCGACCTGGTGCGCTTCGCCGCCGAGCGCGGCCGGTACCGGATCGGCATGCAGGACAATCGTATCCACGTGGAAGGGCCGGAAGGCCCCGACGAGCTCACGGATGTGGAGTGGCTGAAGTTTGGCACCGCACCTGCGATCTCGCGGGAGACCCTGTATGGCCAGCCGGAGACGGAGCATCTGCTGATGCGCGTCCTCACCTCCAGCGGCGGCGACAGTCGGGTCGTATCCGCCATACCCCTGCGCTATTCTGGGCCGCTCGACCTCGACTATGTCTATGCCTGCGCGAACAGCGACAACACCGTTTCCGGCACGCCGCTGAACGATTTCGTGAACCTCGCCGGCGGCAACGATGCGGCGGATATGGGGGGCGGCAACGACATCGTCGATGGCGGCGGCGGCTCCAACTTCCTCACCGGTGGCGCGGGCAGCGACCAGTTCTTCATCGATGGGCGCTACGCGGACCCTGTGTGGTCCTGCATCACGGATTGGGAGATCGGCGAGAGCCTGACGATCTGGGGCTGGCGGCCGGGCGTCAGCGTGGGCGCCTGGGGCGAGAATGCCGGCCTGCCCGGCTATCTCGGCGCCACCTTCTTCGCCGATATCGACGGCAGCGGGGCGGTGGAAACGGTGGTGACGTTCACCGGGCGCAGCGTGGCGGAACTGCCGGCGGCGGGGATCCTGGATGTCGGCGGGATCGGGGTGCTGAAATTCGGCTGACGAAGCCAACGATGCAGGCAGCCACGGCCTGGCCTGGATCAATCGGGCCGGGCCTGCGAGGGTGCAGTCCATGCCCGGTCACCGCCGTGCCGCGGCCGGGTTGGCAAGCGAGGAATTCACCGCAATGACGACGTATCGCGGGACGGTCATGATCTTCCTGAGCGGCGAGGCCCAGGGCTACGGGCCGTTCTCCGCCGTGATGCCGGTGACGGCGGATCTGTGGAACGCCACGCTGACACCGGACGGAACGCTGTGGGCCACGCTGGTCGGCAACGGCACGCTGGCGGTGACGGTGGGCGGGCAGACGGTGAACCAGTTCCTGATGCTGGACAGCCAAAGCTTCAACACGCCGATCAACGACCCCAAGGTGCCGTTCGGCGCGGCGGTGCCGGGGCTGGCGATCGCCTGGAGCGAGACGACGGCGTTCGATACCGCGCGGCTTGCGGTGACCACCAACGGGTCGGGCACGTTCAGCGGCGTGCTGTCCGGGATTGCCGTGTCCGGGACGATTTCGGCAAGCGGAACCCTGGCGGCGTCCAGCGCGGCCTATTCGATCGTGGCCGGGGCGGCGGTGGCCGAGGGGAATGCGGGGACCTCCGTGGTGAGCTTCACCGTAACGCGGCTGGGGGCCACGGTGGGGTCGGGCGCGATCGGCTGGACGGCGACAGGGCTGACGGCGGACGGGGCGAGCGCGACCGACTTCAAGGACTTCACCATGCCGCAGGGCGTGCTGAGCTTCGCACCGGGGGAGGTGAGCAAGACGCTGTCCGTGGAGGTGCTGGGCGACGACCTGGTGGAGGGCGACGAGACCTTCACCGTGACGCTGGCCAACGGCTACGGCGAGGTGATTTCGGTGCAGCCGGCCGCGGTCGGCCGGATCCTGAACGACGACGTGTCGCTGGTTTCCGTGGCCGCCACCGCGGCGGATGTGGCCGAAGGGGCGGTGGGGGCGGAGACGGTGTTCAGCTTCACCGTGCGGCGCACCGGCAATGTCTCCACGTCGGCGGCGGTGGATTGGGCGGTGGCGGGGGCGGCTGTCACAGGGGCGGCTGTCACGGGGGCGGATTTCCCGGCCGGCGTGCTGCCGTCTGGGCGGGTGGAGTTCCTGCCGGGCGAGGCAAGCGCGACGGTGACCGTGTTTGTGGCCGGGGATGCGGCGGCGGAAGGGCATGAGGCGTTCGAGGTGGTGCTGGCGAATCCGTCCGCCGGGGTGATCGGTGTTGGGCGCGCGGGCGGGTTGATCATCAACGATGATGGCGGCTCGGCCCAGGTGGCGGACAGCATGGCGGCAGACGAGCGCTTCGCGATGGGCGACGGCGACGACCTGGTGCGGTTCTCCGCCGGGCGGGCGGCGTATCAGGTCGGCCTGCGCGGCAACGAGGTGCGGGTGCAGGGGCCGGATGGGGCCGATGCGCTGTCGGACGTGGAGTGGGTGAAGTTCGGCACGGAGCCGGCGATCACGCTGGAGACCCTGCGCGGCCAGCCGGAGACGGTGCAGCTGATGCGTTTCCTCACCACCGGTGCCGGGGGCACCCAGGAGGTGCTCGCCCTGCCGACGCGCTATGCCGGGCCGCTCGACCTCGCCTATGTCTATCCCGGCACGGACAGCGACGACACCGTGGCGGGCACGCCGTCGAACGACTTCATGAACCTCGCCGGCGGCAACGACGCGGCGGACATGGGGGCCGGCCGCGACATCATCGATGGCGGCGGCGGCTCCAACTTTCTCACCGGCGGCGCGGGCAGCGACCAGTTCTTCCTCGATGGCCGCTTCGCCGTGCCGGTGTGGTCCTGCATCACGGATTGGGAGATCGGCGAGAGCCTGACCATCTGGGGCTGGCGGCCGGGCGTCAGCGTGGGCGCCTGGGGCGAGAATGCCGGCCTGCCCGGCTATCTCGGCGCCACCTTCTTCGCCGATATCGATGGCAGCGGCGCGGTGGAAACCGTGGTGACCTTCACCGGGCGCACGGTGGCGGAGATGCCGGCGGCGGGGATCCTGGATGTCGGCGGGATCGGGGTGCTGAAATTCGGCTGATACGGCCGGGCACCACGGGCATGTGGGGCCGGACCTGGATCAATGGCGCCCGGCCCACAAGGATGTAGAGCCCGTGCCGGGGCTGCCGCGCCGCGGCCGGACCCGGCAGGAAAGGCGTGGCTCCGGATGACAGCGTATCGCGGCACGATCACCATCACGTTGAGCGGGGTGCTGGAAGGCGCCGGGGCGTTCACCGCCGTCGCGCCGATCACGATCGACCTGTTCAATGCCAGCCTGGCCGGCGATGGCACGCTTGCGGGCATCCTGGCGGGCAGCGGGCCGATCACCGTCACGTCGGGCAACGGCACGGCGAGCGATTTCCTGACGTTCCCCAGCACGCCGTTCAGCACGCCGATCTCCAACCCGTCCTTGCCGTTCGAGTCCTCCGTCTCCGGGCTCACCATCGTCTGGAGCGAGACGGACAGTTTCGATACCCAGCGCGTCACGGTCACCAGCATCGGCATGGGCACGTTCAGCGGGGCGGTGAACGGCACGGCGGCCTCCGGCACGATCCATGCCAGCGGCACGCTGTCGGCGGTGACCTCGGCCTACAGCATCGCCGGGACCGCGGTGGCCACGCCGGAGGGCAACAGCGGCACCACGGCCTTCACCTTCAACGTCACGCGGCTGGGGGCTGCGGGCGGGTTCGGCACCGTGGCCTGGCAGGTGCCGTTCGGCGGCCCCAGCGGCGCGAGCGCCACGGATTTCCTGGGCTTCACCATGCCCAGCGGCACCCTGACCTTCAACGCCGGCGAGACGCAGAAGACACTGACGGTGGAGGTGCTGGGCGACGAGCTGATCGAAGGCGACGAAAGCTTCACCGTGGTGCTGGCCAATGCGCCGGGGGAGGTGATGGCCGTGGCATCCAGCGCGCAGGGGGTGATCGGGGCCGATGATGTCGCCTCCATCTCCGTGGAGCCGCTGCTGGCGGATGTGGCCGAGGGCGGGGCAGGGCAGGGCACGGCCTTCACCTTCACCATCAGCCGCTCCGGCAGCACCGCGCAGGGCGCCGGGGTCGATTGGGCGGTGCGCGCCACCGGCGGCACGCCGGCCACGGCGGCGGATTTCGCGGGCGGCGTCCTGCCCGCCGGCACCGTCAGCTTCCTGCCGGGCGAGACCAGCCAGACCGTGACCGTGCTGGTGGCGGGCGATGCCACCCCGGAAGCGCAGGAGAGTTTCATGGTGGAACTCGCCAACCCAACCGGCGGCGCCGGGCTGGGCACCGGGTCCGCGCCCGGGCTGATCATCAACGACGATGGCGGCACCAGCGACGTGGCGGACAGCGCCGCGATGGGCGCGAGCTTCGACATGGGCGATGGCAGCGACCTGGTGCGCTTCCCCGCCGCGCGCGGCAGCTACCAGATCGGCCGGCTGGAGAACCACATCCACCTGGAAGGGCCGGGCGGCCCTATCGACCTGGACAACGCGGAGTGGCTGAAATTCGGCACCGCACCGGCGATCTCCTGGCAGACGCTGTACGGCCAGCCGGAAACGGAGGAGCTGATGCGCTTCCTCATCACCAATGGCGGCGGCAGCCGGGAGGTGTTTGCCCTGCCGATCCGCTACGCCGGGCCGCTGGACCTCGCCTATGTCTATCCCGGCACCGATGACGACGACGTGGTGGCCGGCACCTCGCTGAATGACTTCGTGAACCTCCAGGGCGGCAACGACGCGGCGAACATGGGTGCGGGCAACGACATCGTGGATGGCGGCGGCGGCTCCAACTTCCTCACCGGCGGCGCGGGCAGCGACCAGTTCTTCCTCGATGGGCGGTTCGCGGTGCCGGTGTGGTCCTGCATCACGGATTGGGAGATCGGCGAGAGCCTGACGATCTGGGGCTGGCAGGCTGGCACCAGCCTGGGCGCCTGGGGCGAGAATGCCGGCCTGCCCGGCTATCTCGGCGCCACCTTCTTCGCCGATATCGACGGCAGCGGGGCGGTGGAAACGGTGGTGACCTTCGCCGGCCGCACCGTGGCGGAGATGCCGGCGCCGTCGATGCTGGATGTGAGCGGGATCGGGGTGCTGAAATTCGGCTGATCCGGCCATGCCCCCTGCGGCGCGATGACAAATCGGCAAGTATCGCAGGTGGTTGCTTGATCGGCGCCAGGGGCGGGCCATCTCCGGTATCCAGCCTGGAGGACGCCATGAAGTGCCCGATCTGCGCCGTTGACCTCGTGATGACCGACCGGCAGGGCGTGGAGATCGACTATTGCCCGAAATGCCGCGGCGTGTGGCTGGACCGCGGCGAGATCGACAAGATCATCGAGCGCTCGGCGGCGCTGGAGGCCAAGGCGGTGCCGGCGCAGCCCCCGCAACCCGCGCCCCAGCCGGCGGGCTTCGCCGCCCCCGCGCCCGGCTATGCCGCCCCCAGCTATGCCGCGCCGCCGCCCGCCTATGCCCCGCCGCCGCAACCCGGCTGGGCGCCGCAGCAGCCGCACTGGAAGCGCGACGACGACGACGATCACCGCAAGCACGGCCAGCCCTACGGCAAGAAGCGCAAGGGCTTCCTGTCCGATCTGCTGGATTTCGACTGACCGGCCCCGCGCGGCCGGACTGGCCGCGCGCTACAGCATGTCCGTGCCGTCGCCCAAATGGGGCGGCGGGTTGGTGATGCCGGGGCCGGTGCAGGCGGCCAGGGTCAGGAGAAGCGCGAACACGGCCGCCAGACGGAAAAGCTGCATGGGTGTCTGCCTCATGTGTGCCCCGGAAGGGTGGTGCCGTTTTGCCCGGCGCGCAACCGGAAGCTGCACCCTTTCGTGCCCCAAGCCGGCGGAGTAGAAGCGGCGGATGATCCCAATCTCCATCCCGCGTGCGGCCCTGGTGACCGGCGGCGCCGTGCGCCTCGGGCGTGCCATCGCCCTGGCCCTGGCCCGCGAAGGCTTCGCGGTGGCAATCCACTGCAACGCCAGCCGCGACAAGGCAGAGGCCACCGCCGCCGAGATCCGCGCGCTGGGCGTGCAGGCGGTCGTGCTGCAGGCCGACCTGGCGCAGGAAGCCGCGATGCACGGGCTGGTGGCGGCGGCCGCCGCCGCGCTCGGCCCGGTGGGCGTGCTGGTGAACAACGCCAGCACCTTCGAGCGCGACGAGTGGCACAACGCCACCCGCGAGAGCTGGGACCTGCATCTGGAGCCCAATTTGCGCGCCCCCTTCGTGCTGGCGCAGGACTTCGCCCGCGCGCTGCCGGAAGGCCACGAGGGCGTGGTGCTGAACATGATCGACATGCGGGTGTGGTCGCTCACGCCGCATTTCGTCAGCTACACCGTCTCCAAGGCCGGGTTGTGGGCGCTGACGCAGTCCCTGGCGCTGGCGTTGGCGCCGCGCGTGCGGGTGGTCGGCATCGGCCCCGGCCCGGCGCTGCCCAATGCGCGCCAGAGCCAGGAACAGTTCGACCGCCAGGCCGCCTCCACCCCGTTGCGCCGCGGCACCACGCCGGAGGAGGTGGCGCAGGCCGCGCTCGCCCTGCTGGCGCTGCCGAGCGTGACCGGCCAGATGCTGGCGCTGGATGGCGGGCAGCACCTGCAATGGGCGCCCACGCCCACGCATGGCGCAGACCTCGACGAATGATGCCCTGGAGGTTCCGCCTGTGAGCTATGCCAGCGCGGCCGAGGGCCTGCGCCATGTCTTCCTGCGCGACCTCGATTTGGCCGCGCGCATCGGCGTGCACCCGCACGAGCACGGCGCCGCGCAGCGCGTGCGGATCAACCTCGATCTCGCGGTGGAAGACCAGGGCGCCACCGGGGCCGCCGCTTCGGTGGGGGCGGACGAACTGGCCCGGGTGGTGGATTACGAGGGGCTGGCGGCGCGGGTGCGGGCCATCGTGGCGGCCGGGCATGTGCGGCTGGTGGAGACGCTGGCGGAGCGGATCGCGGTGGCCTGCCTGGATCACGAACGCGTGAAAAAGGTTAAGGTGACGGTTGAAAAGCTCGACGTCTTTGCAGATGCAGCAAGTGCCGGAGTGGCTGTGGAGCGGGTTCGGCGCTGATTTTGTCCACTTGGCGCAAGATTCGGCCGAGCTTACCTGGACATGAAGCCTTTTCCTCGCTGCTTAACAGTAATGTCATTAAGCCGCTTAATCATTTCAATGACTTAGCTTGTATGCCCAAATTCTGGGCATTTCGAGGGAGCCTCTGATTCTGCGGGATTTGCAGGTATGGCGTGGGGGGTTGCCCACAAGGTTATCCACAGATTCGGTGGATGAATCCGTACTTCTACGACAGGGCTTTGACGCAGCCTGCAAGAGGGGCATTCAGGCCAAGGTATGAACAGCACCATCGGCCCGGTTCCGGGCCCCGAGAGCAACAGCGCGCCATCACCGCCGCCCGAGAAGGGGGTGGCGGTGATCGAACGCGCGCTGGAAACCATGCCGCTATCGCCCGGCGTCTACCGCATGCTCGCGGCCAACGGCGATGCCCTTTATGTAGGCAAGGCGCGCTCGCTGAAGAAGCGCGTCACCAGCTACAGCCAGCTCGCCCGCCTGCCGGAGCGCCTGCGCCGCATGGTGAGCGAGACGGTCTCGATGGAGATCGTCACCACCCATACCGAGGCCGAGGCGCTGCTGCTGGAGGCCAACCTCATCAAGCGGCTCAAGCCGCGCTTCAACATCGTCCTGCGCGACGACAAGAGCTACCCCTGGCTGATGCTCACGGAAGACCACCCGTATCCGCAGATCGCCAAGCACCGCGGCGCGCGCACCCGCAAGGGCAGCTATTACGGCCCCTTCGCCTCCGCCTGGTCGGTGAACCAGACCGTAACGGCGATGCAGCGCGTGTTCCTGCTGCGCTCCTGCCGCGACACGGTGTTCCGCAACCGCACCCGCCCCTGCCTGCTGCACCAGATCAAGCGCTGCTCCGCCCCCTGCGTGGAGCGCATCTCCACCGCGGACTATGGCGCGCTGGTGGACCAGGCGAAGGCGTTCCTCTCCGGCCGCGCCGGCGGCGTGCAGCAGGCCCTGGCCGCCGAGATGGAACAGGCCGCCGAGGCGCTGGAGTTCGAGCGGGCGGCGGCGGTGCGGGACCGGATCCGCGCGCTCACCAGCGTGCAGGGCACGGATGTGATCAACCCCGCGAGCCTCACGGATGCGGATGTGATCGCCGCCTGGCAGATCGCCGGGCAGACCTGCATCCAGGTGTTTTTCGTGCGCGGCGGGCGCAACAACGGCAACCGCGCCTTCTTCCCCACCCACACCAAGGGCGAGGATCGGCCGGAGGTGCTGGCCGCCTTCATCGCCCAGTTCTACGACGACAAGCCGCCCCCGCCGGTGATTCTGCTGAACGAGGCCCTGGCCGAGCAGGCGCTGGTGGCGGAGGCGCTCGGCATCAAGGCGAACACCTTCGGCTCCGGCAAGCGCGTGGAGATCGCCGTGCCGCAGCGCGGCGAGAAGGCCGCCGTGGTCGCCCATGCCGAGACCAATGCGCGCGAGGCGCTGGAGCGCAAGCTCGCCGAGACCGCCGGCCAGGCCAAGCTGCTGGAAGCCACCGCCACCCTGTTCAGCCTGGACGGCCCGCCCGAGCGGATCGAGATCTACGACAACTCCCACATCATGGGCGCCAACGCCTATGGCGTGATGGTCGTCGCGGGGGCGGAGGGCTTCCGCAAGCAGGCCTACCGCAAGTTCTCGATCAAATCCGCCCTCACCCCCGGCGACGACTTCGCCATGATGCGCGAGGTGCTCACCCGCCGCTTCGCGCGCGCGTTGAAGGAGGAGGAGGCCGGCGAGGAGACCGAATGGCCCGACCTCGTGCTGATCGATGGCGGCCTGGGCCAGCTCACCGCCGCCCAGGCGATCCTGGACGAGCTGGGCATCGAGGACGTGCTGCTGGTCGCCATCAGCAAGGGGCCGGACCGCGATGCCGGCCGCGAATGGTTCCACCGCACCGGCCACCCCCCCTTCCAGCTGCCGCCGCGCGACCCCGTGCTGTATTTCCTGCAGCGCCTGCGCGACGAGGCGCACCGCTTCGCCATCACCACCCACCGCGCCGGCCGCTCCAAGGCGCTGGTGACCAGCGAGCTGGACGAAATCCCCGGCATCGGCCCCGGCCGCAAGCGCGCCCTGCTGAACCATTTCGGCTCCGCCCGCGGCGTGAAGCAGGCCGGGTTGGCCGACCTGGAGGCGACCCCGGGGGTGTCGAAGGCGATCGCGAAGCTGGTCTACGCCCATTTCCATCCCAGCGCGTGAGGAAGGAAGAAAGCGAAGGGGTCACAGAGAGCACAGAGGGCCACAGAGAGCACGGAGAGGCCGTTGGCCGTCATGGCGCCCCAGCCTCAGGCCACCCCTGGCTGATGATCCCCTGAAGCCCTTTCTTCTCTGTGCTCTCCGTGGCCCTCTGTGCCCTCTATGACCGCTTCGCTTCCCCTTCCTTCCTGTCGTTGCCCGAAGCTTGCCCCCCGCCGCCCCATGGGCCATGACTCCCCCGCACCCATGTCAGACCCCAGCCCCCCCACCCTCACGGGCCATATCGACCAGGCCGACCGGCATTCGGTGACCGGCTGGGCGCTGGACCCGGCGCGGCCCGGCGAGCCCGTGCTGCTGGAGGTGGTGCTGGATGGCGCGGTGGTCGGCAGCTTCCCCGCCGACCGCCATCGCCCCGATCTCGAACAGGCCGGGCTGGGCACTGGCCGCCATGCCTTCCAGCTGCAGATCCCCGGTGGGCTCTCCCCCCATGCCGAGCGCGTGCTGGAACTGCGCCGCGCCGGCGATGGCGCCATCGTGCCCGGCTCCCCCGTGGTGCTGCCCCGCGCCCCCCTGGCCGGCGAGGCCGCCCGCCGCGCCCTGCACGATGCCGTGGAAGCCGCCGCCCTGGGCGCCGACGCCCCGGCGCTGGAAGCCCTGGTGGGCGAGCTGGTCCGCGCCATCCAGGCCCGCGAACCCCATCCGCCCGCGCATCACGCCGCCCTGCTGGCCCGCCTCGGCGCCGCCCCGCCCTCGCCCGAGCCGCGCCGCCGCGCCCTTGTGATCGACGAATCCATCCCCGATCCCGGCCGCGATGCCGGCTCCTCCGCCCTGCTGTCGCATATGCGCGCCCTGCAGCGCCTGGGCTTCGCGGTGGAGATCGTGCCCGGCTACGCCATGGAAGCGGCACCAGAGGCGGTGGCCCGCATGGGCGAGGCCGGCTTCACCGCCTGGGTCGCGCCCTGGGCCGCCTCGGTGGAGGAGGTGCTGCGCCACGGCGGCGAGGGCTACGAGGTGGTCTATGTCCATCGCCTCGCCCCGATGCTGAAATACGGCGCCCTGATCCGCCGCTGGTGCCCGCGCGCCCGCCTCGTCTACTGCGTCGCCGATCTGCACCATCTGCGCGCCGAGCGGGAGGCCGCCCTGGTCACCGGCATCGCCGGCAGCCCGGAGATCGAGGCGTTGCGCGAGGCCGAACTCGCCGCCATCGCCGCCGCCGACGGCCCGATCACCCATTCCACCGCCGAGCAGGCCCGCCTGGCTGCCCTGCTGCCCGGGGTGCGCGCCCATGTGGTGCCGTGGGAGGTGACCCTGCCGCCGCCCGTGGGCCCCGCCATGCGCCGCCGCGGCGTGGCCTTCGTGGGCAGCTACGGCCACGCCCCCAACCGCGATGCGGCGTGGGAATTGCTGGAAGCCGTGATGCCCCTGGTCTGGGCGCAAGACCCCAGCATCCCGTTCCTGCTCGCCGGCAGTTCCATGCCGGCGGAGCTGGCGGAGGCGGCGCGCAAGGCGCAGGGCCCGGTGGAGGTGCTGGGCCAGATCCCGGTGCTGGCCGATCTCTGGGGCCGCGCCCTGGTCGCCGCCGCCCCGCTGCGCTTCGGGGCCGGGATCAAGGGCAAGGTGCTGGACAGCCTGGCCGCCGGCATCCCCTGCCTGTGCACCGCCATCGCCGCCGAGGGGCTGCACCTGCCGGACGAACTCGCCTCCCTGGTGCAGGACGAGCCCGGCGCCATGGCGCGCGAGATCCTGCGCCTGCATCATGATCCCGCCCTGGTGGACCGGCTGGGTGCCGCCGGGCGGGCCCATATCGGCGAACACTACCGCGCCGCGGTGATCGACGCCGCCCTCGCGCCCGCCCTCGGACTGGAGACGACATGAACGAGCTGAGCGCCATCGACGGCATCGCCATCCCCACCCCGGCGATGGTCGCCGCCACCCGCAAGGAGCTGGCGCCGTTCGTCGCCACCACGCCGGTGTTCGCGCGCCAGGGGATCGCGGCGGGGCCGGAAGGCGCCACGCTGGAATTCAAGTTCGAGCTGCTGCAGAACGCCGGCACCTTCAAGGCACGCGGCGCCTTCGCCAACATCCTGGCGCTGGACGCGGCGCAGAAGGCGCGCGGCGTCACCGCCATCTCCGCCGGCAACCATGCCATCGCCGTGGCCTACGCGGCGCAGAAGCTCGGCGTGCCCGCCAAGGTGGTGATGCTCGCCAGCGCCAACCCCGCCCGCCTCGCCCTGGCGCGTGCCTGCGGGGCCGAGGTGCTGCTGGCGCCAGACGGGGCCACCGGGTTCCAGATGGTGGCCGACATCCAGGCGAGCGAGGGCAAGTTCTTCGTCCATCCCTTCAACGGCCTGCGCACCGTGCTCGGCACCGCCACTTTGGGCGCCGAATGGGCGGAACAGTCGGGTGGCCTCGATGCCCTGGTGCTCCCCATCGGCGGCGGCGGCCTGGCGGCCGGCGTGGCCACCGCGTTCAAGCAGGCCATGCCCGATCTCGTGATCTACGGCGTGGAGCCGGAGGGGGCCAACGGCATGGCGCGCAGCTTCGCCGAGGCCGGGCCGATCAAGATGGGCGCCATGAGCTCCATCGCCGACAGCCTCTGCGCCCCGCACACGGAGGCCTATTCCTACGGCCTGTGCCGCCGCGCCATCACCGACCTCGTCACCATCACCGATGCCGACCTGCGCGCCGCCATGCACCTGCTGTTCGAGGAGCTGAAGCTGGCCGTGGAACCCGCCTGCGCCGCCGCCACCGCCGCCGCCTGCGGGCCGCTCCGCACGCGCCTCGCCGGCAAGCGCGTGGGCGTGCTGCTGTGCGGCAGCAACACCGACCTGGCAACCTTCACCCGCCACATGGGCGCGGCATGACAGCGGTGCTCCGCCTCGCCGGCGTGCTACTGCTGGCGCTGGCCGGCGCGGCCCATGCCCAGGCCCCGGCGCGCCCCGCGCCCCCCCGCCCGCCGGCCGCCGATGCGCCCGCCGCAACCCCGGCACCAGAGAAGCCGCTGGCGCTGCGGATGGAGGGCAACATCACCCTGCGCGGCCCCACCGGCCGCTGGGGCACCCCGGTGGTGGACGATCTGAACCGCCGCATCTACCTGCCGCGCGGGCCCGCGGGCCTCTCCGTGCTGTCGCTGGACGGGTTCAAGCCGGTGGCCGAGGTGCCGGAAACAACCGGCAGCTTCGCCGTGGCGCTGGATCCCGAAACCCTGCGCGGCTTTTCCGCCGGCACGGCCGATGCCGCGGCAGACGGGCCGGCTGGCGCCATTTCCGTGTTCGACCAGCGCGGCTTCAAGCCCATCCCCAACGTGCCGGAGCCGGTGAAGGCGCTGCGCGTGCGCCACCTGCTCTACGATGCCGCCACCAAGCAGCTCGCCGCCGCGACCGAGGACGGCGTGCTGACGCTGATCGACCCCGCCAAGCTGGCCATCACCGGCACGATCCCGCTGCAGGGCAAGCGCGTGACCGCCCTGGCCACCGACCGGCGCGGCCGGCTGTTCGCCACCCTGGCGGACCAGGATGCGGTGGCGGTGGTCAACCTGGTCTCGCGTGAGGTCGCCACGATCTGGCGGCCGGAAGGCTGCCGCCAGCCAGTGGCCATGGTGTTCGACAGCATCGGCATGCGCCTGATCGTCGCCTGCCGCGGCGGCCGGGCCGAGGGCGCGCGCCCGGATGCCGAGCCGGCGCGCGAATCCGCCGTCGTCATCGATCCGCTCGGCGGCCGGGTGCTGGGCCGCCTGCCGATCCCGGCCGGCACCGAAACGCTGATCCACGACCCCGTGCAGCGCCTGGTCTATGCCGTGAGTGCCGCGGCCTCCGCCGTGACCGTGTTCCGCCAGCCCGATGCCTACCGCTACGAGGCGCTGGAAACCGCCGGCACCCGCCCGCTGGCCGGCTTCGGCGTGGCCGACGGGCGCACCGGCCGGCTGCTGCTGGCCACGGCGGAATACGTGGTGGTGGCCCCGCAACCCGACGGCACCGGCGGTGGCTTGCGCCTGCTGCCCAACAGCTTCACCCTGCTGTCGATGAAGCGGCTGCCCTTCGAATAACCGCCGCCCCTCCGTTTCGCTGAACGGTGCCTTGCGTCCATGCGGATTGGAGCGGCGCCCGTTTTGCGCTATGCCGCGCTCCCCACATCCATGAGCAGAACCTGATGGCCTTCAAGGGCGACAACTTCAAGGACCGCGCGACCGCCGCTGCCGAGGCCCGCAAGAAGCTGGCCGAGAAATTCAAGGCCATGCCGAAGCCGGACGACCCGCGAATCCAGCAGCTGGCCGCCGAGCGCAAGGCCATCGCCGAAGCGCGCGAGGCCCGCATGGCCGAACGCGCCATCGCCAAGGCCGAGGAAGAAGCCCGCAAGGCCGAGGAAGCCAAGCTGCGCGCGATCGAGGAAGCCCGTGCCGCGGAGGAAGCGCGCAAGCGTGCCATCGAGGAACGCGCCAAGCAGCTGCAGATCGCTGCCGAGCAGAAGGCCGCCCGCGATGCCCGTTACGCGGCGCGCAAGGCTAGGAAGAAGTAAGAGTCTTCTTTTTCTGAAGAAAAAGAAGCAAAAAGACTTTTGTTTGTTTGCTGATGGAAGCGCCCCGTCTTTCCGATTGAAAGCCGGGGCTTTTCCGTTTTTGTCCGTGGCTGGTGTCTCTGCTTTGGGCCGGATTCCGCTCCGGGCAGCGACTCCCTGTTCATTGGGCCCATCCCAGGCCGCGCCGGACGGCGGCCCTCCAGGCTACGCGCCGCCGCGCACCGCCAGCACGTCGCAGGGCAGGGTCGCCAGCAGCGTCTCCGCCGTGCTGCCCAGCAGCAGGCTGGCCGCCCCGGTCAGCCCCAGCGTGCCCACCACGGCCAGCTCCGCCCGCCGTTGCTTCACCGCCATGGCCAGCACCGCCTCCGGCGTGCCCAGCTCCGTGACCGCCAGCGCGCGGGCCGGTGCCTGCCGGCCCTCGGCGGCCAGCCGGGCCAGGGCGGCGGTCAGCATGTCCTCCACCCGCGCCTGCTGCTCCGCCATTCCCGCCGGCGGCAGGGCGCCGATGCTGGCATGCACCACGGTCAGCTCCACCGCGGCCATCGCCTCGCCCGGCAGCAGCCGCAGCGCCGCTTCCAGCGCCTTGCGTGACGGCAGGGAGAGATCCACCCCCACGACAATCCGCCGATAGGTCGCCCGCGCCCGCTGCCGCACCACCAGCACAGGGCAGGGGGCATGGCGCACCACATGGTGCAGCACCGAGCGGCGGAACAGTTCCACCAGCAGGTCGGAATGCGGTGCCGCCAGCACCACCAGCTGGCTCCCTGTCTCCTTGGCCGCGGCCACGATCGCCGGCCCGGCCTCGCCCGTGCGCGCCAGCGTCGTGACAGCGGGCCCCGCCGGCAGCCCGGCCTCGGCCAGGTCGTCCTCCAGCTGGGCTTGCACCGCCAGCACTGCGGTCTCCAGGTCGGCGCCGGTCCGCAGTTCCGTCTCCACGGCATGCAAGACCGTCAGGCCCTCACCCTGGCCCTGTGCCAGCACTGCGGCCCGGGCCAGCGCGCGGTCGGCATGGGGGGAGAGGTCGGTGGCGAGCAGGATCGTCGGCATGGGTATGGTCCTCCGGCGTCATGCGCCTTCCTGGCATCGCCGCCGCCGCCGGGCCTTGACCTACCGCAAGCCGCGCCACATGCCGCGGCCCGCGCGCGGATCTCGACCTGCCAGCGATCGTTGGCCACCGGGACGGCGCTCCTCCGGGCACCCTGGCACCGCATCCCATGTGCCACCGAAAGGCATGTTGAGTCCGCGCAATCGGCGCGGCTCACGCGCCCCGCAGCTGGTGGGCCAGTGCGGCCACGCGTTGCGCATTTCCGGCCCAGGTGTAGTCCTTCGCCTCCAGCTCGGCCCGCGCCGCGGCACCCAGCCGCGCCCGCAATCCGGCATCTCCCGCCAGCTGCCGGATGGCCGCCCACAGCCCGGTCGGGCTGTCGAACGGCGCCTGCGGGTCGAAGAGCAGCGCCGTCCGGCCGTGCTCCAGGATCTCGCGGATGTTCGGCTGGTCCGGCGCCACGATCGCCCGCCCCGCCGCCATGTAGTCGAAGATCTTCAGCGGCGAGGCATACGCCACCACCTGGGGCTGCAGCGCGATGTCGAACCCGGCCACATGCCCGGGCACCGCGTGGTGCTCCACCAGCCCGGTGAAGTGCACCCGCGCCCCCAACCCAAGCTCGGCTGCCAGCGCCTCCAGATCCTTGCGAACCGGCCCGTCGCCGATCACCTCCAGCGCGATTGCCGCGCCCTCATCGGCCGCCATGGCCCGCAGCACGGCATCCAGCCCATGCCAGGGGCGCACGAAGCCAACGAAGCCCAGCACCACCGGCGCCGCGGGCCGGGCGGCGGCGTCTGCGGCGAACCGCTTCAGTACCACCCCGTTGGGGATCACCTCGATCCGGTCGCGCGCCACGCCGGTTGCGGCGATCATGTCGCGCAGCACCCCGGTCACCGCCAGCACCCGGTCGGCAGAGCGCCACACCGTCTGCTCCGCCCAATGCGCCACGCGCCGCAGCCGCAGCCCGGAATGCGTGATGCGTTCCTCCGCCAGCGGCGAGTTCACCTCCAGCAGGTACGGCACCCGCAGCTGGCGCGCGAGCCATTTGCCCGCCAGGTAATACAGGTTGTAGCGCTCGTAGATCGCCTCCGGCCGGAATGCCTTGGCGGCCCGCCGCAGCGCGAGATAGGCGGGGATGTTGTAGGCAAGTTCCGCGATCTCCCCCAGCGCACCCGGCAGCAGCCGGCGCAGCCGGGCCACAACCTTGCTTTCGCCGCCGAAGCTGGAGGCCGCGTAGTAGGTCGGCCCCACCACCATCACCTCATGCCCGGCATCGCGCAGGGCGGCGACCAGTTCCTCGACATGAACGCTCTGCCCGTCGCGGGACTGGATGCGGTGGCTGTAGAGAATGCGCATGGAGTGCCTTCAGCTCCCCGCCGCCGCCTCGGCTTGCGTACGGAACCAAACCCCGTGCAGCGCGAGCGGTATGACAATGCCGGACAGCCTCTGCCAGGGGGCGGCGGCCGGAGCCTGGGGAAGGGATCGCTCGGACATGGCCGCTGTCTACCGGGTCGCAGGGGGCGGCGGCAAGGAAGTGTGACCGGGATGACCTGGATCGTGATCGTACGGAACGATCCTGTCGCTCCCCGTCCTGCCTCCGATGCGAAACCGCCCCGATCCTCCATGCGGAAAATCGAGGCGGTTCCCTCACCGAACGAACAAAAGTTTTTTGGTTCTTTTTTCCAAAAAAGAACCGCTTCCTTCTACCCTACATGCGCCACCCCAGCCGAAGCGGCCATCGCATTCACCGCGGCCACGTCTTCAGCCACGATCGCCTCCAGCTTCCCCAGCTGCGCCGCCGCCGCCGCCATCAGCTCGCGCGACACGGCTTCGGTTTGCTGCGTCGGCTCACGGTCGCTGATCGCCACGTTGTTGATCAGGTCCACCAGCGTGTCGTTCAGCCCCGCCGGGTTGCGCAGGGCGTCGCGCGGGGACTGGCGGTAGACGTCCACCAGCGCCCGCTCCACCGCCCACAGCGCCTCGCGCGCCGCTTCGGCCTTGGCCTTCAGCTCATCGGCCCCGCCGAGATCGGCGAGCTGCTTGCGCAGCTTGCGGATGCGGCCGACGGCCTTGTTCACGCCATCCAGCGTGGTGGTCAGCTCCATCTGCAGGTCGAACTGCGCCTTGTGCTGCGCCAGGGTGGTGGCCAGGCGCGGGTCCTTGACGATGGTGAAGCCCTGGGACTGGGTGGCCCCGCCGGCGACCATTTCCACCGTGTAGCTGCCCGGAATGGCCAGCGGCCCCGGGGTGGAATCGCCATCGGCCACCAGCGGCTTCGGCTTCGGCAGGCCCATGCTGTTGTCCATCTTCGCCGGGCCGGGGTAGCGCATGTCCCACACGTAGCGGTTCAGGCCGGGCTTGGTCGTCGGCCGCTTGGCCACCGGCACGGCGCTGTCGCCGCTGGCGTAGCTGGCGATATCCTTGCCGGCGCCGTCCTTGAAGGTGAGCTTCACCGGGCCGGTATGCCCTTCCGGCAGCCAGTACCACAGGATGGTGCCGAAGGGCGGGTTCTCGCCGATATCCAGGTGCTCCCGGATCTTCAGCCCCTCCGGCGTTTCCTGGTGCACGATGGCGCCGCCGATGCCGAACACCAGCTGGAAGCTCACCGGCCCCTTCGCCCCGCCCAAGGCACCGTGATGCAGGCGCGACCGGATGGTCTTGCGCGGCGGCAGCAGGGCCGGCGCGTCCGCCTTGGCGGGCAGGGCACGCAGGCTTGTCAGGTCGTCCAGGATCCAGAAGGCGCGGCCATGGGTGCCGACGATCAGGTCATCGTGCTTGATCTTCATGTCGTACACCGGCACCACCGGCAGCCCGCCCGGCACGCGCTGCCAGGTGGCACCATCATCCAGCGTGAAGAACACGCCGGTTTCGGTGCCCGCGAACAGCAGGCCGCGCCGCACGGGATCGGCCCGCACCACGCGGGTGATCTCGCCCTGCGGGAAGTTGCCGTTGGCCGACTGCCACGTGCGCCCGCCATCGCTGGTGCGGTACAGATAGGGCTTGTAGTCGCTCAGCTTGTAGCGCGTGGCCGCCACATACACCGTATCGGCATCATGCGGGCTCGGCTCCACGCAGCCGACATAGGCCAGTTCCGGCAAATCGGGCGGCGTCACGTTGCTCCAGTCATTGCCGCCGGCGCGCTTCACATGCACCAGGCCATCATCGGTGGAGGCCCAGACCTCGCCCTTGCGATGCGGGCTTTCAACCACGCTGGCGGTGGTGGCATGCACCTCCGCACCCGCGCTCTCACGGGTGATGTCGCCGCCGGAATGGCCCTGGCGCTCCTTGTCGTTCAGCGACAGGTCCGGCGAGATCGGCTCCCAGCTCTGGCCCTCGTTGGTGGATTTGAACACCACGTTCCCGCCGGCATAGAGCGTGTCCGGATCGTGCGGGGAGAACACGATCGGGAAGGTCCAGGCGAAGCGATACTTCAGGTCCCGCGGCGCGACGCCGGTGGATTCCTCCGGCCACACATTCACCAGCGAGATCTGGTCGGTCTTGTAGTCGTAGCGCTGCAGCGCGCCCGCACCGCCGGGGCTGGAGCCCACGGCACCGCAGAACACCACATCGGGGTCGTTCGGCTTCACCGCGATGAACCCGCTCTCGCCCGTGCCGGGGTAGGAGCAGTCGCCCAAGGAGATCGCGCCCCACACCGCCATGTTCGGCACGGCGATGGAGGTGTTGTCCTGCTGCGTGCCATACACGCGGTACGGGAAGCGGTCATCCACGTCGATGCGGTAGAACTGGCCGGTGGGCTGATTGTAGATGGTGGTCCAGGTGTAGCCGCCGTTGAACGTCACCTGGGCGCCGCCGTCGTTGCCCTCGATCATGCGGTTGCTGTCGCTGGGGTCGATCCACAGATCGTGGTTGTCGCCGTGCGAGGTGTTGATCTCGGTGAAGCTGGTGCCGCCGTCGGTGGACTTCCAGAAATTCAGGTTGGTCACATACACCGTGTCGCCATGGCTCGGATCGGCGAAGACATGGGTGTAGTACCAGGGCCGGTGCATCAGGTCGCGGCTGGCCTGGGTCTGCACCCAGGTGGCGCCATGGTCGTCGGAGCGGTACAGCCCGCACTTCTCGCCCTCGGCCTCCACCAGCGCCCACACGCGCCCGGGGCGGGCAGGGGAGAGCGCCACGCCGATCTTGCCCAGCGGTCCCGTCGGCAGGCCCTTGTTGCGGCTGATCTCGGTCCAGGTGTCGCCGCCATCGGTGCTCTTGAACAGCCCGCAGCCCGGCCCGCCGGAGGAGATGTTCCAGAAATTGCGCCGCGTCTGCCAGATGCTGGCATAGAGCAGGCGCGGGTTGTTCGGGTCCATCGTCATGTCGATCGCGCCGCTATCGGCGTCGCGGTACAGGATCTTCTCCCAGCTCTTGCCGCCATCGGTGGTGCGGTACACGCCGCGCGCCTCGTTCGGCCCAAAGATGTCGCCCAGCGCGGCCACGTACACGATGTCGGGGTTGGTCGGATGGATCAGCACCCGGCCGATATGCTTGGTGTCCTTCAGCCCGATATTGGTCCAGCTGCGCCCGGCATCGGTGCTCTTGTAGACGCCGTCGCCGTAGGACACGTCGAGCCGGATCGTGGTTTCGCCCATGCCGGCATAGACCACGTTGCTGTCGCTGCGCGCGACCGCGATGGCGCCGACCGCCGCCGTGCCCAGGAACCCGTCGGAGACGCAGCGCCAATGCGTGCCGCCGTCATTGGTCTTCCAGATGCCGCCGGCGCAGGCGCCGAAGTAGAAGGTCATCGGATTGTTGAAGTCGCCGGCCACCGCCACCACGCGCCCGCCGCGCGAAGGCCCGATGGAGCGCCACTTCAGCCCGGGCAGGGCGGTGGGAGAAATCTCGTTCATGGGGGCGGTCTCCGGTCGTTGCGCAGGGCCGCAGAGTGCGGCCGTTGCCAGGCTCTGGCAACGGGGCGAACGCCGAAAAACGCCGGTATGCGGCCGGGCAGGGCGCCCGGCGCGCGGCTATTCCTTCTTGCCGCGGTTCACGCGGTCGCGCAGTTCCTTGCCGGCCTTGAAGAAGGGCACAACCTTCTCATCCACCGGCACGGCGGCGCCGGTGCGCGGGTTGCGGCCGGTGCGCGCATCGCGCTTCTTGATGGTGAAGGCGCCGAAGCCGCGCAGCTCCACCCGTTCCCCGCGCGCCAGGGCGCCGGTGATCTCGTTGAAGATGGTGGCGACGATTGTCTCCACGTCGCGGCTCAGCAGATGCGGGTTGGCCGCGGCCAGCTCGGCAATCAGCTCCGATTTCGTCATCGTGGCGTCCCTGATCTTGACCCGTAAGGGTCCTACCGGCCAAGTTGTTCAGGCTGCCAGATGGCCCAGCCACCGTCAAGCCTTTGAGAGAGAAGGCTTTTCATCAGGGCCCCGAACAGCGCCGGCAGCAGGCCTTCCGCACGGTCATCGCCCAGCGCCCGCTCCGCCCAGCCGCGCTTGCCCACGTCGCGCGCCGGCAGCGTGGCGGGCACGTTTTTCGTCTCGGCCAGCCACTCCCGCGCCTCGCGCTCGCCGCCGATCGCATCGATCAGCCCGAGCTTCAGCGCCTGGCGCCCGGTATAGGCGCGGCCATCGGCCAGTTCCGCCACCCGGGCCGGATCCATCTTGCGCCCGGCGGCCACCATGGCGGTGAACTGCGCGTGCATGTCGTCGATAATCCCCTGCATCGCCGCCCGCCCGGCGGGGGACATTGGCCGCGTCAGGCTCGGCTCGTCCTTCAACGGGCCGGAGGCCAGCGAATTGTCGCCCACGCCCAGCTTTTCCAGCAGGCCGGAGAATTCCGGCAGCATCAGCTTCACGCCGATCGATCCCGTCAGCGTCGCCTCGCGCGCGAAGATCCGCTCCGCCGGCAACGCCACCATGTAGCCGGCCGAGGCCGCCGTGGCGCCCATCACCGCCACCACCGGCATCTCGCGGCCCACCCGCGCAATGGCGTGGTGCAGCGATTCCCCGCCGGAGACGGTGCCGCCGGGGCTGTCGATCACCACCAGCAGCGCCTTGGCGGTCGGGTCCTTCGCCAGCGCGGCCAGCGCTTCCACCATCTTGCGGTCTTCGGTGATGGTGCCGGAGAGCGTCAGCCGCGCCACGTGGTCGCGCGCCAGCTTCAACTCCCCGTCACGATCCACCGCCAGCAG
>JAIXTK010000064.1 GCA_027483995.1 Acetobacteraceae bacterium
CGCAGGTGATGATCGACATCTGGGGCGCGGACCATGGCGGCTATGTGTCGCGCATGAAGTCCGCGGTGAAGGCGCTGGGCGACGGCACCGCGGCGGCGCCGACGCTGGATATCGTGCTGTGCCAGATCGTGCATGTGCTGAAGGATGGCGAGCCCGTGCGCATGTCCAAGCGCGCCGGCACGTTCATCACGCTGCGCGATCTGCTGGACGAGGTGGGCCGCGATGCGGTGCGCTTCACCATGCTCACCCGCAAATCCGACGCGCAGATGGAGTTCGATATCGCCCAGGCGGTGGCGCAGACGCGCGAGAACCCGGTGTTCTACGTGCAGTATGCCCATGCCCGCTGCCGCTCCGTGCTGCGCGCGGCGGCCGAGATGCTGGGGGCGGAGGCCATGGTGCCGGAAGCCCTCCAGGGGGTGGCTTTGGAAAGCCTGAGTCATGAAGCGGAACTTACCCTGATCAAGCGGCTGGCGAGCTGGCCGCGCACCGTGGAAGGGGCCGCCCAGGCGCGCGAACCGCATAGGATTGCGTTTTTCCTCTATGATTTAGCGGCCGACTTTCATATGCTGTGGAACCGAGGAAGGGATGATGCTGCGCTGCGTTTCCTGCAGCCGGAGCAGCGTGCCGAGACCTTGGCGCGGGTTGCCCTGGTGGCCGCCACCGCGACCGTGATCCGGTCCGGCCTGGCCGTCATGGGGGTGGCGCCGGTGGAAGAGATGCGCTGAGGGGCAGTCGCCGCACTGGCTGCCCGCCCTGCAAAAGAAGGGAAGATGGGCAGTCTGATGGCCGAGTTCGACACGTCTTACCGCACGCCGCGCCATCGCCCGGGGATGGACCCCAATACCAGGCGGCTGGCGATCATCGCCGGCGGGATTGGTGCCGCCCTGCTCGTGATGGTCGGCGCCTGGTCGCTCACCGGTGGCAAGTCTGGCGGCGGCGTGCCGGTGGTGGAGGCGGATAGCCGCCCGCTGCGCGTGAAGCCGGACAGCACCCAGCAGGGGCCGGAGATCGACAGCCCCGCCGCCCCTGCCGGCAAGCAGGCACTGGCGCCCACGCCGGAAGCCCCGAAGCCGGAGGCCCTGCGCGCGGCCGGGGAGAAGGCCGCGGCTGAGAAGCTGGCTGCCGAGAAAGCCGCCGAAGAAAAGATCGCCGCCGAGAAGGCTGCGGCTGAGAAGGCCGCCGCCGAACGCCAGATCGCCGCCGCGCCGCGCGCCGCCACCCCGCCCGCCGCCACCCCGCCCGCCGCCGCTCCTGTGGTGCCGGCTCCGGTCCAGCCCGTGGTCAGCGCCCAGGCCGCCCGCCCGCCGAGCCAGCCGGCCGTGCTGACCGCGCCGGCCCCGCCTCCCGCCGCTCCGCTTGCCGCTGCCCCGCCGCCCCCGCCCGCCCGGGCGCCTGCCGCCGCACCGGCCCCGGCTGCCTCCGGCGGCACCCAGGTGCAGCTGGCTGCCGTCACCAGCGAGCAGGCGGCGCTCAGCGAATGGAGCCGCCTGGAAAAGCGCATGCCGGATGTGCTGGGCGGCCGCCGCCCCGCCGTGGTGAAGACCGAGCGCGACGGGAAGACCTTCTACCGCCTGCGCACCGGCGGCTTCACCGATGCCGGCCAGGCCAGTTCCTTCTGCGAGAAGGTCCGCGCCAAGGGCGGCGTCTGCTCGGTCGCCAGCTTCTGATCCGCCTGCCGGCATGACCGGCAGCGCGCCGGTTCTGCTGGCACTGCTGGCCGCCTGCCAGTTCGGCACCGCCCTTGTTCTGACCCAGCGCGCCTTGCGCCACGCCCCGCCTGCTGCGGGGGCTCGCATCAGCATTCTCGCCTCTGCCGCGCTGCTGGCTCTCGCTGCGCTGGTGCGTGTTGATTTCGCTGCGGCCGATGCGCGCGGCGCGGCGGTGTTCGCCGCCGTGGGGCTGGTGTTCCCCATCGCGGTCACGCGACTCACCTTTGCGGCGAATCGGAGACTCGGCCCGAGTCTGGCCGGTGCGCTCGGCAACCTTGCGCCGCTTTTCGCCGTTCTCGGGGCCGCGCTGTTCTTGGCCCAACTGCCGGCCCCAGCGCAGATCGCGGGGCTGGCCGCCATCGCCGCTGGCGTGGCCACGCTGTCCCTGGCCGGCGGCACCGGTGGGGCGCGGCTGGCTGGTGCCGCGTTGGCCCTGCCGCTGGCTGCCGCCGCCATTCGCGGGCTGGTGCAGCCGGCGACGCAATGGGGGCTTTCGTTCTGGCCCAGCCCGCTGGCCGCCGCCGCGATCGGCTACCTCGTCTCCGCTGCCGTCGCGCTGGCCACCATTCGCGCCCCGCGCCCCTCCGGCCCCGCGCTGGCCTGGTTTGCCGCGGTCGGGCTGTGCAATGGCGGGGCGGTGCTGACGCTCTATGCGGCGTTGGCGGAAGGCCCGGTCGCCCTCGTTGCCCCGTTGGTGGCCACCTATCCGCTGGTGACGTTGGCGCTCGCGCGCCTGCTCCCGAACCCGGCACCCCTGCCGCGCGCCGCCCTGGCCGGCATCGCCGCCACGGTGGTTGGCGTTATGCTGCTGCTCGCGGGGTGACCGGCAGCCGGCCCTTCGCGCCGATCACCTGCTCCAGCACCGCGCCGGCGGCCAGCACCGCCGCATCGGCGCGCGGCCGGCCGATGATCTGGATTCCCACCGGCAGCCCCTCCTGCGTGAAGCCCACCGGCAGCGACAGCACCGGCACCCCCAGCAGGGAGATGGCGAAGGTGATGGCGATCCAGTCGATGTAGCTGTCGAACTGGTGGTTCCCCAGCCGGTCCACCCGCCGCCACTCCGCCGGGAACGGCTTCATGATCGCCGCCGGGCATACCAGCACGTCGTGGGTTTCGAAGAAATCCATCAGCCGGCCGAACATCGCCGCCCGCTCGCGCTCCGCCCAGGCGAAGCGCTCGATCGGCACCTGGCGGGCGCGGGCGAGGCTCTCGTGGATCTCCGGGATTACCCGCGCGCCCTCGGCGGCCACCAGTGGATCGAACGCGGCCAGGTGGTTCACGCCACGGATGGCGTGGAACACCTCCACCGCCTGGGAGAGGTCCGGGCATGCCTCCTCCACCACGGCCCCCGCCTCCGCGAAGCGCGCCACGGCGGCGGCGCAGATGGCCGCGATCTCGGGATCAACGGGGGAAACACCGAGATCGGCCGACCACGCCACACGCTTCGGCCCCACCGGCGCGGCCACCGCCGCGGAGAACATGCCCGGCGCCGAGGGCAGGCTCAGCGGGTCGCTCCACAGCTCCCCCACCATCGCCTCCATCCCCAGCGCCACGTCCGCCACCGTGCGCGCGATCGGGCCCAGTACCGGCAGGGTGCTGAACGGCATGCCGCGGCGCCCGCGCGGCACCCGGCCGGGTGAGGGCCGCAGCCCTGCCACGCCGCAGAACGCGGCCGGCAAGCGGATGGAGGAGCCGAGGTCCGACCCCGTTGCCAGCCACACCTCCCCTGTTGCCACTGAAGCTGCCGCCCCGCCGGAGGAGCCGCCGACCGTCAGCCTGGGGTCGTAGGGGTTGCGTGTCGGCCCATGCAGCGCGTTGATCGTGGAGGCGTTGAAGCCGAATTCCGGCGAGTTGGATTTCCCCACCGGGATGCCGCCATTGCCTTCCAGCACCTGCACCATGGGGCTCGAGACCTTCGAGACCACGTCCTGGAACAGCACCGACCCACCCATTGTGTGCCGCACGCCCGCGACCTCATCGAGGTCCTTCACAGAAACAGGCAAGCCGCCCAGCCAGCCCGGCCCGTCGCCCTGGCCGATCCCGCCCGCCTGTGCCCGCGCCCGCTCCAGGCACAGGATCGGCAGCGCGTTCACCGCGGGCTCCACCGCGGCGATCCGTGCCGCAGAGGCCTCCACCAGCTCGGCCGGCGAGACCTTCCCGGCCCGCAGCGCCGCCACCGCCTGCGTCGCGGTCAGGTCGATCAGGCGGCTGGGCAGGTCGGTCATGGCGGTGTCCCTGTGCGTTCGGCCCCACTATGCCACCCACGCCGCCGTTGCTAAGCCTGCCCCATGCTGCCCGCGAACACCCGCGCCGCCATTATCGGCATTTCCGGCCCCATCCTCCTGCCGGAGGAGGCGGCGCTGCTGCGCGCTCATCCGCCCGCCGGTGCCATCCTGTTCCGCCGCAACATCACCGACCCCACGCAGCTTCGGCTGCTCATCGCATCCCTGCGCGCCGCGATGCCCGCCGAGGCGGTGCTGATGCTGGACCAGGAGGGCGGGCGCGTGGCGCGCCTTCGCCCGCCGCATTGGCGCGCCCATCCGCCCTGCGGCGCGCTTGGCGCCCTGCCGCCGCCCCAGGCGCTGCGTGCGGCGTATCTCCAGGGGGCGCTGATCGGCCTGCAATGCGCCGAGGCCGGGTTCGACACGGTCTGCGCCCCGATCCTCGATCGCCGCCTGCCTGGCGCCAGCGAGGTGATCGGCGACCGTGCCTTCGCCGAGGAGCCTGCCGAGGTCGCCCGCCTCGCCCGCGCCATGGCCGGGGGGCTGCTGGCCGCCGGCATCCAGCCGGTGGGCAAGCACGCCCCGGGCCATGGCCGCGCCACGGTGGATTCGCACCTCGCCTTGCCCACAGTCGCCGCCAACGACATGCAGGCCGACCTGCTGCCCTTTGCCGCCAATGCCGACCTGCCCTGGCTGATGACCTCCCACATCCTCTACCCCGCCTGGGACAGGCAGCGCCCCGCCACCCTCTCCCGCACCATCATCGAACAGGTGATCCGCGGCGAGATCGGCTTTCGCGGCGTGCTGGTCAGCGACGACCTGGCCATGCACGCGCTGGAGGGTGCGCCCGAGACCCGCGCGCTCGCCTGCCTGGAGGCCGGCTGCGACGTGGCGCTCTACTGCCCCGGTGATGCCGAGGGCACCAAAGCGGTGCTGCGCGCCGCCCCGAAGCTGACCGAAGCCGCCCGCACCCGCCTCGCCGCCGCCCGGGCCACCGCCGCCGCGCGCGCCATGCCGCTTGATGAAGCCGCGCTGGCCGAGGAGCGTGACCGGCTGTTGGCCAACGCCTGACCCTTGCGCCGGGGCGCCGCTGGTATACTTACCGCCGGGCGGCACTGCGCCCGCACCCGTGAAAGGGCCACCGTGTCCGAGATTGTCCTGCCGCTGCTGGCCGCCATCGCGGCGATCGTGCTGCACGAGGTGGCGCACGGCTATGCCGCGCTTGCGCTGGGTGACGACACCGCCCAGCGCCAGGGCCGCCTGACACTCAACCCGATCGCCCATGTGGATCGCGTCGGCACGCTGATCGTGCCCGGAATCCTGCTGCTGCTGAACAGCTTCACCGGCAGTCGCTTCATGTTCGGCTGGGCCAAGCCGGTGCCCGTGGACCCCTGGCGCTTCCGCGACCCGCGCCGGGGCATGATGCTGGTGGCCATGGCCGGCCCGGCGATCAACTTCGTGCTCGCCGCCGCCGCGTCTCTCGCCTTGCACCTGGATGGCGATCCCGTGGGGACCATCGGCACCATATTGGGCCTGCCGGGGGCGGATCGCGGCATGGTGGTGGTGATGGCGGTGGAGTTCGCCGTCTCCTTCATCCTGTTCAACATCGTGCTGGGGCTGTTCAACCTGCTGCCGATCCCGCCGCTGGATGGCGGGCGCATCGTGGTGGGCATCCTGCCCCTGCGCCTCGCCATGGCCTGGGCACGGCTGGAGCGGGCGGGCATCTTCATCGTGCTTGCCCTGCTGTTCCTGCTGCCGATGCTGCTGCGCGACCTCGGCATGCCGTTCGATCCCGTGCGCGCGCTGCTGGTGGATGGCGCCGGCTGGATGCTGAAGCACCTGCCGCTGCCGGCGTTCTACGAGAAGTTCATGCTGCATGACCTCTGACCAACAGCAGGAGCCCGCCCAATACGAGCTTCCGGTCCGCCCGGAAGATGCGCTCGTGCTGCGGCTGGACGGGTTCGAGGGCCCGCTGGACCTGCTGTTGGAACTCGCCCGCGGCCAGAAGCTCGATCTGGCCAAGATCTCCATCCTGTCGCTGGTGGAGCAGTACCTGGCGGTGATCGAGGGGGCCCGGCGAATCCGGCTGGAACTGGCGGCGGATTGGCTGGTGATGGCGGCCTGGCTCACCTGGCTCAAATCCCGCCTGCTGCTGCCCAAGGGGCACGAGGCGGCGGACGAGGCGGAGACGGCGGCCGAGGTGCTCGCCGCCCGGCTGCGCAGCCTGCAGGCCATGCGCCTGGCCGCGGCCTGGCTCGGTGCCCGCCCGCAGCTGGGGCAGGATGTGTTCATCCGCGGCCTGCCGGAAGACCTGGTGGAGACCGACCGCACCAAGCTGCTGACGGACGTGCCCGGCCTGCTGCGCGCCTATCTCGCTGCCATGCGCCGCGCCGGTGCCCGCCGCCGCTACCGGCCGCAGGCGCTGACGGTGTGGACGGTGCGCGACGCGCTCTCCCGCCTCGCCCTGCTGGTGGGCAACCTGCCGGACTGGTCCAACCTGGAGCAGTTCCTGCCGGAGGAGCTGACCTCTCCGCTGCAGCGCCGGGCCGCCCTGTCTTCCACCTTGCTCGCCGGGCTGGAGATGGCGCGCGGTGGCGCGGTGCGGTTGCGCCAGGAGGAGGAGTTCGGCCCCATCCTGGTCCGCCGCGGCGATACCGAGATTGTGGCCGACCTTGGGGCCAAGGAAGCACGACCCGATGCCTGATCCCGAATCGTCGGCCGAATCGCTGCCCGCAGACTCCGCCGTTCCCGATTCGGACTCGGTGGACATGGAAGAATTGCTGCGCCTGGCGGAGGCAATGGTGTTTGCCGCCACCGCCCCGGTGACCGCGCGCCAACTGGGCCAGCTGCTGCCGAACGGGGCCGATTCGGATGCCGTGCTCGCCGCGCTGCAGGCGCGCTATGCCGGCCGCGGGGTGGAGCTGGTGGAGGTGGGCGGCGGCTGGCAGTTCCGCACCGCGCCCGATCTGGCGCCGAAGCTGCGCCGCGTGGTGCAGGTGCCGCGCCGCCTGCCGCGCGTGGCGATGGAGACGCTGGCGATCATCGCCTATCACCAGCCAGTGACGCGCCCGGAGATCGAGGAGCTGCGCGGCGCCGCCCTCGGCCAGGGCACGCTGGACCAGCTGCTGGAGGCAGGGCTCGTTGCCCCGCGCGGCCGCAAGGAGACTCCGGGGCGGCCGACGCTGTGGGGCACCACGCCGGCCTTCCTCTCCCAGTTCGGGCTGCAGCAGCTGCGCGACCTGCCGCGGCGCGAGGACCTGCTGGTGGAGCCGGCGGCGCTGCCGATGGACGCATCGCCCCCGCCGGTGGAGGCTGCCGAGCCGGAGTCCGACGCTGAAGCCGGGGAGCCCGCGCCATGATCGCATGGCGGTTTCCCAGGCGCCCGGTTTCCTGCTAGCAACCCGGGCCAGGAGAGACCCTTCGCCCATGCCACGCCCGTTCCGCATCGCTGGTGGCCACCATGTTTGATTTCGCATGGTCCGAACTCGCCGTGATCGGCGTGGTGGCGCTGCTTGTGATCGGCCCGAAGGACCTGCCCAAGGCGATCAAGGCCGTGGGCGATTTCGTGCGCAAGGCGCGCGGCATGGCGGCCGAGTTCCGCACCCATGTGGACGAGATGGTCAAGGATGCCGACCTCAAGGAGGTCCGCGACCAGATCAACGAGATCCGCAACCTGGACATCAAGGGCGCGCTGGAACGCGAGATCGACAAGGACGGCTCGATTCGTTCCGCGCTGAACGACCCCTTCGCCAACACGCCGCAGCCGCTCACCCCGGCCGAGCCGACCTCCTACACGCCGATCGACCTGCCCCCGCCGGAGGAGCCGGTGCCGGTGACGGCCGCCGAGCTGGCGCCGGTGGATGACGGCATGCCGGCGTTCATCCCGCCATCGATTGCCAACCCGCCGCCGGTGCCGGATTTCCTCCCGCCGACTACCTCCCGCCCGCCGCTCGTTGGCGCCTAGACCCCGGGGATCAGGACGTGGCCGACACCACCAAGGAAGACACGATCGACGACAAGCCCATGCCGCTGCTCGATCACCTGATCGAGCTGCGCACGCGGCTGATGTGGTCGCTGGGCACGGTGGTGGTGGCGGTGATCGGGTGCTGGTTCCTCTCCCAGCACATCTACGCCTTCCTGGCGCAGCCGCTGGTGGACATCCTGGTGGCGAAATCGGGCGGCGAGCCGCGCCGGCTGATCTTCACCGCGCTGACCGAGGCGTTCTTCACCTACCTGAAGGTGGCGATCTTCGGGGGCATGTTCATCTCCTTCCCGCTCATCGCGCACCAGATCTGGCTGTTCATCGCGCCCGGGCTGTATCGCAGCGAGAAGCGGGCGCTGCTGCCGTTCCTGCTGGCCTCCCCGGTGATGTTCCTTCTGGGGGCGGCGCTGGCGTACTATTTCATCTTTCCGGCCGCCTTCAAGTTCTTCGTCAGCTTCGAAACACCGGCCGTGCAGGGCGGCGTGCCGATCCAGCTGGAAGCCAAGGTGGGCGAGTATCTCGACCTGGTGATGAAGCTGATCTTCGCCTTCGGCATTGCCTTCCAGATGCCGGTGGCGCTGTCGCTGATGGCCAAGGTGGGGATCGTCTCCTCCAAGGGGCTGAAGGGCGCGCGGCGCTACGCCATCGTGGGCATCTTCGTGTTTGCCGCCATCGTGACGCCGCCGGACCCGATGAGCCAGATCGGCCTCGCGATTCCGCTGATCGGGCTCTACGAACTGTCGATCTTTGCCGCCAAGCTGGTGGAACCCAAGCCCGTGGAAGAGGACGACGCCTGATGCGCATCGCCTGCCTGCACACCGTGGAAAGCAACGTGCCGGTGTTCGAGGCGGCCGCCTCCTCCCTGCCGGGGGTGACGCTGTCGCATGTGGTGCGGCCGGACCTGCTGAAGCGGGCGGAGGCCGAGGGTGGGCTGACCGATGCGATCCGCGACGAGGCGGCCGAGTTGCTGCGCGAGATGGCATCGGGCGTGGATGCGGTGCTGCTGACCTGCTCCACCGTGGGGCCGGCGGCGGAGCGGGCCGATCTGCTGGCGCCGGTGCCGGTGCTGCGCGTCGATGGCGCGCTGGCCAGCGCCGCGGTGGCCAAGGCGGCTGCCGGCAAGGGGCGGGTGGATGTGCTGTGCACCGTGCAGACCACGGTGGAGCCCACCCGCACGTTGTTCGAGCGGGTGGCCGACGGCACCGACGTTGCCATCGAGATGCACATCGCGCCGGGCGCCTGGGAGGCGTTCCGGGGCGGGGACGTGGCCGAGTACAACCGGCTGATCGCGGTGGCGGCCGATGCGCTGTTCGCCAAGGGGGCCGGGGTGGTGGCTTTCGCCCAGGCCTCCATGGCCGGTGCGGCTGGGCTGTGCACCAAGGGCGTGCCCCTGACCAGCCCGGGCGCCGGGCTCTCCGCGGCGGCGCGATCGTGATGCGTCGCTGACGCCCGCCTTCCTGCGCTAAGCTCACCCTATTCGCGGCCTGCCGCCGCCCCTTTCGGGGAATAGACATGCACGACATTCGCACCCTTCGCGACGACGCGACGCTGTTCGACGCCGCCATGGCCCGCCGTGGCCTGCCGCCCGCCGCCGCCGGCATCCTGTCCCAGGACAGCGAGCGCCGGGCGGCGCAGACGGCGCTGCAGGAGATCCAGTCCTTCCGCAACGCGCTGTCCAAGCGCATCGGCGAGGCGCGCCGCAAGGGCGAGGACAGCGCGGCGCTGGAGGCCGAGGTTTCCGCCAAGCGGGCGGAGATGGAGGCGCTGGAGAAGAAGGTGGCGGGGCTGGACAAGTCCATCTTCGACACGCTGGCCGCGCTGCCGAATGTGCTGGATGGCGATGTGCCGGACGGGCCGGACGAGAGCGCCAACGTGGTGCTGAAGCAGGTGGGCGCGCCCACCGATCTCGGCTTCGAGCCCAAGCAGCATTTCGAGCTCGGCGAGGCGCTGGGCATGATGGATTTCGAGACGGCGACCAAGATGGCCGGCAGCCGGTTCACCATCCTGCGCGGCGGGCTGGCGCGGCTGGAGCGGGCGCTGGGGCAGTTCATGCTGGACACCCACACCACCCAGCACGGCTACACCGAGCACACCGTGCCGTTCCTGGTGAACGACGCCACCATGTTCGGCACCAACCAGCTGCCCAAGTTCGCCGAGGATTCGTTCCGCACCACCGATGGGCGCTGGCTGATCGCCACCAGCGAGATTCCGCTGAC
>JAIXTK010000387.1 GCA_027483995.1 Acetobacteraceae bacterium
AACTCCTCGATGAGGAAGGTGCTGTCCCCGGCCACGCCGCCGCCCGGGTTGTCCCACCGATCGGCCAGCACCACGGGCATGCCTTCAGTGGCCAGGGCATCCGTCACCGCCTCGGCGGTTTTCAGGTGCACGGGGTTGGCGCCCTTGCCCCAGGCCAGCTGCTCGCGCCCCAGCTTTTCCGCCAGCGCCTCGCCTTTCGCGCGGTCGTCGGCATAGACCAGCATCTTGCTGCCGACATCGTACACATCCGCGGCGGTGAAGCCGTGGATGGCGCTGATGGAGCGGATGCCATCCTTCCCTTCCATCGCCAGCATCCGGTCCACGAAGGAGCGGCCGGGTTCGCGGCCGGTCATGAACCCACCGATGTGGCGCAAATCCCACACGCAGGGCACCGGGTTGATCTCCCCCGATGCCTTGGCCAGGCACAGGGCGGCGAGGTCTTCGGCGCGGGCGAGGAAATCCGTGTGCGGGAATTCCTTGAACGCCACGATGAAGTCGGCGGCCTGCACCATCGTGTCGGTGAGGTGGGTGTGCGGGTCGATCTCGCCGCCGATCACGGCGCGGGGAGCGATCGCGCGCGCGCGGGCCATCAGGTCGCCCTCGCAGTCGTCGTAGCCATGCGCCACCATGGCGCCATGCAGGCCGAACAGGATCACGTCCACCGGCATGGCGGCGCGCAGCTGGTCGAGGATTTCGTCGCGCAGGGTCTCGTAGGTGGCACGCCCCACTATGCCGGCGGGGTCGGCCCAGGCGCAGCTGCCTTCCACCAGCGTGTGACCCTGCTCGGCGGCCAGCCGGCGCGCCACCACCATCACCGCGGTGTTCATGGTGGCCGCCGCCGGCGCCGTGCCGGGCTTGTAGTAGGTGGGCGCGAAGCTGCGCAGATCGGTCGGGATCGGCGCAAAGGTGTTGGTCTCGGTTGCCAGCGAGGCGACGAAAATCCGCATCTATTTCTTTGCCACGTTCCAGAAGACCACAGTCTCCGGCACCGTCAGCAATCCGTCCAGGTTGTCCCGCCAGGCCGAGGGCGACACGTATTGCCCGAACGGGATGTAGACCACGATCTGCGCGCCGCGCAGCTGGATGTTCTCCACCAGCCAGCGCGCCTTGATCGGATCGGTCTCGCGAATCCACGCCGCGCGCAGGCGTTCCAGCTCCGCATCGCAGGGCCAGCCGAACCAGGCCTTGTCGCAGGCGGCGGACATCTGCACGTGGAACACGGGGTTGGCCGGGCCCAGCGGCCCGCCCATGGTGAGGAAGATATGCCAGCCATTGGCGACCGGCCCGCGCACCGCGCGGCGGCTGACCACCGTGGCCCAATCCATTGTCTGCATTTCCACGTTCACGCCGGCCTTGCGCATGGCGGCCACCAGCACCTGCGTGGCGCGGTTCATGATCGGCTGGTCCGAGGGATCCAGCACCACGATCTTCTCGCCCTTGTAGCCGCCGGCGCGCAGCATCTCCATGCCGCGCTTGAGGCGCACGTCTTCCGGGTCGTTGGAGATCAGCAGCTCCGCGCCGTATTCGCTGCCGTTGGGGGAGCCGCAGATCAGCAGCGCGCCGCAGACCTGGCCAAGCTTCTCGTCGCCGAGGGCGGCCAGGATCATGTCCTTCTGGTTGACGAAATTGTACATCGCGCGCCGCGCGATCGGGTTGTCGAAGGGCGGGTTGGTCCAGTTCACCCGCATCGTGCCTTCGCTGCCGGTGGGCCACAGGGCCGCCACGCGCACGCCACGCGAGGATTGCAGCATCGGCACGAGATCGAGCGTGGGGCTCTCGACGAAATCCACCTCGCCGTTGCGCAGGGCGGAGGCCTGGGTGGAGGGGTCGGGGATCACGACCCATTCCACGCGGTCCACCCGCGCCACCTTGCCGCCGGCGATGCCGCTGGCCGGCTCCGCGCGCGGCACGTAGCCGGGATTCTTCACATAGACGGTCTTGCTGCCCGCCACCCATTCATCCTTGCGCATGATGAACGGGCCGGAGCCCATGGGGTCGCTGAACTGTGTGCGCGCCGACAGGCCCTTCACGATCTTGGCCGGCTTCACGAACATCGGGATCGCCATCGGCTTGGCGAGCACATAGGGCAGCTGCGGGAACGGCTCCTTCAGCCGCACGCGCAAGGTGCGGGCATCCACCGCATCGAGCCCGGCGAGGAAGGTGGCGATCATCTGGCCGGCGCCATCGGCTTCCGCCCAGCGGATCCAGCTGGCCACCACGTCTTCCGCCGTGACCGGCGTGCCATCGGAGAAGGCGAGCTTGTCGCGCAGGTGGAAGGTGTAGGTGAGCTTGTCCTCGCTGAGGTCGAAGCTGTCTGCCATTTGCGGCTGGATCTGCTGGTTGGCGTCCAGCCCCAGCAGCGTGTCGTACACCATGAAGCTGTGGTACCGCGTGATAGCGGCGGCGGTCCAATCGCTGTCGATGCTGCGCAGCTCGCCGGGCAGCACCACCTTCAGCGTGTTTTGCTGCGCCGATGCGGGCGCCCATGCCGCCATTGCGGCCATCATGGCCGCCGCCAGGAACGCACGCTTCATGCCGACCTCCTGCTGGGGCTTCGCGCCCTCTCCCTATAACTCAACGCCCGGCGGCTTGGCGCGTCAACCGTATCGTCGCTAGGCTAGATCAGGGAGGACCCAAGAATGCCCCGCATCCTGTTTGCCGCACTTTCGCACGAGACCCACAGCTTCGTGGACGAGACCACCCCGCTGGCCGATTTCCGCCAGCGCGATGCCGCGGGGATCATGGCCCGGCGCGGCGACCTCTCCGTGGTGGATGGCTTCCTGATCGTGGCGGAGCGCGAGGGGTGGGATGTGGTGGCCACGCTGGATTGGGGCGCCACCCCGTCCGGCACCGTGCAGCAGGAGGTGTTCGAAGCCTTCTGGCGCGAACTGGAACCCCTGGCGCGCACCGCGCTGGCCGAAGGCATCGACGGTATCTACCTGGTGCTGCACGGCGCCATGCGCACCGAGGGCCTGGAAGACCCCGAGGGCGAGCTGATCGCGCGCATCCGCGCCCTGCCAGGCGCGGCCGATCTGCCGCTGTTCGGCGTGTACGACCAGCACGCCACGCTCACCCCGCAGATGTGCGGCCTCTCGAACGGCCTGGTGAGCTACCGCAACACGCCGCACACCGATGCGCATGAGGCGGCAATCCGTGGCGCCGAGCTGCTGGCCCGCGCGCTGAACACCGGCCGCACCCCGCGCACCATCTGGCGCGGCACCAACATGATCCTGCCGCCCACCGGCGTTGCCACCGGCGACCGCCCGATGCGCGACCTCTGCGCCCTGGCCCGCCGGATCGAGGCGGAGAACCCGGAGATCCTCTGCGTCAACGTTGTCGGCGGCTACAGCTTCGGCGATTCCACCCATGCCGGCATGGCCTTCTCCGCCATCACCGAGGGCGATGCCGCACCTGCCGAGGCCGCGCTGGCGACACTCACCGACCTGGCCTGGGAGTTGCGCCACCACGGCATCCCCGCCCAGGGCGATGCCGACGAGATCCTGTCACGCGGCCTGCCCAACCGGCCGGGCCCGGTGCTGCTGGTGGAACCCGCCGAGAACATCGGCGGTGGCGCCCCCGGGGACGGCACCGAGTTGCTGCGCGCCATGCTGAAGCACGATGTGCAGGGCGGCGGCATCATCATCAACGACCCCGAGGCCGTGCAGGCCCTGAAATCCATCCCCAAGGGCGGCCGCATCACCCTGCCCCTCGGTGGCAAGGGCAGCCGGCTCGACCCTGGCCCCGTTACGCTGGATGTCGAGAAACTCTCGGACTCCGACGGCAACTTCACCCTGGAGGACCGCCACTCCCACAGCGCCGGCAGTTCCGGCATCCATGTGTCCATGGGCCCCAGCGCCGTGGTGCGGCATCGCGGGATCACCCTGCTGCTCACCAGCAAGAAGACCCCGCCCTTCGATCTCGGCCAATGGCGCAGCCAGGGCATCAACCCCGAGGAGCTGCGCGTGATCGGCGTGAAGGCCGCCGTGGCGCACCGGCAGGCCTACGACCCCATCATGTCTGAAACCCACACCGTCACCACGCGCGGGCCGTGCTCGTCGGATAGCCGGGTGTTTCCCTATACGAAGCTGCGGCGGCCGGTGTTTCCGTTGGATCTGGAGTAAGCAAGACTCTTCTTTTTTCTGAAGAAAAAAGAAGCAAAAAAGACTTCATTCGTTTGCGCCGAGGCCAGCAAACGAATGAAAGTTTTTTGGTTCTTTTTTTCAAAAAAGAACGCGCTTGCTTAGGGTGCTTCCTCCACCACGGTCTTGTAGGGCTCCAGCATCGCCGCCACCCCAGCCTCGGCAAGCGCTTCCTCCGTGCCGGCCGACGCCCCGCTAACGCCGACGGCGCCCACCACCTCGCCTTCGAACTCCAGCTTCACCCCGCCGATCAGCCCGGTGATGCGCGGATCGGCGAACCCCGCCAGGTCGAACCCGGTCTTCGGGTTGCGGGAGGCGGATTCGATGTCACGCGTGTTCTGGCCCAGCCGCGCGGCGGTGTAGGCCTTGGCGATGGCGGGCGCGATATCGCCCGGCCCGGCACCATCCATGCGCAGCAGCGCGAGTAACTCTCCATAGGCATCGGCGATTGCCACCACCACGGCCGCATCCCGCCGTTCGGCCGCGGCGCGCACCGCCGCGATGCCGCGCCGTGCGTCGTCCGCCCCGATCGTCTTGACCTCGCGCATGGCTTGCGTTCTCCCTTGCTGCCCAGCGCGATGATGTAGGAGCCTCCATGCCAGACCCCAAGCCATTCCGTGTCGCGGGCCTGATCGGTTGGCCGGTTTCGCAATCACGTTCGCCGATGCTGCACGGCCATTGGCTGGCGGAACACGGCATTCCCGGCACCTACGTGCCGCTGCCCGTGGCGCCCGGAAAGCTCGCGGAGGCACTGCGCGGCCTGGCGGCGCTCGGCTTCGCTGGCGCCAACGTGACGGTGCCGCACAAGGAGGAAGCCGCCAGGCTGGTGGATCGTGTGGACCCGATCGGCCAACGCATGGGCGCCATCAACCTGATCGTGGTGGAGGCGGACGGCACGCTCAGCGGCTACAACAAGGACGGATACGGCTTCATCGAGAGCCTGCGGGAGGGCCAGCCCAGCTGGCGCGGCGATGCCGGCCCCGCCGTGGTGCTGGGTGCCGGTGGCGGCGCGCGCAGCGTGGTGGTGAGCCTGCTGGAGGAGGGAGCCCCCAGCGTGCGCCTGCTCAACCGCACCCGCGCCCGCGCGGAACAGCTGAAGGCGGAGTTTGGCGGCCCGATCGAGGTGATCGACTGGGACGCGCGCAACGAGGCGCTCGCGGGCGCCGCGCTGCTGGTGAACACCACCACCCAGGGCATGACCGGCCAGCCCCCGCTGGAGATCGCGCTGGATGCGCTGCCCACCAGCGCCCTGGTGTGCGACATCGTCTACAACCCGCTGGTGCCGCCCTTGCTCGCCGCCGCGCGCGCCCGCGGCAACCCGATCGTCGGCGGGCTCGGCATGCTGCTGCACCAGGCCCGGCCGGCCTTCGAAAAGTGGTTCGGCGTGCTCCCCAGCGTTACGCCAGAACTGCGCGCCAAGATCGAAGCCACGATCGGCGCCAAATGAGCGACTCACCCTGGCGGGAGTTGCTGCGCCCGCCGCATCTGGCGCCGTTGGCGATGCTCTCGCTCGGCATCGGGCTCTACGCGTTCAACACCTTCCTGGTCGCCACGGCGCTGCCCAGCGCGGTGCTGGAGATCGGCGGGGTGGCGTTGATCGCCTGGGCCTCCACCCTGTTCCTGGTCAGCGCCATCGTGGCCGGGGCGGGGGGCGCCACGCTGAAGGCAAGGCTCGGCGCCCGCACCGCATTGTTGCTGGGTGGCGTTGCCTTCCTGGCCGGCACGCTGGCCTGTGGGCTGGCACCTTCCATGCCGGTGCTGCTGCTGGGCCGCGCCTTGCAGGGGGCGGGGGAAGGCTGTGTCGCCGCCATCAGCT
>JAIXTK010000253.1 GCA_027483995.1 Acetobacteraceae bacterium
AGAACTGGTGCCAGATCGCATGCACCCGCCCACTCCTGGCCACCGGCAGCGTGCGATACGCCGGCCGCTGCATCAGCTTCGCCAGCCGCGCCCGCGCCTGCGCCTGGTCCGCCCCGGGCCCCCCCCCCACCCAGGCCCCGTCCGGCGCATACAGCGTCCAGTTGCTGCCGGTCACCAGCACCACATCCGGCCGCGCCGCCACCACCTGCTCCGGGTTCACCGTGCCGAACGTGCCGGGGATCAGCCTGGCCGCGATGTTCTCCCCGCCCGCCATCGTCACCATGCGGCCGAAATTCTCATCCCCGAAGGACATGCAGCAGCTCTCGTCATACCCCGCCGCCCGCTCGATCATCACACGCGGCCGCACGCCGGCGGATCCCTTCAGCCGGTCCGTCACCACCGCGATCTGCTCGGCCCGATACGCAGCCAATTCCGCCGCCCGGCTCTCGCGCCCCAGCAGCGCCCCCATGATCGCGATCGACCGCTCGGCATGCTCGAACGGCTTCTCGCGGAAATCGATGAACACCACCGGAATGCCCACCCGCTCCAGCTTGCCGATCAGTCCGCCATCATCGATCGCCACCTTCGCTTCCAGGTTCATCACCACCACGTCCGGCCGCAGCGCGATCACCTGCTCGATATCGAACGCCCCGTCTTTCCACCCCCCGAACACCGGCAGTTTCGCGATCTCCGGATACTGCCGCTCATAGGCGGTGTAGCCATCCAGATCCGCCTTCCGGAAATCATCCCGCCACCCCACCACCCGCGCGAACGGCGCCTCCCGCTCCAGCGCGGCCACCAGATAGGCCTGCCGCCCCTCGCCCAAAATCATCCGCCGCACCGGCGCCGCCACCCGCACCCGCCGCCCGACGATATCCACCACCTCGATCCCGCCCGCCGCGCCCGCCGCCCGGCTCATCACCAGCCCCGCCGCCAGCCCCAGCACCCCACGCCGCGAAACACCCATCGGATCAGACTCCATCGCATCACGGCACCACCGCCGCCCGGCATCGCTACTGCAAATGCAAATGACTCGCAATTGCAAATCGAACAGCCCACGGCGCAGCAAGGGCAGGGCGCCACCCACCGCTTTCCAGCCCCGCCCCACCTCACTACCATCCACCCCGCGCGGCCCACCGCGCCCCTGGGGAGCGAAACCGCATGCTGACCGACCGCCACGGCCTCAACCTGTCCACCACCTCCGCCGCCGCCCGAGACGCCTACGACCGTGGCTGCGACCTCATGCTCGGCGCCTATCCCGGCGCGCCCGAAGCCTTCGCCGAGGCCCTCGCCGCAGACCCCAACCTCGCCCTCGCCCATGTCGCCATCGCCCGCATGCAGCAGATGCGCGGGGACATGCCCGCCGCCCGCGCCGCCCTCGCCGAAGCCACCCGCCTGGCCCCCGCCCTCTCCCCGCGCGAAGCCAGCCACATCGCCTATTTCAACCTGGTCTTCACCGGCCAGGCCGAAGCCGCCCTCGCCGCGCTCACCACCCATCTCGAAGCATTCCCGCGCGACGCCATGGCGCTCAGCACCTGCATGACCCCCTCCGGCCTGCTCGGCTTCTCCGGCCGCCTCGGCCGCGAACGCGAACAGGTCGCCTTCCTCGCCCCCCTGGTCCCGCATTACGAGGATGACGGCTGGTTCGCCGCCCACCACGCCCATGCCCTGATCGAGAACGGCCAGAACAACGAAGCCATCCCCTTCCTGGACCGCGCCGCCACCCTCACCCCGCGCAGCCCCTGGATGGCCCATGCCCGCGCCCACCTGCACTACGAACAGGGCGAACCCCAGGAAGCCCGAAGCTTCCTCGCCGCCTGGCTGCCCGGCTACACCCGCGATGGCGCGCTGAACGGCCATCTCAGCTGGCACCTCGCGCTGTCCGAACTCGCCGCCGGCAACACGGAGGCCGCCTTCGAGCTCTACCGCACCGCCTTCGGCCCCGGCGCCCATCGCGGCCACAAGATGATCCAGCTCGGTGATGCCGTGGCCTTCCTCTGGCGCGCCGAACTCGCCGGCGCCAGGCCCGACCCCGCCCACTGGCAGGCGATGCATGATTTCGCCCAGTCGATGTTCCCCCGCGCCGGCACCGCCTTCGCCGACTGGCACGTCGCCCTCACCGACGCCGCCGCCGGCGACACCGCAGCCCTCGATGCCCGCCTCGCCGAAATCGACCAGCTCGCCCAGAACGGCCGCTACCCCGCCGCCCCCGTCATCCCCGCCCTGGCCCGCGCCTTCGCCGCCTTCCGCCAGCAGGACTACAACGCCGCCATCGCCGCCATCGCCCCCGTCGTCGCCGAACGCGAACGCATCGGCGGCAGCCGCGCCCAAACCGACCTGGTGGACTTCACCCTGCTCCGCGCCTACGTCGCCGCCGGCCGGCTGGAGGAAATGCAAACCATGCTCGCCCGCCGCCGCCCCGGCCCCGGCCCGATCCCCATCGCCGGCCTCGCCCACTAGCAAGAAAGTGCAGGGCACTGCCCTGCACCCGCTCGACTGCGCACCTCAAATCTTCCTTCTCTCCCCTCGGCGAAGCCGGGGGGAGCCGGAGGGGGGCTCTTCCTCTCCAAACCCCCGAAGCCCAACAGCAAAAGCCCCGCGCTTGCTCCACCCTCACAACACCCGAATCACCCCGTGAGCTGGGACACCATCACCCCCTACCACCGCGGCTTCCGAGAATTCGCCGAGGCCTACGACGCCTTCGGCTTCGCCGACATCCACGCCCATGCCCTCCCGCACCTCCCCGCCAGGCCCGGCCTCATGCTCGATGTCGGCGCCGGCTCCGGCCGCGACGCCGAATGGTTCGCCGCCCAGGGCTGGGAGGTCGTCGCCGCCGAACCCGCCACCGCCCTGCGCCAGGAAGCCACCCGCCGCCATCCCTCGCCGCGCATCCGCTGGATCGACGACCGCCTCCCCGCCCTGGCCAACACCCACCGCCTCGGCCTCGGCTTTGATCTCGTCTGGCTCTCGGGCGTCTGGATGCACATCCCGCCGCAGGATCGCCCGCGTGCCATGCGCAAGCTCGCCACCCTGCTCAAGCCCGGTGGCCGCATGGTCCTCACCCTGCGCCACGGCCCGGCTCCGGAAGACCGGCCAATGTGGCCCGTGGACCAGCACGAGGTCGAGCGCCTCGGCGTCGATCACGGCCTCGCCCTGCGTGTCGCCACCGGCCGCACCGCCGATATCGGCGGCCGCCCCGACATCACCTGGCAAACCGTCATCCTGGACCTGCCGGATGACGGCGCCGGCGCCCTCCCCACCCTGCGCGGCGTCATCCTCCGCCAGGAAAAATCCTCCACCTACAAGCTCGGCCTCCTGCGCAGCATCGCCCGCATCGCCGATGCCTTCCCCAACCACGCCCGCGATGCCGGTGACGACGTCGAACTCCCCCTCGGCCTCGTCGCCCTCACCTGGCTGCGCATGTACAAACCGCTCGTCGAGCGCAGGCTGCCCCAACTGACCGCGCCGGGCATGGGCTTCGTGAAGGCCCCGTTCCTGGCGCTGATCGGCCTCGCCCCGCATGATTTGCGCCCCGGCGCCGTCTTCCACGGCGACGATGCCCGCCACCTCCGCCTGGCGCTGCGCGACGCCGCCCGCCTCATCGCGGACATGCCCGCCCGCCACCTCACCTACGCCAACGACATCCCTGTCTTCCCAAGCGAGGTCCGCGGCCCACCTCCCGCCGCCGCAACCCTTGCCATCACGCCAGAAACCCTCTGGGCCTACGGCACCACCCGCGTGCCGCTCGCCATCTGGCGCGCCTTCTGCCGTATGTCCGCCTGGATCGAACCGATGCTGCTCGCCGAATGGGTCCGCCTCACCCAGGGCTACGCCGAACGGGCGGGCAGGGTGGTCACCACGGATGAAGCACACGCCGCCCTGCGCTGGCTGGAGCCGGAGCGCGACACCGCCTTCGTCCGAAACCTCGCGCTGGACCGTCTCCACGCCGGCCGCCCCATCGAATGCGTCTGGTCCGGCCGCCCGCTCGGCGCGGCGCTGGATATCGACCACTGCCTCCCCTGGTCCGCCTGGCCCTGCGGCGACCTCTGGAACCTTCTCCCCGCTACCCCCGCCATCAACCAACGCCAGAAGCGCGACCGCCTCGTCACCGCCGATGCCCTCGCCGCCGCCCGCCCGCGCATCCTCACCTGGTGGCAGGAAACCTACCTCGCCAACCCCGCCCTGGCCCTGCGCTTCACCGAGGAAGCCCGCTCCAGCCTCCCCCTTCCGCACGACCGCACGCCGGACCCCGACGAAATCTTCGCCGCCCTTGATTTCCGCCGCCTGCGCCTGCGCCAGGACACCCAGGCCCCGGAATGGGCGGGTGTATCCTAGGAAAAAATATTCCAAATCACCCCTTGCACCGCCCCTTCGATCGCGTTATCTAACTAACGTGTTATCCCTTACGGACCACCTCACCCACATCGTCGCGACCATCCGCGCCGTCATCGGTCTCCTCATCCCGCCCGTCCCGGCGCGGGAGTCGCACGCCCAGATGGTGCAATTGCTGTTCAACCGCGTCGGCCGCGCCGCGCGCCTGTTCGCGCGCCTCCACGCCCTCTGGCTGGAAAACCGCCTCCCGGCCCCGCGCGCCCCCCGCGCCCGCACCGCGAAGGCCCAAACCGCGCCCACGCGCCCGCTCCCCCCGCCGATCCCGCGCGCCAAGGGCTGGTTCATGAACGCGGGCCGGCACCATGCCGGCCTCGCGCACCACCAGCTCAACGCCTTCCTGGCGCG
>JAIXTK010000283.1 GCA_027483995.1 Acetobacteraceae bacterium
CGCCTCGCTGGCGCGAATGGTCATGCGGGCCAGGTGCTCGTCGGTCTGCCCGCCGGTCACGCGCAGCAGGTCGTCCCAGTATTCATCTTCCAGATAGGCCTCGGTGAGCACCGAGGTGGGCGCCTGGTGCATGGCGCGCAGATTGCGGGTGTGGCGCGAGTTGCCGCCGCGCAGCGCCTTGGGCGCGTGCTCCAGCACCAGCACGCTGGCGCCGGCCTGGCGCGCGGTGACGGCCGCCGTCATCGCCGCGTTGCCGCCGCCGATCACCAGAACATCGTAGAGCCGTGTCAGATCGACCATGGGTCCCCCTTCCCCCCGTTTTGCCACGCCGGTGCGCGCTGGCAAGCCCCGCGGCAAAGCGGCGTCACGATTGACGCCGCGGGCCCGGCCGTGCGCAATCCGGCCATGGCCGACCCGACCGACATCTATCACTGGCACCGGCTGGATGGGCGGATCACCACCTCCGGCCAGCCGACCGAGGCGCAGCTGGCCGCGCTGGCAGCCCTTGGGGTGCGCTGCGTGATCAACCTCGCCCCGCATGAAGGCCGATTCACCCTCCCGGGCGAGGCGGAGAAGGTGCAGGCGCTGGGGATGGAGTATCTCAACATCCCCGTGGATTTCGCCGCCCCGACCGAGGCCGACTTCACCGCCTTTGCCGCGGCGATGCAGCGGCTGGAGGGCGAATTGGTGCATGTGCACTGCGCCGCCAACTACCGTGTCTCGGCCTTCCTGGCCCGCTACCGGCGCGACGTGCTCGGCCTGCCGGAGGCGGAGGCGCGCGCCCATCTCGCCGGCATATGGACGCCCAACCCGGTCTGGGCCGCCTTCCTCGACCGCCGCGCCTAGCCGACACCTTGGGGAACCCTGCCATGTCCGAACTGCTGGCCTATGTCTCCTGCGCCGATGAGCGCGCCGTCGTCACCTTCGCGATGGACCACGAAACAGGTGCACTGACGAAGCGCGCCAGCACGCCGGTCCCTGGCCCCACCGGGCCAGGCATGTCGATGCCGCTGGCCTTCTCGCCCGACCGGCGCGTGCTGCATGCCGCGGTGCGGATCGCGCCGTTCCCGTGCAGCAGCTATGCAGTGGACCCGGCCACGGGGGCGCTGACCCATCTCGGCGCTGCGAACCTCGATGACGCGATGGCCTACATTGTGGTGGAGCCGAGCGGGAAGAACCTGCTCGCCGCCTCCTACCCCGGCGCCATCGCCACCAGCCACGCCATCGGCGCCAACGGAGCCGTGACGGCGCCGGCCCGGCAGGTGATCGACACGCCGATGCGTGCCCATGCCGTGATCACCGATGAAGCCGGGCGCTTCGCCTATGTGCCCTGCCTCGGTGGCGATGTGGTGCTGCAACTGGCCATCGAGCCCGAGAGCGGGCGCATGGTGCAGGTGGGGCGCCTGAAGACCCATGCCGGATGCGGGCCGCGGCACATGCGCTTCTCGCCCTGCGGCCGCTACGCCTATGTGCTGGGCGAGCTGGATGGCTCGATCCTGGCCTGCACCGTGGACGGCGCGGGCCGGCTTGCGGCGATGCAGGCCGTCTCCACCCTGCCGCGCGGCTTCGCGGTTCCAGAGGGCAAGCGGATCATGTCGGCCGACATCCACATCACGCCCGACGGCCGCTTCCTCTATGCCAGCGAACGGCTCACGGAGGTGCTCTCCGCCTGGCGGATCGGGCCGGGCGGCACGCTTGCGCCGATCGGGGCCTTCGCCACGGAGGCGATGCCGCGCGGCTTCGCGATCGACCCCGCCGGGCGGTTCCTGCTCTGCGCCAGCCAGACCACCGGCGCCGTGCGCAGCTACGCCATCCACCAGGAGACCGGCGCGCTGGCGCTGCTGGCCACCACGCCGGCCGGCGCCAATGCCAACTGGATCGAATTCCTCGAAACCACCGGAGCCTGAGATGACGGGCCACATCGACCCCACCAAGGAAAGCTTCGCCGCCTTTCGCGCCAATGACCGGCCGGGGCCCATTCACATGCTGAACCTGGTGCGCTTCCGCGACCGCGCCGCCTATCCCGATGGGCGCGCGGCCACGGGGGCGGAGGCCTATGCCGCCTATGGGCGCGAAAGCCACCCGGTGTTCAGCCGCCTCGGCGGGCGCATCGTGTGGCGCGGCAATTTCGAGCTGATGCTGATCGGCCCCGGCGAGGAGCGCTGGGACGAGTGCTTCATCGCCGAATACCCCTCGGTGGCCGCCTTCGTGGAGATGATCCGCGATCCCCTCTACCGCGAGGCGGTGAAGCACCGGCAGGCGGCGGTGCTGGAGTCCCGCCTGGTGCGCATGGCGCCGGCCGCGGCGGGATCGGGGTTCGGCGGCACCTGAACCGGCTTGCGCGCGGCGGCTCGCAACCCATTTCACCCGTCATGCGCACCATCCTCGCCCTGCTGCTGCTCGCCACCCCGGCCGCGGCGGCCGAGATGCAACCCATCGGCCGCTTCGCCATCGACCGCACGGAAGTGACGGTGGGCGAATTCCGCCGCTTCGCGCAGGCCACCGGCACTATCACGAAGGCGGAGCGCGACGGCGGCGGCCAGGTGTTCGAGGCCGGCTGGACGAAGAAGCCGGGCTGGACCTGGCGCACCCCGTTCGGCACGGCGGCGGCCGATGACGAGCCGGCGGTGCACATCACCTTCGCCGAGGCGCAAGCCTTCTGCCGCTGGGCCGGCAAGCGCCTGCCGACCGATGCGGAGTGGCTGGAGGCGGCGCATGTCGAGCGCCGGGCCGCCCCGCCCGCGCCCTTCGTCACCGGGCGAACCTATCCCTACCCCACCGGCGAGACCCCGGCCGGCGCCAATTGCCTGGGCGAGTGCGGCACGGCGCCGGCGCTCGACCATCGCGCGGTGCTGTCGCGCGGCATCGGCCATGCCCGCGCCGGCAGCACGGCGGCGGGGGTGAACGGGCTGTTCGAGATGGGTGCCAATGCCTGGGAGTGGACCGAGGGCGGCGCCGGCGCGGAGAAGCCGACGCGCGGCGGCAGCTGGTGGTATGGCGCGGCACAGATGCACCGCGACCACGCCGCCAGCAAGCCGCCGGACACCGCCGTGGTCTATATCGGCTTCCGCTGCGCCATGGACCTGCGCTGAGCCGCGTTCAGAACCAGTTGGCCTTGTCCACCACGTTGCGCAGGGCGGTGCCTTCGATCATGGCCCGGCAATTATCGCGGATGATGGCATAGCGCCGGTCGTTCAGATGCGGGCCATAGCCGGCCATGTGCGGGGTGATCAGCACGCCGGGCATCGTCCACAGCTTGTGGTCGGCGGGCAGCGGCTCCTGCTCGAACACATCCAGCCCGGCGCCGGCGATCTCACCCGCCTCCAGCGCGGCGACGAGGTCGTCCAGCTTCGTGGTCATGCCGCGGCCGATATTGATGAAGAAGGCGGATTTCTTCATGCGCTGGAACCGCGCCCGGTTCATGAAACCCTCGGTGGCAGGGGTATGCGGCACGGTCAGCAGCACGAAATCGGCGCGCGGCAGCAATTCGTCCAGCGCCTCCGGCCGGTGCAGCTCGGCCACGCCCTCGGTCGGCGCGCCGCGGCGCAGATCGGTGGCGATCACGTGCATGCCGAAGGCGGCGGCCAGCCGGGCGGCTTCGGCACCGATGCCGCCCAGGCCCACGATCAGCAGCGTGGCATCCGGCAGGTGCACCACGCCGTGGTCCTCCGGCGGCTTCTTCCACTCGCGCCGCGTCTGCTGCGGGATGTAGCGGTCGAACCCGCGGGCGAAGGCGAGCACGAAGGCCATGATGTGCGCGCCGATATGGTCGTTGAAGATCTCGCGGAAATTGGTCGCCGCCAGCGGGTGCGCCACCAGTTCCGGGAAGTAGAACCCGGCCGGCGGGGCGGCCTGCGGTGCCTGCAGCCAGCGCAGGCGAGTGGCCTTGGCCAGCAGCCCCGGCGTAAGGGTGCCGAACACGCCATCGGCATTCGCGATCGCCGCCTCGGCCTGCGCCATGTCCTCGGCCACCACCACGGTGGCGTCGGGCACCTCGCGCGCCAGCCGTTCGGCCCAGCCGCGCCAGATCTCGTTCTGCGGCGGCAGGAACACGAAGTTGAAGCCCCGGTTGGTTCCGCTCATGGCGCCCTCCCCCATATCCGCCAGCCGTGCCAGCATCCCCGCCGCCTTGCAAGGTGCCTCGCCCATGAAGCCGATCCTGACCCTCACGCTCAACCCCGCCATCGACATCGCCTGCGCCACGCCGCAGGTGACGCCCCAGCACAAGCTGCGCACGCATGGGGAGCGGATGGACCCCGGCGGCGGCGGCGTGAACGTGGCCCGCGTGCTGCATGAGCTCGGCGCGCCGGCCACCGCCATGATCCTCTCCGGCGGCGTGTTCGGCCGCCACCTGGAGGAGCTGATCGCCGCCGAGGGCGTCGCCTGCCAGCCCATCCGCATCGCCGGCAACACCCGCATCTCCATGACGGTGCACGACGAGACCGCCGGCAGCGAATACCGCTTCGTGGGCGAAGGCCCGCAGGTGCAGCCACCGGAGATCGAGGCCGTCGCCGCGGCCCTCACCCAGGCCGACGCCGATTGGCTGGTGATCTCCGGCAGCCTGCCGCGCGGCATCGCCACCGACATGCTGGCCCGTCTCGTCCGCGTGGCGCACGAAGCCGGCCGCCGCGTGGTGCTGGACACCTCCGGCCCCGCCCTGCGCGCCGCCCTCGGCCAGGGGCTCGCCCTGATCAAGCCCAGCCTGCGCGAGTTCGAGGAGCTGGTGGGCCACACCCTGCCCACCGCCGCCGCCCAGGATGAAGCCGCCCTCCGCCTGGTGCGCGAGGGCGCGGCGGAACGCATCGCCGTCTCGCTCTCGGCCGATGGCGCGCTGCTCGCCACCCAATCCGGCGTGGTGCGCCGCCCGGCCATCCCGGTGAAGGCCATCGGCACCGTGGGCGCCGGAGACAGCTTCCTGGCCGCGATGACCCTGGCCCTGGCCCGCGACGAAGCCCCGGAAAGCGCGCTCGCCTGGGGCCTGGCCGCCGGCGCCGCCGCGGTGATGTCCACCGGCACTGCCCGACCCAAGCGCGCCACCATCGAGGCGTTGCGCAAAACGGGATAGATTTGCCCCTGGAAAGCCCCGCCTTTCCGCGTCTAGGCTCCTTCCCATAGGGCCCCCGAACGAGGGGCCGCAGGGAGAGCATAAAGATGAACCGCAGGAGCCTTCTCACCGGCGCCGCCGCCCTTGGCATGGCCGGCACCACCGGCCTCGCCCGCCCGGCCCTCAGCCAGGGCGCCAACCGCACCTTGCGGTTCGTGCCGCAGGCGAACCTCGCCAACCCCGATCCGGTCTGGACCACCACCGTGGTGGCCGCCAACCACGCAGCCATGGTGTGGGACCAGCTCTGGACCTTCGACGAGGCGCTCACCCCGCGCCTGCAAATGCTCGCCGGCGCCGAAACCTCGGCCGACGGCCTCACCTGGAAGCTCACCCTGCGCGACGGCCTGCTCTGGCACGACGGCGAAAAGGTGCTGGCGCGCGATTGCGTCGCCTCCCTGCTGCGCTGGATGAAGCGCGACGGCATGGGCCAGCGCATCACCAGCCAGATGAACGAGATGGTGGCCACCAGCGACAACGTCTTCGAGATCCGGCTCAAGAAGCCCTTCCCGCTGATCCCGATGGCGTTTGCCAACAACTGCCACATGATGCCGGAGCGCATGGCCAAGACCGATGCGTTCCAGCAGATCACGGAATATGTCGGCTCCGGCCCGTTCCGCTTCGTGCGCGACGAGTGGGTCAGCGGCTCGCGCGCCGTGTATGCCAAGTTCGACAAATACCTGCCGCGCAACGAGCCGCCGAACAACATGGCCGGCGGCAAGGTGGTGAACATCGACCGGGTGGAATGGCTCGTCACCGGCGATGCCGCCTCCGCCGCCGCCGCGGTGCAAACCGGCGAGATCGACTGGCTGGAACAGCCCCTGGCCGACCTGCTGCCAGTGTTGGCCCGCGCGCCCGGCGTGACGGTGGAAACCACCGACCTGTTCGGCAATGCCGGCCTCATCCGCTTCAACCACCTGCAGGCGCCGTTCAACAACATCAAGCTGCGCCAGGCCGTGCTGGCCATGGTGGACCAGAAGGACTTCCTGGCCGCCATCATCGGCGTCAACTCCCCGCTCGCCCAGCCGGGGATCGGCGTATTCACCCCGGGCACCGTATTCGCATCCGATGCCGGGATGGAGAAGATCACCGGCAAGCGCGACCTCGCCGCCGCCAGGAAGCTGGTCGCCGAAAGCGGCTACAAGGGCGAGAAGGTCGTCATCATGGCGCCGACGGACTTCGCCGTGATCAACGCCATGGCGCAGGTGACGGCGCAGGTGTGCCGCGACATCGGGCTGAACGTGGAATACGTCTCCACCGACTGGGGTGCCTTGGTGCAGCGCCGCGCCAGCCGCGAAGGCACGGACAAGGGCGGCTGGAGCATCTTCTGCACCTACGGCGACGGCTTCACCTTCTCCAACCCCGCCACCTACACCGCGCTTTGGGGCATGGGCGAGAAGGCGTGGTTCGGCTGGTACAACTCGCCCAGGATGGAAGCCCTGCGCGACGCCTGGTACGAAGCACCCGACCTCGCCACCCAGCAGCGGCTCTGCCGTGAGATGCAGGTGCTGGCGCTGGACGAAGTGCCCTTCGTGCCGCTGGGCATCTGGCGCCAGCCGATCGCGCGGCGCAACAACGTCACCGGCATCCTGAAGGCGACGCGGCCGCTGTTCTGGAATGTCAGGAAAGGCTAAGGAAGACTCTTCTTTTTTCTGAAGAAAAAAGAAGCAAAAAAGACTTCATTCGTTTGCGCCCCGTTCCGGCGTGGGCGCAAACGAATGAAAGTTTTTTGGTTCTTTTTTTCAAAAAAGAACTCTTTCCTTCAAGCCAGGCACCATTCCAGCACCGCATTCTGCGCGTGCAGCAGCCAGGCCTTGGCTTCCACCACGCGGCAAGCGGGGTGGCGCATGGCGCCCGCGCTCACCTCCTGCCCGCGCGTCACCGGCGGGCACGGCAGGAACACCGCACGGCCGGCGTCCAACACCGCCTCCGTCACCTGCCAGCGCACCAGTTCCGCCGCATCGCCACCGGCAGGCCAGCAATCGGTGATGATCACGTCGGCATCGCGCAATTCGGCCATCTCCGTGCTGGCGCGGAAGCGCGCGGCGGGCGGTGCGTGCCAGTGCGCGGGCCCCACCTGCACCACCTCGATCGGCAGCACCGCGGCAGCCTCCACCCAGGAGGCGAGGATGTTCGCCATCGGCGCCACCGCCGCCAGCTTCATCGGCCGCAAGCCACCCCAGAGATCGGCGAGGAAGGCGAGGTCCCCCAGCGTCTCGCAGGGATGGTTCCGCCGCGTGCGCGCGTTGATCACAGGCGCCCGCGCCGCCGCCGCCAACGCCCGCAGTGCATCGAGATCGGGCGTGCGAATGGCGATGGCATCCACCCAATTGTCGAGATAGGCGGCAAGGTCAGGCACCGCCTCCGTCCCCGCCAGGCTCAGCGGCGCCCGCGCGCATATCCCGCCCATGGCCTGGATGCCGAGTTCGAAGGCCGTGGTGTTGCGCCAGCCGCCATCATCCACCACCAGCGCCACCCGCCGCCCGGCCAGCGCCTGCGGCATGCGCCGGCTCTCCCAGCCGTCGCGCATTGCCCGGGCGCGATGCAGCAGGGCCAGGATCGTCTCCGCCGGAAGCCCGTCCAGCGCCAGCAGGTCGCGTGCGTCTTCAGCCATCGCCCATCCTCGCCACCGCCCATCGGGCCGGCAAGCCCTTGGCATCAGCCGGCATCGCGCCGATCATGCCGCATCCGCCGCAGGAGCCAGCCGTGCCCGCACCCGTCACCGTCTTCGTCGCCCGCGAGATCGTCACCCTCAACCGCTCGCTGCCCAGCTGCACGCACGTCGCGGTGCAGGAGGGGCGCATCCTCGGCTATGGCGGCCCGGAAATCGTGGCCGAGTTCGGCGGCACCATCGATGACCGCTTCGCCACGAAAGTCATCGTGCCAGGCTTCATCGAGGGCCACGGCCACGCGGCGGACGGCATCGTCTGGCGCAAGCCCTATGTCGGCTACTACCCGCGCATCTCGCCCGATGGCCAGCCCGCCGGCGGCTTCAAGTCGATCGCCGAAGTGGTGGCCCACCTGAAGGAAGAGGCGGCGAAGCTGCCGGATGCCACCACGCCGCTGACGGCCTGGGGCTTC
>JAIXTK010000036.1 GCA_027483995.1 Acetobacteraceae bacterium
GCACCTCGCCCTGCCCGGCCACAACCGCGCCTGGAGTGCCGGCATCGGCAGCAGTTCCGGCTATCGCCGCCGCGTGACCGCCCAGCCCGTGGTGGCCGGTGGCCGCGTGTTCACGATGGATTCGGACGGCATGGTCTCGGCCTTCGATGCCGCCACCGGCCGCTCCCTCTGGAGCATCGACACCGAGCCACCGGATGATCGCAGCACCAATGTGGGCGGCGGCGTGTCCGCCACGGCGGATACGGTGTTCGCCACCACCGGCCGCGCCGAGATCCTGGCGCTGGATGCTGCCACCGGTGGCGTGCGCTGGCGCGCCGCGCTGGGCGCCCCGGCGCGCTCGGCCGCCACCATCACGGCGGAACGGCTGTTCGTCGGCACGCTGGACAACCAGATGCTCGGCCTGTCGATCACCGACGGCAAGAAGCTGTGGTCGTACCAGTCCCCGGCGACGGAGACGCTGGTGCTCGGCCTGCCCGCGCCCGCCTATGTCGATGGCATCGTGATCGCCGGTTTCGGCTCCGGCGAGCTGGTGGCCCTGCGCGGCACCAGCGGCACCGTGGTCTGGTCCGACACGCTGGCCGCCTCGCGCGGGCGCACCTCCATTGCCGATCTCTCCGCGATCCGCGGCATGCCCATGGTGAAGGAAGGGCGCGTCTATGCCGCCAGCCTCGGCGGCGTGCTGCTGGCCAACGATTTGCGCTCCGGCCGACGGCTGTGGGAGGTGGAGTTCGCTTCCGGCGAAACACCGTGGGTGGCGGGTGACTGGGTGTTCGCGGTGAGCACTGGTGCCGAGGTGGCCGCCATCAACCGCACCGACGGGGCCGTGGCCTGGGTGCGCCAGCTGGAGCGGTTCGAGAACCCGGCCAAGGAGCGCGACCCCATCACCTGGTGCGGGCCGATCCTGGCGGGCGGACAGCTCTTCCTGGGCAACACCTCCGGCAACGCGGTGCTGCTGGACCCCGCGACGGGGGCGACGACGGGCACGATGTCGCTGCCCGGTGCGCTGACGATTGCACCCGTGGTGGCCGGCGGAACCATGTATATGGTCACCGACAACGCGACCCTGCTTGCACTCAGGTAGGCTGGATCGAGAGGATTAGCGCATGCTCCCCGTCGTGGTCATCGCGGGGCGGCCGAACGTGGGCAAGTCCACCCTGTTCAACAAGCTTGCGGGCCGCCGCGCCGCATTGGTAGCCGACACACCGGGCGTGACCCGCGACCGCAAGGAGGCCACGGCCACCCTGCGCGGGCGCGAGGTGCGGCTGGTGGATACCGCCGGGCTGGAGGAATCCGCCCCGGATTCAATCTATGGCCGCATGCGCGCCAGCAGCGAGCGGGCAGTGAACCTGGCCGACCTCGTGCTGTTCGTGGTCGATGCCCGCACCGGCGTCACCCCGGCCGACGAGCATTTTGCCGACTGGCTGCGCCGCCAGGGCAAGCCGCTGCTTCTGGTGGTGAACAAGGCCGAGGGCCGCGCGGGGGCCGCCGCGGCGCTGGATGCCTTCTCGCTGGGGCTCGGCGAGCCCGTGGCCGTCTCCGCCGAGCATGGCGACGGGCTGGCCGACCTGATGGGCCATATCGCCGAGCGCCTGCCGGAGGAGGCCGAGGGCGCTGGCCGGGTGCAGCCGCTGAAGCTGGCCATCGTCGGGCGGCCGAATGCCGGCAAGTCCACCCTGCTCAACCGGCTGATCGGCGAGGAACGCATGATCACCGGGCCCGAACCCGGCCTCACCCGCGATGCCGTGGCGGTGCAGTTCCACGACGATCAGGGCGCCATCGAGCTGGTGGACACCGCCGGGCTGCGCAAGCGCGCGCGGGTGGATGAGGGGCTGGAGAAGATGTCCACCTCCGCCAGCATCGAGGCGCTGAAGATGGCCGAGGTGGTGGTGCTGGCGGTGGATGCCACGGAGGCGGAGCTGGGCCGCGGCCTGCACGACCAAGACCTTCAGATTGCCCGGCTGATCGAGCGCGAGGGCCGCGCCTGCGTGCTCGCCATGACCAAGTGGGATGCGGTGGCCGACCGCAACGCCGCGCGCAAGATGATCTCGGACAGGCTGGAAGCAAGCCTGGCGCAGATGAAGGGCATTCCGGTGGTAACGCTCTCCGGCCTCACCGGCCAGGGGCTGGAACGGCTGCTGCCGGCCATCCGCAAGGCCCACGAAGTGTGGAACCGCCGGGTCGCCACCGGCGAGCTGAACCGCTGGTTCGAGGCGGCGCTGGAACGCCACCAGCCACCGCTGGTGGAAGGGCGGCGGCTGAAGCTGCGCTACGTCACCCAGGCCAAGGCGCGCCCGCCCACCTTCATCATCTTCGGCACCCGCGCGGAGCAGACGCCGGACGACTACCGGCGCTACCTCACCAACGGCCTGCGCGACACCTTCGACCTGCCGGGCACGCCGATCCGGCTGCAGTTCCGTGGCACGAAGAACCCCTACGCCGACGAGGCGTAGGGGCTTCGTTCAGCGCGTCGGCGGCACTGCGGCCGGTGACGCCGGCGTCGCCGCCGGGGCGGTGCCCGCCGGGCTGCCGCCGCGCAGGGCCGCCAGCGTGGCGCTGTCCGCCCGCCCGGTGGCGGTGAGGTTGTTCGCGCGCTGGTAGTCGCGCGCCGCCCGCATGCTCTGCGCCCCCCACATGCCATCGGCCGGGCCTGGGTCGTGGCCGGCCCGCGCCAGGGCCTGCTGCGCCTCGCGCGCATCGGCGCTGACACGCCGCCCGGCACCGCGCGGCGCATCGTCGGACATGCCCGGCATCCGCGCCTGCGGATTGGTCCAGGGCGGGCGGCCCAGGTTCACATCCTGCGGGCTGGTGGTTGCCCCCGCCACGGCGCCCGCGCCGGCACCCACCGCGGCACCCGCCAGCGCGCCCACCGGCCCGGCCAGCGCACCCACGCCCGCACCCGCCGCCGCGCCCGCCGCGGCGCCGCCGCTGGTGCGCTCCGATGATGTCTGCCCGCAGCCCGCCACGGCCAGGGCCAGCCCCAGCGCCGCGATGCCCCAGGGGGCCCTTCGTGTTGCCCTCATGTTACGGCTCATGCTCGCTCCTTTCCCATATCGGGCGGCCCGCCGGTGTGCGAACGGCCCCTCGGGTGTTGGAACGCCTGCCGACCCGTTAGGGTTGCGGACATTCCGCGCGCCGCCCTTCCAACGGCCGGCCTGGCGGCCATAGTCTGGTGCATCGTTTGGGGAGCGGCACGGATGTACAGCGATTCGGAGCTGGACGCGGCAGTGGCGGAAGGGGCGATCAGCGCCGATTCGGCCGCGGCCCTGCGCGCCTTCGTCGTCCGCCACCGCGCCACGCCGCCAGCGGATGAGGAACAGTTCCGCCTGCTGACCGGCTTCAACGACATCTTCGTGTCCATCGCCATGGTGCTGCTGCTGGTTGCGCTGGGCTGGCTGGCCTCCCAGACCTCGCCGCTGGCCGGGGCGGCGGCGCTGGTGGCGGCCAGCTGGGGGCTGGCGGAGTTCTTCACCCGCCGCCGCCGCATGGCGCTGCCCAGCATCCTGCTGCTGGGCAGCTTTGCCGGCGGCCTGTTCGTCTGCGGCCTGGTGCTGGCCAAGATCGTGCTGGACGCGGTGGCGCCGGCGGCCGGGGAGACGATGGGGATCTCCGGCGGGGCGGCGATCGCGGTGCTGGGCACCTGGCTGCACTGGCGGCGCTTCCGCGTGCCGATCACGGTGGCGGCCGGTGCCATCGCCGCGGTGGCCGCCGTGCTCGCCGCCCTGATCGCGCTGGTGCCGGCGCTGGGCGACCGCTGGCTGGTGCTGCTGTTCGCCGCCGGGCTGGCGCTGTTCGCGCTGGCCATGCGCTGGGACATGAGCGACCCGACCCGCTCCACGCGCCGCGCGGATGTGGCCTTCTGGCTGCACCTCGCAGCCGCCCCGTTGATCGTCCACCCCGTCTTCGCCCTGCTCGGCCTGCTGGACGGCCAGGCGGACATCGCGCGGGCCGGGCTGGCGATCGGGCTCTATGTGCTCCTGGCCGCGGTGGCGCTGGTGGTGGACCGGCGCGCGCTGCTGGTGTCCTCGCTGGTCTATGTTCTCTACGCCATCAGCACGCTGGTACGCGCGGCCGGCGCGGTGGATGCCGGCTTCGCGCTCACGGCGCTGGTGGTCGGCTCCGGCCTGCTGCTGCTCTCGGCCTTCTGGCGCAGCGCGCGCCAGGCGGTGCTGCGCGTGGTGCCGCAGGGCGTGCGGGCGCGCATGCCGGCAGGCTGAAGCCGGCGCCCGAAACGCAAACCGGCGGGGACAGGCCCCGCCGGCATCGTCACCCGAGGTGAAGAAGGCTCAGCAACGACGGCCGGCGCCGTCGCGGCAGGCGCTGTTGCCGGGCTGGTAGCGCGGGTCGGAGGCGCGCTGCGCCATCGCCTCGCTGCCGCCCAGCGAAATGCCGGGCACGGAGACGTCGCCAATCAGCGTGATCTTGGTCGGCACGGCGGCCAGGCCCAGCACCAGGGCCGCGGCCATCAGGGCAATCCGGGACATTTCCTCGCTCTCCCATTGATGCAGGATCCATTGCCTGCACGCGTAGGCTGGTCGCGAATTATATCGGAATCAATGAATTTGTGACGCGCCCGGTCAGCCACTGCCGATCAGCACGCCGGAGGCGAACACCAGCGCGCCGCCCAGGCCCACCTGCAGCGCGGCGGCGAAAGGCGGGCTGTCCATGTATTTCCAGCGGATCCAGGTGATCGCGGCCAGCTCCAGCGCCACCACCACGAAGGCCAGGATGGTCGCGGTCCAGAAATCCGGGATCAGGTAGGGCAGGGTGTGGAAAATGCCGCCCAGCGTGGTCATCACGCCGCAGATCGTGCCGCGCATCCACGGCGTGCCGCGCCCGGTGAGGCTGCCGTTGTCCGAAAGCCCCTCCGCCATGCCCATGGAGATGCCGGCGCCGACCGAAGCGGCGATGCCGACCAGGAAGGTCTCCCACGGGTTGTGGGTGGCGAAGGCGGCAGCGAACAGCGGCGCCAGGGTGGAGACGGAACCATCCATCAGCCCCACCAGCCCGGGCTGCACGTAGCGCAGCACGAACAGGCGCCGCGCCGTCTCGTCCTCCTCGGCGCGGGCATTGTCGGTCAGCTTGGTCGCCGCCAGCGTCTCCGCCGTGTGCTCGTGCCGCGCCTCCTCCTCCGCCAGGTCGATCAGCAGCCGGCGCACGGAGGCATCGGTGGTGCGGGAGGCCGCGAGGCGATAGAAACGCGCCGCCTCCGCCTCCATCATCTCGGCCTGCTGGCGCACCTCATCCAGGTTCAGCTCCGGCAGCTGCCAGATCGGCTTGGGGGAGATGGCGCCGCGGATATCCTGCCGGCGGATCAGCGGAATGTGCTCGCCGAAGCGCTCGCGATAGGTGTCGAACAGGCGGCGGCGGTGCTCGCTTTCCTCCGCCGCCATGGCGGTGAACACCGCCGCACTCGCCGGATAGTCGGCGCGCAGGCGCTCGGCGAAGTCCAGGTAGATCCGCCCGTCCTCCTCCTCGTTGCTGATGGCCAGCGCCAGCACGTCGCGCTCGCTCAATTCGCTGAAATTCCGCATCGGGTAGCCTTTCCTTCGCGCCGCAATGATGCCCGGCCAGGGCCGGAACGATCAACACGGCTTCGCAACCATGAGAATGCCTCGCAAACGCGTCGCGGCCGGGCGTCCCTGTCCTGCATGTAATGCGGCGCTTGCGGCGCGCCAGCCCGTGGGGCAGCGTTCGCACCCGAACCGATCGCATGGAGTCGACGCGTGAACACCATCCTGGACCGCTTCCAGCTCCCCGCCCTCGGCACCACGGTGCGCACGGAAGTGCTGGCGGGCCTCACCACCTGGCTCGCCATGGTCTATATCGTCGCGGTCAACCCGGCGATCCTCGGCGCCGCGGGCATGGACAAGGGCGCGGTGTTCACCGCCACCTGCCTCGCCGCCGGCATCGCCTCCATCCTGATGGGGCTGCTGGCCAACTACCCGCTGGCGCTGGCGCCGGGCATGGGGCTGAACGCCTATTTCGCCTTCGCCGTGGTGCTGGGCATGAAGGTGCCCTGGCAGGTGGCCCTCGGCGCGGTGTTCCTCTCCGGCGTGCTGTTCCTCATTATCTCGCTGCTGAAATGGCGCGAATGGCTGGTCAACGCCATCCCGCTCTCGCTCAAGCTCGGCATCGCCGCCGGCATCGGCTTCTTCCTGGCCGTGATCGGGCTGAAGGGCATGGGCCTCATCGTCGCCCACCCCGCCACGCTGGTCACGCTGGGCAGCCTGACCGATACCAAAACCGTCCTGGCCTGCATCGGCTTCGTGCTGATCGCCGGCCTCTCCGCCCGCGGGCTCACCGGCGCGGTGCTGATCGGCATCCTCGCCACCGCAGCCCTCGGCATCCCCTTCGGCCTCACCACCTTCCACGGCATCGTTTCCGCCCCGCCCTCCATCGCGCCGACCTTCCTCGCCATGGACCTCGCCGGCGCCTTCAGCCTGGGCGTCGTCGGCATCGTCTTCACCTTCTTCCTGGTGGACCTGCTGGACAACACCGGCACGCTGATCGCCACCACCCAGCGCGCCGGGCTGATGAACCGGGATGGCTCCGTGCCCCGTCTCGGCCAGGCGCTCACCGCCGATTCCGGCAGCGCCATGATCGGCGCCACGCTCGGCACCAGCACGGTGGTCAGCTACATCGAAAGCGCCGCCGGCATCCAGGCCGGCGGGCGCAGCGGCCTGACCGCCGTGGTGGCCGGCATCCTGTTCCTGCTCACCCTGTTCTTCGCCCCGCTCGCCCAGTCCATCCCCGGCTTCGCCACCGCCCCCGCCCTGGTCTTCGTCGCCTGCCTGATGGCCGCAGCACTGAAGCACCTCAACTGGGACGACATGACGGACTACCTGCCGGCGATCGTGACGGCCATCGCCATGCCGTTCACCTTCTCCATCGCCACCGGCATCGGCCTCGGCTTCATCACCTACGCCCTGGTGAAAACCGTGGCCGGCAAACCCGGCGAAGTCAGCGGCGCCGTGTGGCTGATCGCGCTGGCCAGCGTGGCGAAGTTCACGCTGCTGTAGGAAGGGAAAGGCGAGGGGCTCTGCCCCTCGACCCCGCTGGGGCCTTAGGCCCCAGACCCCGATACCTTTTCCGCCTTCGGCGGGGAGGGGCCGCCCGGGTCTCTCCACCGCCTCGACGGCCCCTCCCCGCCGAAGGCGGAACTCATGTGGGTCCAGGGACCTCAGGTCCCTGGCGGGTCCAGGGCAGAGCCCTGGCCTTGCTTTCCTTCAGTGCCTGAAATGCCGCATGCCGGTCAGCACCATCGCCACCCCGGCTTCGTCCGCCGCGGCGATCACTTCGGCGTCGCGCATGGAGCCGCCGGGCTGGATCACGGCGGTGGCGCCGGCGGCGACCGCGGCCTGGAGGCCGTCGGCGAAGGGGAAGAAGGCGTCGGAGGCGACGACGGAGCCGATGGCGAGCGATTGCGGCAGGCCGGCCTTGTCGGCGGCGTCCTGCGCTTTCCAGGCGGCGATGCGGCTGGAGTTCACCCGGCTCATCTGCCCGGCGCCGATGCCCACGGTGGCGGCGTGCTTGGCGTAGATGATGGCGTTGGATTTCACGTGCTTGCACACGCGGAAGGCGAAGAGCAGGTCGGCCAGTTCCTGTTCGGTGGGGGTGCGCTTGGTCACCACCTTGAGGTCGGCGGCGCCGATGCGCCCGGCATCGCGCGATTGCACCAGGAAGCCGCCGGCGACGGATTTATAGGCCATGCCGGGCGCGGCCGGGTCGGGCAGCCCGCCGGTCAGCAGCAGGCGCAGGTTCTTCTTGCGGGCCAGGGCCGCGCGGGCACCCTCGGTGGCGTCGGGCGCGATGATCACTTCGGAGAAGATGGCGGCCATCTTCTCGGCGGCTTCTTCGTCCAGCGTGCGGTTCACCGCGATGATGCCGCCAAAGGCCGATTCCGGGTCGCAGCGCAGCGCGCTGTCCCAGGCCTCGGCCAGGGAGCCGGCGGTGGCCACGCCGCAGGGGTTGGCGTGCTTCACGATCACCACGGTGGGCGCGGCGAACTCGGCGACGCATTCGAAGGCGGCGTCGGTGTCGTTGAGGTTGTTGTAGGACAGCTCCTTGCCCTGGATCTGCGTGGCGGTGGCGATGCCCGGGCGGCTCTCTGTTGTGTAGAACGCCGCCTGCTGGTGCGGGTTCTCGCCGTAGCGCAGCGTCTGCCGGCGCGTGCCGGAAATGGCGAAGCGGCTGGGCAGCGCGTCGTTGCGCTGGGTAGCGAACCAGGCGGCGATGGCGGCATCATAGGCGGCGGTGCGGGCATAGGCCTCGCCGGCCAGGCGGCGGCGCAGGGCGAGCGTGGTGCCGCCGTTTTCGAGTTCGGCCAGCACCTCGGCGTAGTGCGCGGGGTCGGTCAGGATCGCCACGTGGTCGTGGTTCTTGGCCGCGGCGCGGATCAGGGCGGGGCCGCCGATGTCGATATTCTCCACGCAGTCGTCGAAGGCCGCACCGCGCGCCACGGTGGCCTCGAACGGGTAGAGGTTCACGGCCACCAGGTCGATCGGCGCGATATTGTGCTGCGCCATCTGCGCCAGGTGCTCCGGCAGGTCGCGCCGGCCCAGGATGCCGCCATGGATCTGCGGCACCAGCGTCTTCACCCGCCCGTCCAGGATTTCCGGGAAGCCGGTATGCTCCGACACCTCCACCACGGGCACGCCGACCTCGCGCAACGCCTTGGCGCTGCCGCCGGTGGACAGGATCTCGATGCCCTTCGCCGCCAGCGCCTGGCCGAAGGCGACAAGCCCGGCCTTGTCGGAGACGGAGATCAGCGCGCGGCGGATCGGGACGATGTCGGACATGCTGGGGGCGCCTTTGCCGTGGCCGATGGGTGCGCCCAATTACGCGCGGCGCGGTAGCCCGGCAACCCGCGGGGCGGGAAGGCAGCAGTGCGGGCCGCTACAGCCCCATCAACGCGATGGTGTGGGCCACAACGCGGGTCTCGTCATAAAGTTCGCGCGCCCGCGCCAGCCCTGCCGCGCCCATGTCTGCCCGCAGCGCGTCATCCTCCGCCAGCTGCCGCAGCGCCACCGCCAGCGCGGTGGGGTCCCGCACCGGTACCAGCAGCCCGGTCTCGCCCGCTACCACTTGCTCGCGCGGGCCGCGGATATCGGTGGCGACCACCGGCAGCCCGGCCAGCATCGCCTCGATCACCGACATCGGCAGCCCCTCGAAATGGCTCGGCAGCACGAAGATGTCCGCCGCCGCCAGAATGTCGGCCACATCGGTGCGGTAGCCCAGCAGGCGCAGCCTTCCGGTTGCCGCGAAGCCGTCGAAATGCGGGCCCAGATCCTCGCCACGGTCGCTCGCCAACCGCTCGCCCACCACCCACAGCTCCGCCGGCACGTCGCGCATCGCCGCCAGCAGCTCGACATAGCCCTTGGTGGCCACGACGCGGGAGACGATCACCACCGCCACTGTGCCCGGCGCCACGCCCATATCCGTGCGCAGCCGTGCCCGCACGGCGGGATCGGGCCGGAACAGCGCCGGGTTGCGCCCGTTGCCCACCGCCACCGCGCCGCGATGGATCCACCACCGCCGCGCCTCCACCGCCTCCTCGCGCGAGACGTTCATGTACACGTCGGTGAGTTTCCCGCCGATCCATTCCATCGCGAACCCACCCACGCGGCGCAGCCAGGAGCCGGATTGGCGGTGCAGGTAGCCGTGGCAGGTGAAGGCCACCTTGGGCACCCCCGCGATCCGGGCCGCCACGCGTGTCAGGAAGGCGCTGATCGGCATGTGCGCGTGCACCACATCCGGCCGTTCCGCGCGCATCAGCCGCACCAGGGCTGCCAGCGCCCGCCAATGCGCCACCGGCGAGAGCGAACGCGCGAAGGGCAGCGCCACCACGCGGAACCCCTCCGCCCGCACATCGTCCAGCAGGTGGCCCTCGGCGCAGGCGCCGATCACCTCGTGCCCGCGCGCGCGCAGCGCCCGCATGGTGGGCAGCAGGAACTGCCGCAGCGAGAAATCGACGTTGGTGACTTCCAGCACCTTCACCGGGCGGTCACCCTACCCGCGTGATCGCCCAGCGCACCTGCTGCGGCCCGTCCTGGTGGCCGGTCAGCACCACCTGCTCGGTTTGCCGCGGCGCAGCACCGCCCAGGTACACACTTTCCTCCAGGCTCACCCGCGCGCCATCGGCCCGCAGCCGCCAGCCACTGCCGGAGGGCAGGCGCAGCAGCACCGCCTCGCCATCCTGCTGCAGGCTGGCCTCCACGCCCGGGTGCAGGTGGAAGCGCACCACGAAGGGCTGCGGCTCCTGCGATTCCACCGCGTCCTCGCCGCGGATGTCCTCGCCGGATTCGGCGATGTAGATGCGCCGGCGATGGATCGCGCCGAACGGGATGCGCCAGCCATCGTGGCTGGCGTGCAGCCAATGCGCGCTGCCGGCCTCCTGGCGGGAGACCTCCACCTGATCCGGCCGGCGCGGCCCCAGCCCTTCGGGCCGCAAATCGGCGGAGCTGGTCTCGGCGATCACCAGGGTGGAATGCGCCGCCGTGGCCCGGCAGGCCTCACGCCAGTCCGGCCCGGCCCCGGGGGCGGCGCCGCAATTCACGATCAGCCGCTCGCGCCCGATCGAAAGCTCGAAGGCCAGGGTGCCGGCATGGGCGCAGCGATCCAGCTTCGCCGCCGCCGGCGCGCCGCAATCCATGATCAGCACGGTGCGCCCGGTCTGCAGCCGGTGGAACCCGCCCTCGGCCAGCTGGGACGGCATGCGCCCGGCCCGCCCGGCCTGCGCCAGCACCGCCTCGATCCGCGCCGCGGTTTCCTCCGACGTGCCGTTGAACAGCGCCAGCCCGCCATCGCCATGGCGCATCATGCGCAGCGCCGGGCCCATGCGCTCGATCGCGCGCGCCAAAGGCTCCGGCGGCGCCGCCTGTGCGGCCTGCAGCAGGGCACGGATTTCAACGAGATCCATCAGCACGCCAAGCTGCTGCGCCGGGGAGCGCTCGCAATGGCAGCCATCAGGCAGGATCTGCCGGTTCAGCTCCTGCGGCAGCACGCGCAGCGCGCGCGTCAGGAACGCCGAATGCTCCGGCAGCGCCACGGCCGCCGCGATCAACCCCTTCACCGCCGTCAACGCGCGGGCATCCAGCTCCTCCGCCGGCAGGGCGGCGGCCAGCACGCGGGCATCGGCCACCAGCCGCGCCATCAGCCGCTGGCGGAACCCGTCATCCGCGGAGGCGGCGAAGAAATCATAGTGGCCGAGCCAGGCGGCGATGCGCGCGCCCACCACATCCGGCCGGTCGGCGATGCGGTCCGGCTCCGTCTCGCCGATCCAGTCCGACACCAGGGCGCGGGCCCGCATGCGCGCGGCATCGGTGCCCAGTGCGCGCAGGTCGCGCAGCCAGGTGAAGCCGTGCAGCGCGGCGCGCAGCAGCGGGTTGGCCGGGCTCGGCCCGAAGGCGCCCGGCCGCAGCGGAATGCCGCCGCCGGCCAGCACCAGCTCCCCGCGCATCACCTGCGCCCCGGCCTCCAGCTCGCCCAGCCAGGGGTCGCGCACCGGCTGCGCCGGGGCATCGGGCACGCGCGTCATGCGCAGGCTGGGCAGGCGGGCCAGCTGCCGCCGCGCATCGCGCAGCCAGGTGCCGGGTGGTTTCATGCCGGAACGCTCCGCAGCGTGGCGATGGCCGCCGCATAGTCCGGCGCGCCGAACACCGCCGTGCCGGCCACCAGCACATCCGCCCCCGCCGCGATCACCTTCGGCGCCGTCTTGGCCGTGATGCCGCCATCCACCTGCAAATGGATCGCCCGCCCGCTGGCCCGGATCGCCGCCCGCATCGCCGCAATCCGCAGCAGCTGGCTCTCCAGGAAGGGCTGGCCGCCGAAGCCCGGGTTCACCGTCATCATCATCACGGTATCGACCATATCCAGTACCGGCAGCACCGCCTCGATCGGCGTCGCCGGGTTCAGCACCACGCCGGGCGCGCAGCCCAGCGACCGGATCAGCTGCAAGGTGCGATGCAGATGCGGCCCCGCCTCCGGATGCACCGAAATCCGGTCCGCCCCCGCCTCCACGAACGCCGCCACATAGGCATCCACCGGCGCGATCATCAGGTGAACGTCGAACGGCAACGCGCAATGCGGCTTCAGCCGGGCCATCACCGGCGGGCCGAAGCTGATGTTGGGCACGAAATGCCCATCCATCACGTCAAGATGCAGCCAATCGGCACCGGCGGCGGCTATGGCGCGCACCTCCTCGCCGGCACGGGCAAAGTCGGCCGCCAGAAGGCTGGGGGCAATGAGGATGGACATGACCTCTTCTAGCGAGGTGACTCCGGCGGGGGCAAGGGAAGGCCAGGGGGCCTGCCCTGGCCGTGCCGCCCCTACCGCGCCTTCACCGGCCGGTTGCCATGGCTCGCCTGCGGCACGCCGCGGTTGAGCGACATGTGGGAGTGGGCGCAGCGCCAGCCGGCGGCATCGCGCGCGAACACCATGGTGGCCCGCCCCGGCCTGTCGAACGGAGTTCCGTCCTGGGCGTAGCCGGTGCTCGTCCACGGCGTCACCGCCACGGCCATGCTGCCGTCGCCGGAGGCGAGCACATGGGTGCCCGCCAGGTTGAACGCGAACTGCGCCGTGCGCGGCCACACATTGTCCCACTGGGTGGCAATCGCGGTCTCCAGCCCCTGGATCACGTCGCTATAGGTGCCGAACGCCAGCAGGTCCGGGTGCCACATCGGCCGCGCACCGGCGTAGTCCACTGCGCGCACGAACCCCGAGAACACCTCCAGCCACTGCAGTATCTCCGCGCGCACCTGCGCCCCCGCCAGCGGAAGATCACCCATGTCCACACCCTCCAAACGCCGGAATCCAGCCATCGGCGTGCCACGATCTGCGTTCACACTTCAAGCATGAGTTCCAAGTGCCTGTTGAACCGGCGCGCCCAGGCCCGCTATGCAGCGCCACACGTCACGGGAGACCGCCCCATGATCCGCCTCCTCCTCGCGGCCCTGCTGGCCTTCGCCGCCATCCCCGCCGCCCACGCCCAGACCGAGCAGCAAACCCTCGTCGACCGCGCCACCCTCACCGTGCAGGAGATGTTCTCCGACCAGGTGAACCCAGAGGGCCGCCGCCTGCTCAAGAACGCCAAGGGCATCATGATCTGCCCGCGCGTCTTCAAGGCCGGCTTCATCATCGGCGGCCAGGCCGGCAGCTGCGTCCTCGTCGGCAACCACAACGGCGCCTGGACCAACCCCGCCTTCTACGGCTTCGGCAGCGGCAGCATCGGCTTCCAGATCGGCGTGCAGGATGCGCAGATCGCCTTCATCGTCCTCACCGAGAAGGGCCTCTCCGCCCTGATGGACAGCCAGTTCAAGATCGGCGCGGATGCCTCGGTCGCGGTCGCCACCTATGGCGCCGGCGTCTCCGGCGCCACCACGGCGGCGCTGCGGGCGGATATCGTCGCCTTCGCCCAGGCCCGCGGCCTGTTTGCCGGCATCGCGCTCGATGGCTCCATGATCTCCCAGCGCACCGAATGGAACCAGACCTACTACGGCCAGTTCCTCGCCCCGCAGCAGATCATCCTCAACCGCCAGGGCGCCAACCCCGGCGCGGACCCCCTGCGCGAAGTCCTCGCCCAGCTCGCCCAGCAATCCCCCAACTAGCCCCCCGCCACGCATACAGCTACCTTCCGCGCCAATGAGCGCGCCCGCACCCTTCTGGCAAACCAAAACCCTCGAGGACATGTCCCGCGAGGAATGGGAATCCCTGTGCGACGGCTGCGGCCGCTGCTGCCTGCACAAGCTGCGCTACGAGGTCACGGAAGAGCTGGGCTTCACCAACGTCGCCTGCCGCCTGCTGAACCTCGACACCTGCCAGTGCACCAAATACGCCACCCGCCACCGCTACGTGCCGGATTGCGTCACCCTCACCCCCGCCGAGGTCCGCAGCATCGATTGGCTGCCCCCCTCCTGCGCCTACCGCCTGCTCGCCGAGGGCAAGCCCCTGCAATGGTGGCACCCCCTCGTCTCCGGCACGCCCGACACGGTCCACGAAGCCGGCATCTCCATCCGCGGCCGCGCGGTGGGCGAACGCCATGCCGGCCCGCTCGATCATCACCTCGTCGACTGGCCCGGCAAGATGCCCCGGCCCCGCAAGCCCTCACCACCCAAGCCAGCCTCAACGTCCAAACGGGAAACCACCTGAATGCTCAAGGATGCCCTCTTCGGCGGCGTGAACGCGGCGGTCCTCACCGCCTACCACGCCGACCTCTCGATCGACCTCAACCGCATGGCCGCCCACTCCAAGTGGCTGCTGGCCAATGGCTGCAACGGCCTGGGCATCCTCGGCACCACCGGCGAGGCCAATTCGCTCGGCATCTCCGAGCGCATCGCGGTGATGGAAGGCATGGTCGAGCGCGGCATCCCCGCCGCCACCCTGCTGCCCGGCTGCGGCACCACCGCCATCCCCGACACCGTGCTGCTCACCCGCCGCGCCGAGGAACTCGGCATCCGCGGCGTCCTGCTCCTGCCGCCCTTCTTCTACAAGAACCCCTCGGAAGACGGCCTGTTCGCCTACTACTCCGAAGTGGTCCAGCGCGTCGGCGGGAACATCAAGCTGTTCTTCTACCACTTCCCCGCCCAATCCGCCGTCCCCATCACCAACACCCTCATCGAGCGCCTGCTCCGCGCCTACCCCGGCAAGTTCAAGGGCATCAAGGATTCCACCGGCGACTGGGCCAACACCCGCGGCTACGCCGACGCCTTCGCCTCCGAAGGCTTCGAGGTCTATTGCGGTGACGACAGCCTGCTCCACGCCACCCTGAACGCCAACGGCGCCGGCTGCATCACGGCGGCCTCCAATGTCGGCTGCTCCGTCAGCCAGCGCGTCTATTCCAACTGGAACAACGCGGAAGGTGAGGCGGCCCAGGCCACCCTCACCCTCATCCGCCGCGCCGTCACCTCCGTCCCGCTGATCCCGGCCCTGAAATCCCTCGTCGCCCGCAACACCCAAAACCCCGCCTGGACCATCATCCGCCCGCCGCACACCCAGCTCACCGCGGAACAGGACTCCAAGCTCTTCACCGCCTTCGACGCCGCCGGCGTCACCCTCGCCAAGGCCGCCTGAGCCGCAGCCCGGCCGGCGGCCTTGCGCTGCCGGCCGGGCCCCCACCCGAAAGCCCCCGCCATGCGCCCAGCCCCCCAAAGAGTCGCCATCGGCCTGGGCCTCGCCGACTACCCCTTCGCCACCGCGTCGGAGTTCTGGCGCTGGGTCGATCTCTGCGAACACGGCGGCATCGACAGCCTCTGGCAAACCGACCGCATCGTCTCCGCCACCCCCATCCTCGAATCCGTCACCACCATGGCCGCCCTGGCCGGCCGCACCAGGCGCCTCAAATTCGGCGTCAACGTCATCTCGCTCGCCATGCGCGATCCCGTGCTCCTGGCCAAGCAGATCGCCACCATCGACGTCCTCTCCGAAGGCCGCCTCCTCCCCGCCTACGGCATCGGCTCCCCCCGCGCGCCGGAATGGCAGGCACTGAACCCCAACACCACCACCCGCGGCCGCGTAACGGATGAGGCGCTGGAAATCCTCGCCCTCCTCTTCACCGGAGAGCCCGTCACCTACGAAGGCAAACATTTCCAGCTCCAGGCCGCCCAGATCGCCCCCAAGCCGGTGCAGGGAAACCTCCCCCTCTGGATCGGCGGCAATTCCGAAGCCGCCATCCGCCGCACGGCGAAATACGGCACCGGCTGGCAGGCCGGCGCCGAAACCCCCGCCCAGCTCGCCCCCCTCATCCAATCCATCCGCGACGCCAGCGCCGAAGCCGGCCGCCCCATCGACGAAGACCACTACGGCGCCGCCTTCCCCTTCCGCTTCGGCAGCCCCGACGACCCCAGCCTCGCCCGCCTCAAATCCGCCTACGCCAAGCGCACGGGGCAAGACCCCGATGACCACTTCGCCATCGGCACCGCAGACACCATCCTCGCCCGCCTCGCCGCCTACATCGAAGCCGGCGCCCAGAAATTCATCCTCCGCCCGCTGGCAACCGGTGGCGAAGACACGCTCCACCAAACCCGCCTGCTCATCGAACAGGTCCTCCCCGAAGCCAGCCGCCGCTGGCCCAAGCCCGGCCGCGCGGCCTAGAGCAACAGCCGACCGGATGGAATCATCCGATAGGCTTAAGTTGCTCGCCAAAACAAAGAGCTAGAGTGGTGGCCGACCGTCTATCAGGTCGGCTACCGCTCTAGGCCCCGCAGCCCCCGACATTCAGCAGCCGGAACCCCTCGGGAAACACCGGCGGCAGCGCCCGCTTCGCCATCCGCTCCGCCACAATCCGCACCCCGGCCACGATCCGCTCGCTGGTATAGGGCTTGCTGATGCACGCATCCCCCACCGCATCATCCAGAAGAGGATGGCGCGAGTTCCCCGTTGCGTATAGGATTCCGATAGCGCCCTCTTCACAAAGGGCAGCCGCCACCTGCGTCCCCTGTTCGCCGTTGGAAAGCTTCAGGTCGATCACGCCAAGCGACGGATGATGCCGCCGCGCCAGGGCAATCGCCTCGGAAATCGTACGCGCGATCCCGCACACCTCGAATCCGGCATCCTGGAGCGTCTCCTCCAGGTAATCGGCAATGATCAGGTCGTCTTCAACGATTAATACAACAGGGCCAGGTTTCATGTTTCTCCGTAATACCCACTCATGGGAATTGGCTGACAAGTTTAGTATGCGCCTCGTTCGTTGTTCTTTACAACATAATTCGTTAATTTCGGTTAAGTCATGACCGCAGACGAAGTCTCAAAGCTTCTTCGCCAGCAGGCCGCCCTGGCCGCCTTCGGCTCCTTCGCCTTCCGCGAGCGCGACCTCCAGAAAATCCTCGCCGAAGCCGCCCGCGTCTGCGCCGAAGGCCTCGGTGCCCCCTATTGCAAGGTCTGCCGCTACCGCCCCGTCGAAAACGACCTCCTCATCGTCGCCGGCTTCGGCTGGCACGATGGCATCGTCGGCCAGGTCGTCTCCCAGGCCGACGAAACCTCACCCCAGGGCCGCGCCTTCTCCACCGGCAAGCCCGTCATCATCTACGACCTCACCCAGGCCCGGGATTACAACTTCCCCGCCTTCTACGGCGAGCACCACATCATCTCCTCCGTCGATGTCCTGATCAGCCGGCTCGACGGAACCCCCTTCGGCGTCCTCGAAATCGACAGCGCCGAACAAACCACCTACGACATCCACGACGTCAACTTCCTCACCGGCTTCGCCAACATCCTCGCCGAAGCCGTCGCCACCGGCGAACGCAACGCCCTCCTCCAGCGCACGATCGAGGCGATGGAAGCCGCCGTCACCGAGAAGGATCGCCTCATCGCCGAACGCGATGTCCTGGCCGAAGAGCTGAAGCACCGCGTCCGCAACAACCTCCAGCTCGTCTACTCCATGCTCTCCCGGCACATGAAGCTCCCCGCCTCGGCGGAATCCCAAGGCTCCATGCACAGCATCATCCGCCGCGTCGTCACCCTGTCAGAGGTCTACGAACAGCTCCTCGGCACCGGCCTCGGCCGCGCCATCGACCTCGGCGTCTACCTCACCGCCCTCTGCCAAAGCCTGCCTGGCCTGCAAAGCCAGCAGCACGACGGCATCAATATCTTCTGCGACGTCCAGAACATCGTCGTCGATCTCGATACCGTCACCGCCATCGGCATGATCGCCGCCGAAGCCATCGCCAACAGCTACGACCACGCCTTCCCCGAAGGCACCGGAACCGTCACCATCCGCCTCACCCAAACCCCCGGCACCACCGCCGCCACCCTCACGATCGCCGACACCGGCACCGGCTTCACCGAACAACCCGGCAGCAAACGCCACGGCGTCGGCCTCGTCCGCCGCCTCGCCCAACAAATCGACGGAACCGTCACCCTCAACGCCACCAACGGCACCCTCTGGACCCTGGACTTCCCCATCCGCCCCGCCCCCCAGGACCTCCCCCGCAGCCTCACCTGAC
>JAIXTK010000113.1 GCA_027483995.1 Acetobacteraceae bacterium
CCCCGGCGTGCCGGCGCTGCGCTGCGCCACCCAGCCCACCAGCCCCGCCACCGGCCCGCCCAGCGGGCAGGCCAGGCCCAGCCGGCCCTCATCCTCGAACCCCACCGCATCGTCCTCGCGCAGTGCGGCGGCGGCGGCCTGGGCGAGGACGGCACGCAGTGTGCCGGGGTCGCCCGCCAGCACCTCGCCCGCGCCTTCGGTCTGCCAGACCCCCGCCTCCAGCCCAGGCCGCCCGGCCAGCGCCATGCCCACCACGCCCTGCAATTCGCGCCGGAATCCCTCCAGCTCCCGCGCCTGGCCCGGCCCGGCCCAGCCGGCGACGTAGAAGCCATAGGTTTCGGTCAGCAGCGCGCAGCCCTGCTCCAGCACCGCCGTGCGCAACCCGGCCTGCGCCGCGCTGGAAAGCCGGTACAGCTGCACCAGCACCGCGCCCACGGCCAATGCGGCCATCAGCGAAAGCACCCACGCCACCACCAGCCGGGATCCCAAAGACCGCATCGCCGCACTGTGGCCCATCGCGCCCCCCGGCAGAAGCCCGGCACGATCTCCACGCGTTGGTAACCTGTGTGTAAGCTCCCGCATGGGAAGCCACGGCATGGCGCGCGGCCTCGTCCGTCGCCCACGGTGCCATCCCGCCGCCGGGGTGAAGCCGGCCTGCAGTCCGGCGGCGCGGAGGCAACGGCCGGCGCATGGCGCAGACATGGCGACCAGGCAGGGATCAGGACCCGTCGGCCACCCCCGGCGGCGCCCGTGCAATGACGCCGCGCGGCCTGTTCGGCGTCGGCGCCGCCATCGCCATGCTCACGCTGCTGGGCCTGTTCCTGGGCCTGCTGCGCGACGGCTACAACCGTGCCGAGGCACATGCCGAAGCCACCACGCTGCGCGCTGCCCAATCCGCCGCGGCCGAACTCGCGCGCACCGTTCAGGCGGTGGATGCGCTGCTGTTCGACCTCGCCGCCCCCGATGCCATCACCGAGACCGCCACCCTGCGCCAGCGCCTGCGCGACCTGCCGCTGGTGCGCGACCTCGTGCTGCTCGATCCCGCGTTGCGCGTGAAACACAGCACCGATACCGCCTTCCACGCCACGGCGCTGGAAGGCCAGGCCTGGCTACGCCCGCTGGCCGACCCCACCCGCCAGGGCGCCCCGGCCGCGATGATACAGGGCCCGCCCCTGCCCGTGGCCGCCGATCCCGGCCACCCGCCCACGCAATGGGCCCTGCCCCTGGCCCGCGCAGCCGTTGGGCGCGACGGAGCCCCCGCCGGCGCCGTGGTGGCGCTGCTGGACGGCGAGCAGCTGGCCGCGATCCTGCGCCAATCCGCCCGCGTCTTCGGCACCGAGCTGCGGCTGCATGGCCACGACGCCACGCTGCTGCTCGCCACAGACCTGCCCGCCTCCGCCACCGGCCGGCGCGATGCGGAGGTGCCCACCTTCGCCCACTACCTGCCCGGCCTGCCCACCGGCACCTGGCGTGGCGTGCAGGGCGCGCGCGAGGTGCCCGCGTCCCGCGAGGTGATCGCCAGCTACGTCACCACCGCCCGCTCGCCCTTCGTGGTCACCGCCAGCCAGGGCACCGATGCCGCCTTCGCCGGCTGGCATGTGGAGGCGCTGGTGCTGTGCGCCAGCTTCACCGCCGTGTGCATGGTGGTGTTCGGGGCCCTCTGGCTGCTGTTCCGCCAGGCCGACCAGCTCTGGCTGCAGCGCGACCACCTCAGCCGCAGCGAACGCCGGGCGCTCGCCGATGGCCGCGCCAAGCAGGATTTCCTGGCGGCGATGAGCCACGAGATCCGCACGCCGATGAACGGCGTGATCGGCATGGCCGGGCTGCTGATGGAAACAAGGCTGGACCAGGAGCAGGCGCGCTACACCCGCACCATCCAATCCTCCGCCGAGCATCTGCTGACGGTGCTGAACGACATCCTCGATTTCTCCAAGATCGAAGCCGGCGCCTTCGAGCTGGAATCGATCCCCTTCGTGCTGGAGGAGGAGGTGGCGACGGTGACGGAGCTGTTCGCCCCCGCCGCCGCGGTGAAGGGCGTGGAGCTGGTGTGCCGCCTGGGCGACGGGTTGCCGGTGGCGGTGGTGGGCGACCCCGGCCGCTTCCGCCAGGTGCTGCTGAACATCGTCGGCAATGCGGTGAAGTTCACCGAGCGCGGCTGGGTGGAAATCACGCTGGAGGCATCGCCGCGCGCGGATGGCCTGCTGCAGCTTTCCATCACCGTGGCCGATACCGGCATCGGCGTGGATCCCACCCGCCTGCCGATGCTGTTCGAACGGTTCAGCCAGGCCAATGCCTCCATCGCCCGCCAGTTCGGCGGCACCGGGCTGGGGCTGGCGATCTGCCGGCAGCTGGTGCAGGCGATGGGCGGCAGCATCGCCGCGGCGGCGCGGCCGGGCGGCGGCAGCGAGTTCCAGTACACCCTCACGCTGCGCCCGCATCACGGCGCGCCGGATGCCGACCCCACCCCGCTGCGCGGCCAGCGCTGCCTGGTGGTGGACGACCTGCCGATGAACCGGGAAATCATGGTCCGCCAGCTGGAAGGCCTGGGAGCCATGGCCGACACGGCCGAGGATGGCGTGGCCGCGCTGGCCCTGCTGCGTGCAGCCGCCCGCGCCGGCACGCCGTACCAGATGGTGCTGGTGGACCGGGTGATGCCGGTGATGGACGGGCTCTCCTTCGCCCGCGCGCTGCGCGCCGACCCCGCGCTCTCCGGCGGCATGCCGCTGCGGCTGGTGCTCTGCGCCTCCGGACAAACGGGCGAAACCCGCGAGGGGCTGGAACTGTTCGACGCCCAGTTGCTGAAGCCCGTGCTCGCCACCCGGCTGCGCAGCGTGATCGCCATGCTGGCCGCCGAGCCGCTGCCACTGCCCGCACCCACCCTGGCCCCAACGCTGGCCGAGCCCCCTGCCCCGCCCGCGCCGCTGGCCGGCCTGCGCATCCTGGTGGCGGAGGACAACCCCACCAACCAGATCGTCACCCGCGCCATGCTGCAGCGCGCCGGTGCCCGGGTGGAGGTGGTGGAGGATGGTGCCCAGGCCGTATCGATCGTGCGCCGCTTCGCCTATGACGCGCTGCTGATGGACCTGCAGATGCCTGGGATGGACGGGCTGCAGGCCACCCGCCTGATCCGACGCGACGAGCGCGACGACACCGACGGCCCGCCGCGCCGCCTGCACATTATCGGCCTCACCGCCGAGGCGGGTAGCGAGGTGGTGGCCAGTTGCCGCGCGGCGGGCATGGATGCCTGCCTCAGCAAGCCGGTGCCACGCGAGGAATTGATCGCGGCCATTTCCCGCATACATCTCGGCGTGCCCGCCTGAGCCTCGCCTCCCTTGCGCGGCGCGGTCAATCGCATGACAAACGCACCCGGCCCCGCCGTGCATGCTTGCGCAGGGTGGGGGCGAGATATTACGTAACCCGTGGCGCGAGGTGCGCGCTCACTCCGGATCAGCATGGCCAAGAAGAAACCCCGTACCCTGGCCGACCATGTCGAGGCCACCGAACGCCGCGAAGCGCCGCGCGCCCAGGCGCGCGCCTCCGGCCGTGGCGCCTATGTGGCTGCCTGGATGGGCGTGCTGGTGCTGACGGTGCTGATCACCGCCGGCGCTGTGGCCTATCTGAGGTTCAAGAAATACATCTGAACCAAGGCGCTACGGCGCGACACCAAGCCGCCGGCTGAGCAGCAGCATCGCCTCCATCACCATATGCGCGCACAGGAAGGCGGCCTGGTCGGCCACGTCCTGCGGCGGGCTCACGGTGTTGAAGTCGATCGCCACGATGTTGAGGCCGTGGCATTCGCGGATCAGCTCGATCCCCTCGCGCGCGCTCAGCCCGCCCCAGGTGGGGGTGCAGACGCCCGGTGCCACGCTGGGGTCGAAGATATCCATATCCCAGCAGAGATAAACCGGCCGCTGGCCCACGCTGTCGCGGAACTCCGCCATGGTCTGGGCGAAGCCGCGGCGCAGCAGGTCCTCCGTGGTGACCACGCCGAACCCCATGGTGCGGGCGCGGGAGATGATGCCGGGCACGGAGGTGAAGCCGCGGATGCCCACATGCCAGGAGCGGGAGACGTCGATCACCCCTTCCGTGGCGGCATGGGTGAACTGGGTGGAGGGGTCCAGCGGATCGGTATCGGGCAGCGCGTAGGCATCGGTGTGGCTGTCGATATGCAGCGCCACCATGCCGGGATGGCGCTTGCCGGCGGCGCGCATCAACGGCAGGGAGCCGGAGCCGTCGCCGCAGATCGCCACCGGGATCGCGCCGGCATCCAGCACCGCGCCGGCGGCGGCCTCGATGGCCGGGAAGGCCTGGATCGGCCTTCCCGGCAGCAGGTCGATATCGCCGCCATCGCGCACCTTGACGTCGTTCAACGGCACTTCGGTCGGATCGGAGAAAGG
>JAIXTK010000285.1 GCA_027483995.1 Acetobacteraceae bacterium
CAGAAAAAAATCCGAGACACCAATAAATTTTCCTTGCCACCGGTGTTGCGTCGTGGATAGTTATCCCCAATGCCACATCAACCCGCCGCACCGAGCCAAGCCGATGCACCGCGCCCCTGGGCGCGGGCGATTCTGCACGCCCGGATTCCGGCGGCCCTGAAGCTCATGCTTCTCGCCCTGTTCGGCGCCTTCGGAATGGCCCGAACCACCGGCCACACCCTGCGCGCCCTGCGCCAGGACTGGCTCTTCTCCACCCACAGCGATCTCGCCGAAGACCTGGACTCCGCCCAGAACCCCTACGCAATGCGCCGCCTGCTCCAGCTGCGGGCGGAGCTCGGCTGGCTCCTGCGCGGCCACCCCAACCGCGGCATCACCCTGTCGGGCCACCGCGCGCCCGAAATCCTTCCGCAACAGGCCGCCCGCGCGCCGCCATGGCGCCCGAACACCCCAATCACATCCTGAATCCGTCGCGAAAACCCCGCGTCCCGCGGCGATAACCCATGCCCAAACCGCTACCCGTCGAACCGCGGCAGCACCATCCGCCGGCCCAGCGCCAACGCATCCAGCGTCATCTGCAGCGGCACCAGGTCAACATCGCTGCGCCCTCGCGCCACCAGCTCGGCGAAGCGCGCATAGAGCATCGGATACTCCGCCCGCTTCTCCTCCACCGCCACCACCCCGTCGATCACCAGTTTCCCGCCGCTCTCCAGCAACTCCAGCGCATGGCCGCACTGCGTGGCGATGCGGATCTCGCGCTGGTCGGGCCCGGTATGGCCCCAATCCATGTGCATCTCCATCGCGCCATCGCCATCCAGCGAGCCGAACTGCAGCACCGCCGAAAGCGGCGCCGCATGGTTCTCCGCGATGCGCAATTCGGCCGCGCGCACAAAAGGCGGGTTGGCGAACAACCGGCTGAGCACCGACAGCGCGTTGATCCCCATGTCGAACACGCCCAGCCCGTCCGCCTCCCAGATCCAGCTCTGGTCCGGGTGGTATTTCCGGAAATCCTCGTTCCAGTCCACACGGAAGGACGCCAGCTTCTTCCCGGCCAGGAAGCGCCGCGCTTCCTCCACCGCATTGTTGTATTGCGAGTGCCAGGTGGCAAACAGCACAAGCTTCTCCCGCGCCGCCAGCTGCGCCAGCGCCGCCGCCTCGCCCATCGTGGCCGCCGGCGGCTTCTCCAGCACCACATGCTTGCCGGCCAGCAGCGCCTCTCGCGCAATCGCGAAGCGTGCGGCGGGCGGAGTACAAATCACGACTGCTTCGATGCTAGCATCCGCCAACATCGCGCGGTGATCCGCCGCGATCGCCACGCCCGCCACCGCATCACCACCGCGCGGATCGGCCAGCGCCGCCAGGGTGAAATCCGCGCTCGCGGCGATGCTCGGCACGTGCCGGTTCCGGGCGATCTGCCCAAGCCCGACGAGGCCCAGTCGAAGTGTCATCTCCGTCCCTCCTAGAGCGACGTGAACCCGTCATCCGCGACCATGACAGACCCGTTGATGAACCGCGCCGCCTCGCCCGAAGACAACAGCAGCAGCAGCCCATCCAGGTCCTTCGCCTCGCCCATGCGCTTGCGCGGCAGGGAGCCGACCCACTTCCCGCCCGCCTCGGTCTTGAGGAAATCGGCGCTGATCTCTGTGGCGATGTAGCCAGGCGCGATGGCGTTGGTGTTGATGCCGTGCCGCCCCCATTCGCGCGCCATGGCATGCGTCATCTGGATCAGCGCCGCCTTGCTCATGCCATAGGTGGAAAGCTGCCCGATGGCGCGCATCCCGGCGATGGAAGCGATGTTGATGATCCGCCCCTCGCGCTTGGCCGCCATCATCTGCTTCGCCGCCGCCTGGGCCAGGAAGAACGCGCCCTTCAGGTTGGTATCCATCACCGCGTCGTAGTCATCCTCCGTCACGGCCTCCAGCTTCGCCTGGATCGAAATGCCCGCGTTGTTCACCAGGATGTCGATCGGCCCAAGCCCGGCCAGCACCGCCGCGGCACCGGCCTGAACGGAGGCGACGGAGGCCACATCCATCCCCACCGCCTGCACCTCGGCCCCGCCGGCGCGCAGCTCGGCCGCCAGCGCCTCCAGCCGCTCCACCCGCCGCGCCGCCAACGCCACCTTCGCCCCGGCCGCGGCCAGCACGCGGGCAAACCGCTCGCCCAGCCCGGAAGACGCGCCGGTCACCAGCGCGACCTTCCCCGCGATATCCCCGAACATCAGCCGGCCGCCCAGGAGGAAGCCGCCGTGGGCAGCCCGAGCCGGGTGCGCGCCGCGGCGTATTCGGCCGCCAGCCGGTCCACCAACTCCGCAGCACCCACCACTTCCTTCACCGCGCCGATGCCCTGGCCGGAGCCCCAGATATCCTTCCACGCCTTCGGCTTGTTGTCGGCGAAGCTCATCTGGCTCTTGTCGGCCACCGGCATGTTCGCGGGATCAAGTCCGTTCTTCACCAGTGTCGGGATCAGGTAGTTGCCGTGCACGCCGGTGATCGCGTTGGTGTAGAGGATGTCCTGCGCCGAGCTGTCCACGATCATCTGCTTGTAGCCCTCGGCCGCATTCGCCTCATGCGTGGCGATGAAGGCGCTGCCGATATAGGCCACGTCCGCCCCCGCGGCCTGCGCCGCCAGCACCGCGCCGCCATTGGCGATGGAGCCCGAAAGCGCCACCGGCCCATCGAACCACTCGCGGATTTCCTGCAGCAGCGCGAAGGGCGAGAGGCTGCC